>JAEUOG010000050.1 GCA_016790815.1 Dechloromonas sp.
GACAAGGTCATCAAGGTCATCCGCGAATCGGATGATCCGAAGGCTGACCTGATCAAGCACTTCAAGCTCTCCGAAATCCAGGCCGAAGACATCCTCGAAATCCGCCTGCGCCAGTTGGCGCGGCTGGAAGGCATCAAGATCGGCGAGGAGCTCGCCAAGCTGCGCGAAGAAGCCGCCGGCCTCAACAAGCTGCTGAATTCCGACGAAGCCATGCGCGCTTGCGTCGCGGCCGAAATCGAAGCCGATGCGAAAAAGTACGGCGATGACCGCCGCACCTTGATCGAAGCCGATGCCAAGGTGACCATGTCGGATGCAAAAACAGTCTCCATCGTCGATGAGCCGACCACGCTGATCGTCTCCAGACACGGCTGGCTGCGCTCGCGTCAGGGCCACAATATCGACCCGACGCAACTCTCTTTCCGTTCCGGCGACGAACTATTGGCCTGCCTGCCCTGCCGGACAGTCGATAACCTGATCCTGCTCGACACCAAGGGCCGCGCCTACTCGATTCCCGCTTCGGACATCCCCGGCGGCAAGGGTGACGGCATCCCGGCCACCTCGCTGGCCGATTTCCAGGACGGCGGCAAGCCCTGCCTGGCCGTGGCGATCAAGAATGAAGCGCTCTATCTGGTCGCTGCCAGCGGTGGCTACGGCTTCCGCTGCCAAGGCGCCGATCTCCTGTCACGCGGCAAGGCCGGCAAGGCATTTATGACATTGCCCGAAGGCGAATTGCCGGTTGTTTTCGCGCCGGCACCGCAAGGTGAAATTGCCTGCGTGACTAAAGATGGCCGGGCGCTGGTATTCAATATCGTCGAGGTACGCCAGTTGCCGAAAGGCCGAGGCCTCAAGCTGATCGATGCCGATCCCGGCAAGACGGCGCTGGAAGACATCATCCCTGTCGTCGATGGCGTGGCCGGCAAGCTCAAGGGCGAACGCCTGGATATCTGTCGCGGCAACCGCGGCGGCAAGGGCAAACCGATGAAGGCACCGCGCAAATAAAAAAACCGGGCGGGCTCAACAAAGAGCCGGCCCGGTTGTCTTTTCAGCAAGCCCTATCAGGCATCGGCAGAATGCCGGGCTTCAACCTCTTCATGCTCCCAGTCCTTGATGGTGTCCGAGACAAGGCGCGCCTTTTCATGGGCATCCGGCTGGTGGTGATGCACTTCCTCGAACACCTCGAGGGCGTCGTGGATGGCTTCAGCTTTCGTGTGGGCGTGGGTGTGTGGCATGGCGATGTTCATTCCCATTTCTCAAAGAAAAAAAGCCCTTGAATTTCAAGGGCTTTTTTATCAATTACCGCAGACGAGCTCCGGTTCTTGAAGCTTGGCGCATTCAGGCTTAGGCAGCCTTCTTGGAAGCCTTCGGAGCGGCGGCAACGTTGGCAGCCTTCATCGTGGCGCTGGTAGCAGCGGCAACGCTGGCTTCGGCAACTTCAGCAGCCTGCTTGGCAGCCTTGTTGAGGCCTTCGTAGGCTTCGTTGGCGGTCTTGATGGCGGTCTTGACTGCAGCGACGGCAACTTCGGAACCGGCCGGAGCGGAAGCCAGAGCCTTTTCAACCATGCCGGAAACCTTGGCGGTGTTTTCTGCAACCTTGGTTTCAACTTCCTTGGCCAGCTTGTCCTTGGTTTCGGAAGCGATGGCGATCACGTTACGCGAGTATTCCATGCCCTTTTCGATGGACGGGGAAGCCAGTTCCTTCTGCAGGGAAACGAAAGCCTGGACATCCTTGGCACCGAGCAGCGCGTTGAAGTTGGACATGGCGCCTTCGAAAACGGAACGGGCGGCGGCGAGGTTCAACAGGGCCAGACGCTCGATGCCATCAAAGGTGGTGTTGGCAAAGAACAGGGCGGTGCTGATACCGGACTTGGCGAAATCTTCGGGTTTGACGAACATGGTTGCTTCTCCTGGAGGTTGGGGTGATTTATTCGCCACAGCCTTTTATGTTGCACTGCAGCATGGCTCCATTCTAGTCACAGAGAAGCGCTTGTCAACAGCTTTTTGTGCACCGCACCATTTCTTCGAAACGATGTGTTGGAAATTTCCAACTATTCAGGCTGGGCGAGGCTCCAGAGCCAGCCTTTCAAGAATCGCAGTCATCGCTTCAACAGCCCCGAGCGGCAGGTAATAATCGACAATGTCAGTGAGCATCGTTCGTGACGGATTGATTTCCACCGTCGGAATTCCACTGCCTGCCGCCAGCACGACCGGCTGTGTGATGTAGGGGAAGATGCTTGATGTCCCGATCGTAAAAACAATGTCAAAACCTGTCTGGAAGGCGTCGATGAAGCGATCCAGCGGCTCCTCGGGCAAGGCTTCGCCGAAAAGCACCACCCGCGGCCGCAGAACGGCACCGCACGCAGGACACAGCGGTGGCACTTCCCGACCGCTCAGGTCCGCCGCAACTTCCTCATGGCTGCACTGGGTGCACTCGAGCTCCTGCAGGTTGCCATGAATCTCGACGATGTCCTGACTGCCAGCTTGGCGATGCAGTCCATCAACGTTCTGCGTGAAGACCATGACCCGATCGAGATGCTCGTCCAGTGACGCAATGGCCAGATGTGCCGAATTCGGCTTGGCGCCGCGGCAGTTCTCTTCGATCTGGATCAGGTATTTCCAGGTGATGTCCGGGCGCATGGCAAAAACATCTCCGGACAATGCATCCTCGATGCGCAAGCCCTCTTCCGTTGCCTCGCTGTCATAAAGCCCGCCAACCCCACGATAGGTGGGCAGGCCGGAATCGGCAGAAATGCCAGCACCGGTAATGAACAAGGCACTGCGCGCATGGCGAAGGTGCTCGGCCACGGCATCCAGGGCAGCGTCGACAGCTTCCGAATAGGACTTCATCGGCTGGTCCTGTCCTGCTTACTGGATCAGGAAGCGGGTGAACAAGGCTTCCTTGACCCCGGTTTTCTCATCCTCTCGAATGGCAAGATTGGCCAGCTCGACAAGCTCTTCAATCAACTCTTTCTTGCCTTCCAGTGTGCGCAACTTGGCCATGTCCTTGCCCGCCATCAGCAAAATGATCGCGTGCTGTATTTTCGGCTTGTAGGCGGCAATGGCGCCAGCCGCCTCCGGAATGGCCGGCTCCAGGATCAGCCCGAACTGCAAATAGTTTGCTGTACCAATGTTGACCGTAAATACCATCGGCTCCTGCGCCCCGCCACCACCGTGATCGCCAGCCTGGGTAGCGAAGGGCAAAACAAACGCCACGAGGGCAACCAGCATCCGTAGTGCGATATTCATTCTCAATCCCGTGTTCATTCTGTACGCGTGCCGGCCAAGGCCGAAGTTCTATGGCGTTATACCGTCTGAACGGCAAAAATGCCACCGTGAAATCATGTCTCCATGGTTGCTCCCCGACGCCTTTTGCCAGCGCCTGCGGCAATATGTCGCATCCCCTGCGCAGCCCAAACTGGGTAGGATGGCGCAAACGCGTTAGGGAGAGCGCCATGAATCAAAAACAGACAACACAAAATCAGCCAGAAATGGCTTCCTTGCTGCTTGGCGCTGGCTTTGCACTGGCCTCGCTGATCATCCTGCCGGCCGTTGCCCAGCGCGTCGGCCTCGGCTCGGCGGTGACCATCGCCCTGCGTGGCGCACTGATGCGGGCCTCGAACCGTTTTTGATCTGAGCGCTGTCGTAGCGGCATCACCACAGGCAGACTTCGTGTCTGCCTTTTGTTTTTCCGGACCATGAAAAAATTTGCCTTGATGGCCCTCGCCCTGGCGATGACACTGTTGATCGGTTGCCAGCAGGCACGCGATCCGAAACTGCCGGTCGGCGCCGATTTCGTCCTGCAGTCGGCCGACGGCCCGGTGGACTCGAAAGCCCTGCGTGGCAAGGTGTTGCTGGTCTATTTCGGCTACACCAACTGCCCTGACGTCTGCCCCGCCTCGCTCGCCTCCGGCGGCCAAGCGCTGAAGGCGTTGAGTGGCGAGGAGCGCAGCCGGGTCAAGCTGATCATGATCTCGGTCGACCCCGAGCGCGACAGCGTCAAGCATCTGAAGGAATACACGGCCTTCTTCCATCCGGAAATGATCGGTGCCACCGGCACGGTCGAGGAAATCGCCACGCTGGCCAAGGCCTACGGTGCCGGATACATACTGCAGCCGAAGCGTGCCGATGGCAGCTACGCAGTCGATCACACGACCTCGACCTACGTCATCGGGCCGGATGGCAAACTGGCCAGCGTTCTTGAACTCGGCGCACCGACCGACAAGGTAGTCGCGGCGGTAAGAAAGCTGCTTTGATGCGGCCGTCGACGTTCGCACTCGGATTGCTGGCGGCGCTCGTCGCCGTCTGCCTTTTGATTTTTGGCCTGTTTTTCCGGTCGACCGTAGCAAACGAGGAAAAACTTCAAGCCAACCGCGCGCTGGTCGAAAAACTCGGCCTGACCGATCTCGCACTATTCACCGAAGCCCGCTACACCCGCCACCCGACCCAGGCCGACCTGCATTCGGCCCTGCAGGACCATCCCGGCGCCTTCGACCATTTCCCGAGCGGCTCGCTGCTTCCTCCCCCGGCTATCCTGACCCAATCCCATGCGAATCTGGCTGGAAAAACAACGTCACCTGATTGACTTCACGCTGGCCTCGCTGGCCCGGCGCAAGACGAAGAACATCGGCCTGCTGCTGGCCTACACGCTGCTCGTCTTCGTGCTCGCCTCGCTGACGCTATTCACCCACGCCTTGCGCACGGAGGCCACCTTCGTCCTGGCCGGTTCGCCGGAAGTGATCCTGCAACGCATGGTGGCTGGCCGGCACGATCTGATTCCGCCCGGCTACCTCGACAAGATCGGCCGCATCCGTGGCGTGCAGAAGAAGGAAGGCCGGCTCTGGGGCTATTACTACGACCCGGTGCTGAACGCCAATTACACCTTCATGGCGCGGCCGGCCGATGAGGTGGCGGACGGTCACATCATGGTCGGCAACGCGCTGGCCCGCGAGCGGGGGCTGGACAAACACAACACCATTTCCTTCCGCTCCTATTCCGGCAAGCTGTTCACTTTCGAGGTCTCGGCCGTGCTGTCGCCGGATTCCGAACTCCTCTCGGCCGATCTCGTGCTGCTCTCGGAAAACGACTTCCGCAGTTTCTTCGAGTACCCGGCCGGGCACTACACCGACATTGCGCTGTCGGTGGCCAATCCGCAGGAAGTCCGCACGGTCGCCGCCAAGCTGTCGAGCGCGCTACCCGATTCCCGCCCCATCCTGCGCGAGGAAGTCCTGCGCACCTACCAGAGCGTTTTCGACTGGCGCGAGGGCATCATCCTGACGGTACTGGCCGGCGCCATCCTCGCCTTCGCCATCCTCGCCTGGGAGAAGGCATCCGGGCTGTCGGCCGAGGAAAAGCGCGAGATCGGCATCCTCAAGGCCATCGGCTGGGAAACCGGCGACGTCATCCGCATGAAAACCTGGGAGGGCCTGCTCATTTCGCTGACAGCCTTCCTGCTCGGCTTCATCGCCGCTTACGTGCATGTCTTCCATTTTGGCGCGGCGGTCTTCGAGCCGGTGCTCAAGGGCTGGTCAGTGCTTTACCCGAAATTCACGCTGGTCCCGGCGGTGGACGGCCTGCAGATCGCCACCCTGTTCTTCTTCACGGTGTTTCCCTACACGGCGGCAGTATTGGTGCCGATCTGGCGGGCGGCAATCACCGACCCTGATGCGGTGATGCGATGATCGAACTCAGCAACATCAAGAAAGCCTTTAACCAGAACCAGCCCAACGAATACTGGGCGCTGCACGGTATCGATCTGACGGTCGAAGCTGGCAAGGTCACCGCCTTCCGCGGCCCGAGCGGTTCTGGCAAGACCACGCTGCTGACCATCGTCGGCTGCCTGAGCCGACCGACCAGCGGCCGCGTGCGCTTCAAGGGCGAGGACATTTCCGGCCTGCCCGAACGCTTCCTGACCGACATCCGCCGCCAGAGCTTCGGCTTCGTCTTCCAGCAATTCAACCTGATCAAGGGCCTGTCGGCGCTCGAAAACGTCATCCTGCCGGCCTTTCCGACCGGCCGGCCACGCGCCGAACTGGTCGCGGCCGCCGGCGAACTCTTCGACCAGCTCAAGCTCGGCCACCGCAGCGCGGCCAAGGTCGAATGGCTGTCCGGCGGCGAACAGCAGCGCGTCGCCATCGCCCGCGCCCTGATCAACAACCCGGAAGTGATCATCGCCGACGAGCCAACGGCCAATCTAGATACCGCGCTATCCAAGGAATTCATGGCCATCCTCGAAGGCTTCACCGCCGCCGGCAAGACGGTGCTGTTGACCAGCCACGACCCGCTGGTCGTCGAATCGAGCGCCGTGCATCGCGTCGTCGGCATGCGCGACGGCCGCCTCGTGGACGGCTGATGCTCTTCCAGCCCGCCATCATCGCGCTGCTCATGGCCGCCGGCGTCGCGGTACTCATGCTGCTCGCCGCTGCGCCCTTCGCCGTGCAGGTCATCCGCCACTGGGACATCAATAGCGGCTCCGAGCGGCAACTGGCCCTGGAACGCCGTACCTATCTGTTCTCGACGCTGCTGTCCTTCGTCATGCTCGCCCAGCTGGCGGCGCTGCTGCTTTTCGTCTTCAACGCCGACCGGCTGTCGGTCATGTTCGTCGGCGCCATGTGCGCGGTCGGTACGCTCAATGTCAATGGCTATGGGTTTCCCTCGTTGCTGACCCAGATCGCAGTCTTCTTTCTGGCGGCCATGTGGCTGGCCATCAACCACGTCGACACCCAGGCCCGCGATTACCCGCTAGTTCGCATCAAATACGGTTTGCTGCTGCTCCTGCTGCCCGTTCTGGTCAGTAGTTTCTGGCTGGAATTCCAGTATTTCTCCGCCCTCAAGGCCAACGTGATCACCTCCTGCTGCGGCAGCATGTTTTCGGAGGAGTCGAAGACCATTGCCGCCGAGGCCTCCGGTCTGGAACCGCTGCCGGCCATCTGGCTGTTCTACGGCGCGATGGCTGCTGCCATCGGCGTCGCCTTGTGGCACTGGCGACGCGGCGGGCGAGTCAGCGGCTATCTGCTGGCCCTGACCAGTGCCGGCGGCTTCGTTGCTGCCATCACCGGCGTGTTGTCCTTCATTTCGCTCTACATCTACGAGCACCCGCACCACCACTGCCCGTTCTGCATCCTGAAGCCGGAATACGATTACCAGGGCTACTGGCTCTACATTCCGCTCTTCGTCGCCACGGCGGCCGGGCTGGGCGCCGGGGCCATGCAGCCCTTCGCCCGGGTGCCGAGTCTGGCCAGAATCATTCCTGCCATTTCCAGCCGTTTTTCCGGGTTGACCGCAGCAGGCTATATTCTGTTCACCGCGCTGGCCACCTGGTTCGTGCTGACTTCCAACCTGATCCTGATCGAACACTGAAATGCGCCTTTTTCTCCTGATTCTCGCCCTGTTTCTAAGTGCCTGCGGCAAGGAAGCGCCCAAGGCCAACATCAACATCGGCAGCATTGCCCCTACCTTCCAGACCTCCCGGGTCGATGGCGGGGCTGAGCATTTTCCCGCCGCCTATTTCGGCAAGCCGCTGGTCGTCCGTTTCTGGGCCGACTGGTGCAAGTATTGCGAAGGCGAAATGAAGGCCATCGAAACGGTCTATCAGGCAAACAAGGGCAAGCTGCAGGTGCTGGCCATCAACGCCGGGCAGGACAAGGCAACGATCAACGCCTTCATCAAGAAGATCGGCGTCACCTACCCGGCGCTGCTCGATGAAAACTCGGCCATCGCCCGCAGCTACGGCGTCGTTGGCCTGCCGACGACCTTCTTCATCGACGCCAAGGGCATCGTGCGCGGCAAGATCGTCGGCGAGGCCGATGAGGCCACCTTCGCCCGCCACGTCCAGGAATTGCTGCAATGAGCGAGAACCGCGCCTGCGACCTGTGCAGCCTCGACGTCGGGATCAAGCCCTTCGTCCTGAACACGCCGGAGAAGCAGTACCAGTTCTGCTGCGAGGGTTGCCGGGGAATTTATGAGATGTTGCATGACATCAAGGAAACGCCGGTTCAAAATAGCCAGAATGCAGACAAGAAATCCTGAAAGGAAACGACCATGATGACCGAAGAAATGATGAAGAACATGCCGCACATGATGAGTCAGGCCGGCCACATGATGAGCAAGCCGATGGCCACCGGCGCGATGATGGCGGGCGCCGGCTTTGCCGCCGGCAAGGGCCTGCTCGGCGGCGCCCTGCTACGCAATCCGCTGGCCCTGCTGGCCGTCGGCGCGGCGGGCGGGATTGCGGCCGGTTTCCTGTTCTTCAAGTATCAGAAGGAAATCGTCGAAGGTCTGTCCAAGGCGACCGGCATGGGCAAGGATTTCGCGCTGCACCAGAAGGAAAACCTGAACGACCTGATGGCCGAAGCTGAGGACAAGCTCGCCGGCAATCCGCCGCCGGCCGCAGCGGCCAGCGAAACCCCGGCTGCCTGACGGAGGCCGCATGACGCAAACCGCCGAACTGGCGCAACGCATCGTCGTTCTGCACCGCGAGCCGGGCTATCTGCGCCTCGAACTGCCGGCCGAAATCTGCGGCGAGACCGCCGTGGTCGCCCTCGAAGAGGGCATGAAATCTCTGGCCGGATTGAGCAGTGCTGCGGTCGACCGTGGCTGGAAGCGGATTTCCATCCGCTTCGATGCGCTGATTTTAAGCACGTCCGAGGTCGCCCGCCACCTGTTCAGCCTGCTGCCCGGCCTGCCGCTGGATGCAGCACCGGCTGCAGAGCCGGAAGTCGCCCCGTCCTTAGACCTGAATAACGGCTTGCAGCCGCTGCTCGACAAGCTCAAGGCAATGATCATTCCGGTCGAGCCGCCGCCCGAAGGTTCGCTGCAGGCCCGTTTCCAGCCGATGGTCGAAAGCGCCCTGACCGAGAAGGCAATCACAAATTTCTTCAACGACATCGTCGCTTTCTACCTGATCCGCGTGCATTGGGACCTGATCACCAAGCGCTGGCTGCAAAATCCGGTGGCCAACAGCAATGCCTGGCTGACGGTGTTCTACCTCGTCTTCCTGCTCGTCCGCTACCGCAAAACCAAATGACTCCCAAGCATTTCCGGATCGCCCACCGCCTGCGCCGCCGCCTTCGGGTGCTGGCGCCCGCGCTCGAAAAAGAGCAGGAGCGGTGCTACATCCTGGAAATCCTGCTGCGCAAGCATCCGGCCATCAAGGAGGTACGCATCGTCGCCGACATCGGTTCGCTGGTCGTCGAATACGACCCCGCGGCCTTGCCGGAAGAGCGGCTGCTGGCGACGCTGGACGCCGTGCTCGGCAACCTGATCGCCGCGCCGAAAGCGGCGCCGGTCGTTGCCGCGCCGGTCGACGGCCCGGTGCAGGAATGTTCGCTGGCCATCGAAGGCATGAGCTGCGCCTCCTGCGCCCTGCTGATCGAAATGAAGCTCAAGCGCGACCCGCGCGTGCGCTACGCCTCGGTCAACTTCGCTGCCGAGACGGTGACGGTCAATGGCGTCATCGACCGCGAAGCGGTGTCGAAAGTCGTCGGCGCGCTGGGTTACTCAACGCGGCCGATGGACACGCTGAGCCAGCGCCGGCTGATCGTCGAGCGTGAAAAAGAGCGCGTCGAGGAAGCCAAGAAGCGTTTCATCCAGGCAGCCATCCTGACCGTGCCGGTGATGATTTCCGGCATGGCCATGCATCGCTCGCCGGCTTTGCGCGTCATGGAGTTCGCCCTGTCGTCGGCCATCCTCTTCGGCAGCAGCAACAGCATTTTCCGCAAGGCCTGGATGCTGGCCAAGCAGGGCGAGGCCAACATGGACACGCTGATCGCCATCGGCGCCGGCGCCGCCTGGGCCTACAGCATTCCCGGCGTGCTGAAGATGCACCACCACGTCTATTTTGAGTCGGCCGCCGGCATCTGCACCTTCGTGTTGCTCGGCCGCTACATGGAAGAACGCGCTAAGGGCAAGGCAGGCGAGGCAATCCGCAAGCTGATCGAACTGCAGCCGGAAACGGCACTGCGCATCGAGGCCGACGGCACCGAATTCGAAGTGGCCATCGACGACGTGCAGATCGGCGACCGCCTGCGCGTGCGGGCCGGCGACAAGATTCCGACCGACGGCTGCGTGCTCGAAGGCGCTTCCTCGATCGATGAAGCGATGATTACCGGCGAATCTCTGCCGGTGGCCAAAACCACCGGCGACAAGGTGATCGGCGGCTGCCTGAACGGCAACGGCAGCTTTGTCATGACCGTGACCGCGGTTGGCGGCGACACCGTCCTCTCTGGCATCGTCAAGCTGGTCGACCAGGCGCAGGGCAGCAAGCTGCCGGTGCAGAAACTGGCCGACCGCATTTCGGCCCGCTTCGTGCCGGCTGTCGGCGGCATTGCCGCGCTGACCTTTGGCGGCTGGGCCATGGCCGGCGCCCCGGTGTCCGCAGCACTGGCCCATTCGGTCGCCGTGCTGCTCATCGCCTGCCCCTGCGCCCTCGGGCTGGCCACGCCGACTGCCATCATGGTCGGTACCGGCCAGGCCGCCAAGCGCGGCATCTACATCCGCAACGGCGAAGCGCTCGAAACGGCGGCCAAGCTGACCACCATCGTTTTCGACAAGACCGGCACGATCACCGAAGGCAAGCCGGTCGTCACCGACACCTTCATCCTACCTGGCATCGACGAAGCCCGACTGGCCGGCCTGATCGGCGCTGCCGAAGCGGGTTCCGAGCATTTCCTGGCGCGCGCCCTGGCCGAGTGGAGCAAGCCACGCCGGAAAGACACGCTGGCCGCCGAATCCTTTGCCGCCCACCCGGGGCGCGGCGTCACGGCGCAGGTCGATGGGCTGGACATCGTCATCGGCAACGCCGCCTTGCTCGACGAAATGGGCATTGCCTGCGCGCCGCTGGCCGATGAAGCGCACCGCCTGGCCGAACAGGGCAAGACGCCGGTCTTTGCTGCGGTCGACGGCCAACCGGTGGCCATTTTTGCCATTGCAGACCAGGCCCGCCAAGGCGCCCGGGAAGCCATCGCCCTGCTCCATCACCTCGGCCTAAAAACCGTGATGGCGACCGGCGACCTGGAAGCCGTCGCCAGCCACGTCGCCCGCGAAGTCGGCATCGACCATGTACTGGCCCGCTGCACCCCGGCCGACAAGCTGGCCGCCATTCGCCAGCTGCAGGAAGCCGGCGAAAAGGTCGGCATGATCGGCGACGGCATCAACGACGCGCCGGCCCTGGCCGCCGCCGACGTCGGTTTCGCCATCGGTGGCGGCGCCGACATCGCCGTCGAATCGGCCGACATCACGCTGGTCGGCGGCGATATCGCCCGTGTTGCAGCCGGCATCGACCTGTCGCGGCGGACCATGGCGATCATTCGCCAGAACCTGTTCTGGGCGCTCGGCTACAACGTCATCGCCATCCCCGTCGCCGCCGCCGGCCGGCTCAACCCGATGATCGCTGCGGCAGCGATGGCGATGAGCTCGACCTCGGTTGTTGCCAACTCCCTGCGCCTGCAACGGTGAATATTTCAATTTTGGCCGTTTTTTACGGTTGACCGTAGCAAGGCACTCATGGACCACAGCCAGCACCACGCCATCGCCGAGTTTTCCTACATGCTCGCCTTCATGACCGGCCTGCTCGGCAGTGGCCATTGCCTGGGCATGTGCGGCGGGCTGGTTTCCGGATTCTTCATGAAGCTGGGCGCCAAGGGCGTCTGGCCGTATCTGGCCTATCACGGGGCGCGGGTCGGCATCTACACGGTCGTTGGCCTGATTGCCGCGGCGATTGGTGCAGTGCTCATTTCCACTGGCCAGTTCGGCAAGCTGCAGGGCGTGCTGCAGATCGTTGCCGGTATCGTCGTCATCCTGCTCGGTCTCGATCTGCTCGGCGTCTCGCCCTTCCGCAACCGCCTCGGTTTCGCGCCCATCGCCTGGCTACGCAAACAATTCATGCTGGCTGTTCAGAAAGGCCCGGTGGTCGGCGCGCTGATCGGCGGTGCCATCAACGGCCTGATGCCGTGCTCAATGACCATGGCGATGGCCGTCAAGGCCACCACGGCGCCTTCGGTGCTGGAAGGTGGCCTGCTGATGCTGGCCTTCGGTGCCGGCACCCTGCCCTCGATGCTGTCGGCTTCCTTCCTGTTTGGCAAGCTCGGCCCGAAACTGCGTGGCTGGCTGCTCAAAGGCGCTGCGCTGTTCGTTATCGCGCTGGGCGTATCGACGCTCTGGCAGGGCATCCGTTACTACGCCGTGATGAACAAGCTGCTCGGCTGAGTGCGACACTATGTCGCAGGCTTGGCACATCACCGGGCGCTAATATTGAATGGCTAACAAACAATGAAAGGGAGAGCAAAATGAAACGCCGTGACCTTCTCAAACTATCCGCCCTGTCCGGCCTCGCCACAGTCTCTGCACAGGCCGGGGCCAATACCGCCTGCGCTACCGACGGCACGCCGAACCAGTTCATTCCCAAGAAAGCGGCCGACGCCAAGCCGCTGGAAAACGAATTCGAGAAATACCCGAAGTGCCCGTATTGCGGCATGGATCGCAAGGAGCATCACCGTGCCCGCATGCTGGTCCAGTACGCCGATGATCTGAGCGATGGCGTCTGCTCCATCCACTGCCTGGCACTCAGCCTGGGCGTCAATATCGACCGCGAACCGAAGAACATCTGGGGCCCGGATTACGGTTCGACCGTCGAACCGCGTCCGCTGCTTCCGGTCGACAATCTGACCTACCTGATCGGTGCCGATCTCAAACATGCAATGACCAAGAAAAGCAAGCATTCCTTCGCCTCGGCCGACATTGCCAAGGAATTCCAAGCCAAGCATGGTGGCACACTGGGCAATTTCAACGATGCCTTGCGTGAAAGCTATCTCGGCATGGCCGACGACGTGAGCATGATTCGCAAGAACCGCGAAGAACGCCGCAAGCGTGCCGCAGAAATGAAGAAGGGCTAATGAAACGCCGCGCCCTTCTCGGCCTCGGGCTGGCGCTCTGCGCCAGCCTGGCCTTTGCCCAGGCCGTGCCCAAACCCGGCGCCAAGGATCTATGCCCGGTGTGCGGCATGCTGGTATCCAAGTACACGAACTGGGTAGCTGTCGTTACCTGGAAGGATGGTCACGCCCATTTCTTCGACGGTGCCAAGGACATGTTCAAGTTCCTGCACGACCTGCCCAAGTACGCGCCGAATCATCGCAAGGAAGACATTGCCGGCATCTTCGTCACCGATTTCTACAATCTGGAACGGATCGATGCACGCAAGGCGCTGTTCGTCATCGGCTCCGACGTTCTCGGCCCGATGGGCCATGAACTCGTGCCGCTGGCCAGCAAGGTCGATGCCGATGATTTCCTGAAGGACCACAAGGGCAAACGAATCATCGCCTTCGACCGCGTCACAGCCAATATTCCGGTCGCCCTGGACTCGGGCAAGTTCGACTGATTCATCCGAAGGCGGCGGGGTGGCATGCCCCGCCCGGATTTGCCAGCAATACTCCCCTAAGTATCCAGACCGGCGTATATTTCGCCCTCCGTCAGTGGCCGCAGCGCATTTTTCGGCCCGAAACAGCATCAAACCGCGTCAAACCATGCCACTTCCAATATTCGACCCGGCCGGCTACCCGGCCCAGCTTGCCAGCAAATTCGCCCATTTCGAGCAGACCTTTGCCGCGCTCGGCGTGGCCAATACCGTTGCCCACGCCTCGACGCCGCTGCACTACCGTCTGCGCGCCGAGTTCCGCATCTGGCACGACGGCGACCGCCTCGACTACGCGATGTTCGACCCGGAAGACCCCAAGGTGCCGATCACGCTCGACACCTTCCCGCCCGCCGCCGAATCCATCTGCGCATTGATGCCGCGCCTGCGCGACCGCCTTGCCATCAGCCCTACCCTGCGCCGCAGCCTGTTTCAGGCCGATTTTCTCGCCACGCTGAGTGGGGACATGCTGGTCACGCTGATTTATCACCGTAACCTCGACGAAGCCTGGGAAACCGCCGCCCGCGAGCTTGCCGGCGAACTCGGCATCCGCATCATCGGCCGCAGCCGGGGGCAAAAGCTGGCGCTCGACCGTGACTGGGTGCTCGAAGAATTCGAACTCAACGGCCGCCAGCTGCGCTACCAGCAGGTCGAAGGCAGCTTCACCCAACCCAACGGCGGCGTAAACCGCCAGATGCTCGGCTGGGCCTGCCAGCAGGCTGCCGGTATTGGCGGCGACCTGGTCGAGCTGTATTGCGGCAACGGCAATTTCACCATCGCGCTGGCCCCGCTGTTCGACAAGGTGCTCGCCACCGAAGTCAGCAAATCCTCCGTCCATGCCGCGCAATACAACCTCGCCGCCAACAACGTTGAAAACGTCGCCATCGCCCGCATGTCGAGCGAAGAGTTCAGCGATGCCCTGTCCGGCCGCGAAACCTTCACGCGCCTCAAGGACATCGACCTCGAACCCTTCCGCCACGCCACGCTCTTCGTCGACCCGCCGCGCAGCGGGTTGGATGCCGTGACGCTCGACCTGGCGCGCGGCTTCGACCGCATCCTGTACATCTCCTGCAACCAGCAGACCCTGTTCGAGAACGTCACCGCCCTGCAGGACACCCACCTGATCGCCGCCTCGGCGGTTTTCGACCAGTTCCCCTACACGCACCATCTGGAGTGCGGCCTGCTGCTCACGCGGCGCTAAGCGGATTGCACCCCGCCGCGATCAGTGCGGCGGGTTAAACTCGCTCCTCTGCTGACCACGCGTTTTCCCCTCCCCGCCCATGACCTTCTCCGCCCTCAGCCTTGCCGAAACGCTGCTCCAATCCCTCGAAACGCTCGGTTACAAGACGCCGACGCCGATTCAGAAGCAGGCCATTCCCGCCATTCTCGAAGGGCGCGACGTGATGGCCGCCGCCCAGACCGGCACCGGCAAGACCGCCGGCTTCGCCCTGCCCATCCTGCACAGCCTGGCCACCGATGGCATCAAGGTCGGCAGCAATTCCGTGCGCGCCCTCGTCCTCGTGCCGACGCGCGAACTGGCCGAACAGGTCCACGCCAGCTTCCGCCAGTATGGCGAACACAGCGGCGTCAGCACCTACGCGGCCTACGGCGGCGTCAGCATCAACCCGCAGATGATGCGCCTGCGCCGTGGCGTCGATGTCCTCGTCGCCACCCCCGGCCGCCTGCTCGACCTCTACAGCCAGAACGCCCTCAAACTCAACAAGGTGCAGGTGCTCGTTCTCGACGAAGCCGACCGCATGCTCGACCTCGGCTTTTCGACCGAACTCGACGCCGTCTTCGCCGCCCTACCCAAAAAGCGGCAAACGCTGCTCTTCTCGGCCACCTTCTCCGAAGTCATCCGCAGCCTGGCCAAGGCCCGCCTGCGCAACCCGCTGACCATCGAAATCAGCCCGCCCAACAGCACCGTCAAGGCCGTCAAACAGTGGATGGTGCCCGTCGACAAGAAGCGCAAGACCGAACTCTTCCTGTTCATGCGCAAGGACAGGAAATGGGGCCAGGTGCTCGTCTTCGTCAAAACCAAGCGCGGCGCCGACGACCTGGTCGGCATCCTCCAGGCCAAGCGCATCAAGGCCGATGCCATCCACGGCGACAAGCCGCAACCGGCCCGCCTGCGTGCGCTGGAAAGCTTCAAGGCCGGCGAAATACAGATTCTCGTCGCCACCGACGTCGCCGCCCGAGGGCTGGACATCGACGACCTGCCGCAAGTCGTCAATTTCGACCTGCCCATCGTCGCCGAAGACTATATCCACCGCATCGGCCGCACCGGCCGCGCCGGCGCCACCGGCGAAGCCATCTCACTGATCTGCGCCGACGAAGCCCCGATGCTCGCCGCCATCGAAACGCTTCTCAAGCAAACCCTCAGCCGCGAAGAAGAACCCGGCTTCGAACCCGACCACCGAATCCCGCTGACCGGCGCCGCCGCAATCGCCGCGAAGAAGATCAAAAAACCAAAGGTAGCCGGCGGCCGAGGCGGCAAAGGCACGCCCAGCAACTGGGTCGGCTTCGACGACGCCCCCAAACGCCCCGGCGCCGGTCCCACAGCCCGTCAGGGCGGAATCCCACGGTCAACCGGAAAAAATGGGCAAAAACAAAATCGTTCAGGTGGGCGCTGAAGGGGAACTCATAGGCTGAAATGAAAAATGGCACTTCGTTGGAAGTGCCATTTTTTCTTGGGAAAATTCAAAATTGCCACCACCAGTCAACGATGAAACTGGGTGTCTTGGAAACTAATGGTTATCTCCCACAGCGGGGGGTAAATAACCAATGCGGCTAGCAATGCTCCCAGAATTGCTCATTCCATGGACGAATATCCATTTCACTGGTCCATGCAGTTTTTGGTTGTCGATGAATTGAGACTACAGCTTCAGCTATCTGCTTAGGATCCGACGATGTTCCAAGATCACCTTCCGAATCATTCTCGCTAATATCTGCGTCAATGAGGAGATGTGCGACATGAATTCCGACAGGCCAAAGCTCTCTAGCCAATACCTGCGCGATAGCACGCTGGCCAAATTTGCCAGCAGCCAAGTTTAGATGGCCAGCCCTACCAATAATCGACGATGTAGAGCCAACTAGGATTATCGACCCTCTGCCCAATGGCGACATCATCCTTGCCGCACTTCTCGCTACTAGAAACGAGCCAAGGCAATTGTGTTTCCATCCATCCTCGAAGGCAGGAACCTCTATATCTATCACCAATCCTGGGCCAAAGTTCTGAAGAGAATAGACAACCAGATGAGGCACCCCATGCGCCTTACCAATTAATGAAAACAAATCAAGCACCGAGGTTTCGCTCGTAGCATCGCATCCGTACGCGCAGGCGAACCCACCAGACTCACGTATCTCTAGCACCAAATCATCCAGATGGTGTGCGTTTCTGGAAACTAAGACTACGCCAATACCATCGTTGGCCAAGCGACGAGCAAGGGCATATCCAAACCCCGGTCCAACACCAACAATAACGGCAAATTGATGCCCATCGTCGGCATGTGTAACCAAACTCCTAGAGTTATTGGTATTCGGATGATCTGAATGCTTTGTACGCTTCGTTCTCCAAACACGATGTAGTTCGGAGGCCCTTTTCCAATGGGTGTGAGTATTGGAAGTGAGGGCTACCGAGCGCTCAAACTTGAACGCGAAAGCTACCGGACCAAATCGGATTTTCCGAGTTTTTTTTAGCACGCGCCATATATTATTCGTTTGCATCAATGCCTCCTTATTGGTGAATTGAACATATATTCAGCCAATCCCTTCGAATAAAACAAAAGGGAATATGGATACATGGATACGATTAGGCTACGCCATATGCATGAATGATACAAGAAAAACCTGCCCCCCAGCGAATCATTCAGCATTCTATGCTGCAGGTTTATGCACCGAATTCTCAAGGTGCCACGGCTCCGAAATCCGGAAAACAAAAAAGCCACCCGAAGGTGGCTTTTCCGTGAATTTTTGGTGCGCCCGGAGCGATTCGAACGCCCGACCCCTTGGTTCGTAGCCAAGTACTCTATCCAGCTGAGCTACGGGCGCACACCTAAACTGCTTTTTACTGCGTTGCCGAAACTTTCAACTTTCGGCGGGTTGTTCTGCTGGTGCGCCCGGAGCGATTCGAACGCCCGACCCCTTGGTTCGTAGCCAAGTACTCTATCCAGCTGAGCTACGGGCGCACTGTCAGAGCGGCGCATTATACGTAGACTGGCGTAGAATGCAAGGTTTCCGCCGAAAATAGCTGATGTCTTTTTCCTTTGTCCGCATGCCGAAATACCCCGAGTGCTGGTCGAGTTGCGGCTCGTGCGCGAGCGGCGATGTGTTCATTCTGGAGTTGCTGGTGAAGGTGGGCGACAGGGTGGAGCGAGACGATTATGTTCTGACACTGGAGACGGGCAAGGTGGCACTGGATATTCCCAGCCCGCACGCGGGCCGGGTGGTTCAGGTTCATGTCACAGAGGGCGATACAGTCGCCGAAGGCGCGCTACTGGTGACTCTGGAATCAGACTGATCAGCGCCTTGAGGAGGCCGGTGCTGACCTCTTCCCTCACTTTGGGAGATCGACCTCCAGGGCGTTTCGCACTTCACGTACGCCGCGCACTTCACTGGCGAGGTTGAGCGCCCGGCGCAGCGCGTGTTCATCGGGCACGGTACCCGCGATGGTGATCACGGCGGATCTGGCCAGGATGCGTATCTGCGAGCCTGCCAGGCCGACGTCGGAGCGCAGCAGGGTTTCGACCTTGTCGCCAAGCGCCATATCCTGCGCTGCGGAATTGGCCACCATGGCGGCCAGCACTTGCGGGTCGTCGGTGGCGAAGGCTGAGAGGCCGAGACCGGCAAAGGTGGCGGCAGCGGTGATGCTGGTGACCATGAGGTGATGTTTTAGCATGGCTATTCCCTTTTATTGTTGATTGCCATTGCTCCATTGCGAAGTCCGTGCCAGGAAATTCTTTTCTTTTTTAATCAATCAACTATGCCGAGCTGATGATTTTTGACGACGTGCATTACGTCGTGATGTAACGACAGCCATTTCGCGAGTCGGTCAGCTATTTAGATGCGGGAAGCGGAGCCCCCGGCACGTTGAGGTCGGGAGTGACAGCGCCGTTTCCCTAGGCTGCGCCTGGCTTGTCACCGCCGGAGGGCGGGCTATCGCCTTCGCTACGGAACATGGCTGGCGTAAGGTCGTGCTTTTGCAGCAGGCGATAGAACTCGGTGCGGTTGCGTTCGGCCAGTCGTGCCGCATCTGCAACGCTGCCATCGGTCAGTTTGAGTAGCTGGACGAGGTAGTTGCGCTCGAAACGCTGTTTGGCTTCGGCGTAGTTGAGTGCATCCATGACCGGCACGCGGAGCGCGCGCTGGACGAGGGTGAGCGGGATGAGTGGCGTCGAGGTTAGCGCGCAGCTTTGTTCGACGACGTTGAACAGTTGCCGGACGTTGCCCGGCCAGGCGGCGGTGGCAAGGGCTTCGAGGGCTTCTGGGGCGAAGCCGTTGACCTGCTTGCCGTATTTTCCGGCGAGCAGTTTGACGAAATGCAGTGCCAGCAGCGGGATGTCTTCGCGCCGCTCGTCGAGACGCGGCAGGGTCAGCGAGACAACGTCGAGGCGGTAATAAAGGTCTTCGCGGAACTGGCCCTGGGCCATGGCGAGATCGAGGTCGCGGTGTGTCGCCGAGAGCAGACGGACGTCGACTGGCTCGGCCTTGGTGGTGCCGACCGGGCGAACGACACGTTCCTGGAGCACGCGCAGGAGCTTGACCTGCAGGGCGAGCGGCATGTCGCCGATTTCGTCGAGGAAAAGCGTGCCTCCGTTGGCCGTCTGGAACAAGCCGACACGGCTGGCGCCGGCGCCGGTGAAAGCGCCCTTGGCATGGCCGAAGAGTTCGGATTCGAGAAGTTGTTCGGGAATGGCGCCGCAGTTGATGGCGACGAACGGCCCCTTGGCGCGCGGGCTGGCGCGGTGGATGGCGCGGGCCAGAACTTCCTTGCCGCTGCCGCTTTCGCCGCGAATCAGCACGCTGGCGTCCGAGGCGGCGACCATGCGCGCCTCGGCCATCAGTTCGGCCATCTTGCTGCTACGGAACACAACGCCTTCCATCCAGACGTTGTCGCCCTTCCCTGCATCGCCGGGTTCGTCACCGGGACTTGAGGTCGGTGCCGACAGTTGCAGGGCACGATCGATCTTCTCGAGCAGTATCTGGCTGTCGAAAGGCTTGGTCAGATAGCCGAAGACACCCCGTGACGTGGCGGCGACGGCGTCGGGAATGTTGCCGTGGGCGGTGAGCAGGATGACGGGAAGCGTCGGCCGGGTGCGGCGGATTTCTTCGAACAGCGCGAGGCCGTCGATACCCGGCAGGCGAACGTCGCTGACCACGACGCGCGGCGGATCGACGGCGATCTGGGCCAGTGCCTGCTCGGCCGAGCCGACGGCGGTGATGCGGAAGCCCTTGGCCCGCAGGCGCATGGTCAGTAGTTTGAGGATGTCTTCGTCGTCATCGACGACCAGTACGTGTGCGCCGGCTGCCATTACCGCTTGCCTCCATCAGGCCTGACGACGCGCGGGCGCGGGATCAGGGCTTGTTCAATATTGGCCAGGCTGTCGAGTTTTTCCTGCAGCTCGGCCGTCTTGCGCTGGCTATCCTTCAGCTGCTGGTTCAACGACTGGCTCTGCTTTTCCAGCTGGCTTTCGAGTTTCATGCGTTCCTGATAGTTGTCAGCCAGTTGCCGGGCAAGCGGGTGGAAAGGCGCCGCCGCCGGTTCGGCCGATTTGAGCACGCTTTCAAGCAGTGCCAGCCCCCTGCCCAGATCTTGCTGCACGCGCGGGTGGCCGAGCAGCAGCGCCAGCCGGACCTGCGTGAAGGGCGTCTGCGGCACGGCAGCGAGCACCGTGCGTTCGCGCCCCAGTTCAGCTGGTGTCATGCGCGACAGGCTCTGGTTATAGACCAGCGCCGCATCCGGGCTGGTGTCTTCGAGGTGCAGTTTCCTGGCCAGCGGACCGGAAGCACACCCTGCTACGGTCAACCCGAAAAAAAGGCTAAAAATGAAAACCGCCAGGCGGCGGGATAAGGCGTAACAATTACTGCTCATCAGGTATTTCCACACGAAAATGGGCGCCCGTTTCCTGCGGGACGAGAAAAACCGTGCCGCCCATCGCGCGGACCAACTCGCGCACGATGGAAAGGCCCACACCACTGCCCTGGCGCGGCGCCGGTGCAGCACGCTGGCCCTGGACGAAGGGCTCGAAAATGCGTTGCCGATCTTCTTCGGCGACGCCCGGTCCCTGGTCGATGCACTCAAAACGCCACAAACCGTCGACATGACTGACCGAAAGACGGATTTCGCCATTTTCCGGGCTGAAGTCGATAGCATTGGATAACAGGTTGTCGAGGACGACCGACATCTTTTCCGCGTCCAGCATGGCCGTTTCCTGGGACGACTCGACGACAATCTTCAGCTGCCGCGACTGACTGTGCAGTTCGCGACGCTGAACAACCGTACTGAGAAGCTTGCGCAGGCGTGTTGGCGCAATTTGCAGGCGGCGTGCTTCGAAGGCAGCCGCGTTCAGCGTCAGCAGGCTTTCGATCTGCGCCTGCAGGCCGGTCACATTGTGCTGCAGAATATCGACCACCTCGCGCTGCCCCGTCGCCAGTGGCCCGGGAACCTCCTCGCGAAGCAGCGAGACCCCCTCTTTCAAGGCGGTAAGCGGCGTTTTCAGTTCATGCGAGACGTGACGCAAGGCGCGTTCACGGTCGGCTTCGAGTTCGGCCAGGCGCTGGCGCAACCAGTCCAGCCGCTTGCCGAGCTGACGCAAGTCAGCCGGGCCGCCCACGGTGACGGGTTCGTCGAAGCGGCTTGCGCCAAGGCGGATGATCGCGTGCTCAAGATGGCGCACCGGGCGAACCAGCCACCAACCCATGGCCAGTGCCACCAGCAGCGCGCCACAGAGCGCCAGGGCGATGCGTGCGCCGAGACGCATGCGATTGGTTTCGAGATCATCAAGGGACTTGCGATTCTGCCCTTCGATCCAGCGTTGCCCGGCCAGCTTCAAAAGGCCGTCCAGCTCGGCCATCCGGGCCAGCAGGGGAATGATCTCGGCCTGCGGAATATTCTGGTCCAAGCCGCTGCGCAGCGCCTCGGAAACCATCCGCCAGCCGCCAAGCAAGGGCTGCAGCGGCTCGGCTGCCAGCGTATCGAGCCGGTCGACAACCGCCAGCGACTGACTGAGATGCTCATCGAAGCGTTGGCGGAAGACCGGGTTGTCGAGAACCAGATACTGCCGGGCACTGCGTTCGATATCGATGGTGCGCTCGCCCAGCTCCTGAATCGATGCCGTCAACTGGATGGCCTGCTCGCTGCTGCGCCGGCTCTGCTCAACCAAGCGCTCGACGACCAGCCAGCTCTGCACGGCCGCGCCGCCAAGCAGCAGGACGATCAGCGCAAAGCCCAGCAACATTCCCTGACGGAAAGAAATTCGATTCATCGGCACACGGTGTCTGAAAACTGGAGTTTAAACCGCCATGCAACTGAGCAAGGGTGGAGGCATTTCCATCTAGCCCTGAAAGCGGCAACCGGATATAGAAATTTATTGCTTTAAACTCAATAACTTACAAAACCGTCTCATTTTAACGACAGCCCTGCGGACTAGATTAGCTGTCTTTACGACGATTACGAAAAATATCTGTCGCAATTTCACGACAGATCGCGATGTTTTTCTATGAAACAACTTTCAATTTCGATTCTAATACACTGGTTTAATTGATATTCGTTTACATGGCACGCTTATCGCAATGGTGTTCCGGTCAGATATTCATCGCAACCTCAGAACGGGAGTCACCATGTTCAGCAAACCCAGCATCCCCAACCGCAACGACACCATCACCCGCAAGGAGGTCAACAATATTCTGGGCAGCTCAGCCAGCACCATCCAGCCGGCCAACACCGAGCCAGTACCGAGCGCCACCCCGGAAAAAGTGGAATCGCCTGCCGAAAACGTCATGGGCGCCCGCTTGATTGTCGGCCCTGACGTCAAACTCAAGGGTGCCGAAATTCTCGATTGCGACACGCTGGTCGTTGAAGGCCGCGTCGAAGCCACCATGGACAGCCGGGTGATCCGCATCGCCGACAACGGTTCGTTCCAGGGCAAGGTCAGTATCGACATTGCAGAGATACATGGCCGCTTCGAAGGCGAATTGACCGCACGCTCGCAATTGATCATCCACAACACCGGCAAGGTGATAGGAAAGATCCGCTACGGCAAGCTGGTCATCGATGAAGGCGGCGAACTCTGCGGCGACATCAATGCGCTATCCGCCGAGAAAGCCACGCCCTTTCAGCTCCGCGACGAGCCTGCCAAGGCGCTTAGTGCTGTTGCAGGTTGATTATGAAATGCATTGATCATAGAATGATGAGCATGCAAAACGTCATACCACCGGTACCGAGTACGCCTGCCGCAGCAATGCCGGGGTCGCATATTCTGGACCAGGCTGGCTTGTTGCCCGACTTTGGCCAGACGTTCGAGCCTGCGGAGCTGTTGGTAGCCCCGGCCGTTACCTATCAGCAGCACCGCGCCTGCAGCGCCCTGGTTCGCCGCATGTATGCCTGGCGCGGTTACCGGATGTCGTCGGCACGGCAGATCATCGAAAATCCCAATCATGCGACCTTGGGCGCCTGGATGGACGGAGAACTCGTAGCGACACTGACCGCCTCCCGCGACTCAAGCGCAGGATTGCTCGCTGACAACCTTTACGCGGAAGAGATGGCCAAGCTGCGCAAACCTTCACATGTTCTCTGCGAGGTAACACGACTGGCAGTCGACCTGAACTCCCCTGACCCCGAGCTGCTCAAATCGCTTTTTCGCTCCAGTTACAAATACGCGCGGGCCATTTTCGGGGTCACCGATGTGGTCATCGAAGTCAATCCGCGTCACGCCAGGTACTACCGTCGGGAATTCGGGTTTTCGCAGATCGGTAGCGTTCGTACCTGCCCCAGGGTTGATGCGCCGGCCGTGCTCCTGCACCGTTCACTGGGCAACCTGCGCTTCTGATTTCTCCGTCCTACTCTGCAAATGACCAGCCCCCGAACATCGGGAAGGCTGGTCATTTGCTTTGAAGCCCCGTAGACTCGCGCATCATCAATCTTTACGACTACAGGTAGGTTCAATGGCTCAATACGTCATGTCCATGCTCCGCGTGAGCAAGATCGTCCCGCCCAAACGGCAGATCATCAAGGATATTTCCCTCTCCTTCTTCCCCGGCGCCAAGATCGGCCTGCTCGGCCTGAACGGCTCCGGCAAATCGACCGTGCTCAAGATCATGGCCGGCGTGGACAAGGAATACGACGGCGAGGTGCAGCACCTGGCCGGCGTCTCGATCGGCTACCTGCCGCAGGAACCGCAGCTTGATGCCGCCAAGACGGTGCGTGAGGAAGTCGAATCGGCGCTCGGCGAAGTCATGCAGGCGCAGGCCAAGCTCGATGAAGTCTATGCCGCCTACGCCGACCCGGAAGCCGATTTCGACAAGCTGGCCGAAGAACAAGCCCGCCTGGAAGCCATCATTTCCACCGCCGGCGCGGATACCGAAGCCCAGATGGAACTGGCTGCCGACGCGCTGCGCCTGCCGCCCTGGGATGCCGTGATCGGCGTTCTTTCCGGTGGTGAAAAGCGCCGCGTCGCGCTGTGCAAGCTACTGCTCGCCAAGCCGGACATGCTGCTGCTCGACGAGCCGACCAACCACCTCGACGCCGAATCCGTCGAATGGCTGGAGCAATTCCTCGTCCGCTTCCCGGGCACCGTCGTCGCCGTCACCCACGACCGCTACTTCCTCGACAACGCCGCCGAATGGATTCTCGAACTCGACCGCGGCCACGGCATTCCGTACAAGGGCAACTACTCGAGCTGGCTGGAGCAGAAGGAAGCCCGCCTGGAAACGGAAAACAAGCAGATCGATGCCCACATGAAGGCGATGAAGCAGGAACTGGAATGGGTTCGTTCCAATCCGAAAGCCCGCCAGGCCAAGAGCAAGTCCCGTATCGCCCGTTTCGAGGAACTGTCGAGCCAGGAATACCAGAAGCGCAACGAAACGCAGGAAATCTTCATTCCGGTCGGCGAGCGCCTGGGCGGCAAGGTCATCGAGTTCAACGGCGTCACCAAGACCTTCGGCGACAAGCTGTTGATGGACAATGTCAGCTTCACCATCCCGGCCGGCGCCATCGTCGGCATCATCGGCCCGAACGGCGCCGGTAAATCGACGCTGTTCAAGATGATCACCGGCCAGCAACAACCCGACTCCGGCACGGTCGACATCGGCCCGACGGTCAAGATGGCTTACGTCGATCAGTCTCGAGATTGCCTGGACGGTACCAAGACGGTGTTCGAAGAACTGGCCCAAGGCAGCGACATCCTGCAGATCGGCAAGTTCGAAATGCCATCACGCGCCTACATTGGCCGCTTCAACTTCAAGGGCGCCGACCAGGGCAAGCAGGTCGGCAATCTGTCCGGCGGCGAACGCGGCCGCCTGCACCTGGCCAAGACGCTGATGACCGGCGGCAACGTGCTGCTGCTCGACGAACCGTCGAACGACCTTGACGTCGAAACCCTGCGTGCGCTGGAAGACGCCCTGCTCGAATTCCCTGGCTGTGCCATGGTCATCTCGCACGACCGCTGGTTCCTTGACCGTATTTGTACGCACATTCTGGCCGCCGAAGGCGATTCGCAGTGGAACTTCTTCGAAGGCAACTTCCAGGAATACGAGGATGACAAGAAGAAACGCCTTGGCGAAGAAGGTGCCAAGCCAAAGCGGATTCGCTACAAGCCGATTACCCGCTAAAAAAGCAATTGGCCGAAATTTCGATTTCGGCCAATTTTCCCGGTTGACCGCAGCAAGCAGTTTTTCCGGAATACAAACGCAAAACGGGCGCCGCTTGGCGCCCGTTTATTTTTCTTCCTCCCGCCGATGCGGAAGGCCGAAACCTCTAAATCAGTGCTTCAGGTTAGCAGAAAAAACCGCCTTGGTCTTTTCGGAAATGTGGAATTCGTTGAAAGCGCGGCTAATTTCAGCCTCGTTGCGACCTTCAGAATGATCTTCAAAATTGATGCCGATAACCTTGCCGTTGGCGGCCAGGGTCTGGAAGGCAAAACGCCAGCGTTGCGCTTCAGCCAGTCGCTCGCGCAGTTCGACTTCGTTGGAAATGGTAATACCGGCTTTCTTCAGGGAATCCAGAAATTGATCGAAGGATTCGTTGCTCAGACTGCCCATTTATATCTCCGTAGATTTGCGGTGTTTGATCACCATGGATCGAATAACGACTCGACGTTGATTCGGTTGACACGAATGTGACAGAAATTTGAGTGCGATAATGACGCCCCATGAAGAAGCCCAACACCACCGCCGACATTCCTGAAATCCGTCCCGGGCAGTCCATCGAACTGCTCAAGGAACTCCACATCCTTACCCGTGACGGCAAGCTCAACCAGGACACCCGACGCAAGCTCAAACAGGTCTATCACCTCTACCAATTCATCGAACCGCTGCTGGATGGCGCCGAGACGCTGGTCGACCATGGGGCCGGCAAGTCATACCTCGGTTTCATCCTCTATGATCTCTGTATCAAGAATCGCGCCACCGGCGAGATTATCGGCATCGAAACCCGCCAGGAACTCGTCGAAAAATCCCGCGAACTGGCCACCATGCTTGGCTTTGAGCGCATGCGCTTCCTCGCCTGCACGGTCGAGGATTCGCTGACTGCGACCGAGCTGCCAGCCAGCGTCGATGTCGTGACAGCCCTACACGCCTGCAACACCGCCACCGACGACGCGATCCGTTTCGCCCTGACCAAGAACGCCCGGCATATTGTCCTCGTCCCTTGCTGCCAGGCCGAAGTAGCCGCCACCATGCGGGCCAGAAAGAACGAATCACTGTCGCAGAAACCGCTGTCCGAACTTTGGCGACACCCCATCCATACCCGCGAGCTCGGCAGCCACCTGACCAACGTCCTGCGCTGCCTGCTGCTTGAATCGCACGGCTACGACGTTACCGTCACCGAGCTGGTCGGTTGGGAACATTCGATGAAGAACGAGCTGATCATCGCCAGCCGGCGTGACAAAAGCGGCGGCAACCCACGCAAAAACGCCCGCGAACGGGCCGAAGCCATCCTGCGCGAGTTCAATCTTGAAGAACTTGCCCCGCGTTTCACGTACTAAGTCGCCATGACCCGAATTCAACACCCGCTCGAACTCCTCGCCCCGGCCAAGAACGCTGATTTTGGCATCGAAGCCATCAAGCACGGCGCCGATGCCGTTTACATCGGCGGCCCGGCTTTCGGTGCGCGTTACGGCGCCGGCAACGATGTCACCGAAATCAAACGCCTTTGCGATTTTGCCCATCGTTACCGCGCCAAGGTTTTTGTCGCGCTCAACACCATCCTGCACGATGACGAACTCGAAGGTAGCCGCCTGCTGGCCTGGGAGCTTTACGAAGCCGGCGTTGATGCGCTGATCATCCAGGACATGGGTTTGTTGGAAATGGATCTGCCGCCCATCCAGCTCCACGCCAGCACGCAGACCGACAATCGCAACGCCGACAAGGTGAAGTTTCTCGAAGATGCCGGCTTCTCGCAGGTCGTTCTGGCGCGCGAATGCAGTTTAAACGAAATTATTAATATAGCTTCGCAAACCAATGTTTCATTGGAATATTTCGTTCACGGAGCACTGTGTGTCGCGTTCAGCGGCCAGTGCTACATCAGCCAGGCCCACACCGGGCGTAGTGCCAATCGCGGCGAGTGTTCGCAGGCCTGCCGCCTGCCCTACACGCTGGTCGACGACAAGGGCAAGACGATCACCGAGAACCAGCATCTGCTGTCGATGAAGGACAACAACCAGACCGACAACATGCTCGATCTGGCCCGCGCCGGGGTCTGTTCGTTCAAGATCGAAGGGCGACTGAAGGATCTCAGCTACGTCAAGAACATCACCGCGCACTATCGTGGTCTGCTCGACGAGATCATCGCCAACAATCCCGAATTCACCCGCGCTTCGAGTGGTCGCAGCACGTATACCTTCACCCCGCAGCCTGAAAAGACGTTCAACCGCGGCTACACCGATTATTTCGCCAACGACCGCCAGGACGACATCGGCGCCTTCGATTCGCCGGCTTTTGTCGGTGAACTGATAGGCGAAGTCGTCGATGTTGGCGATGGCTTTTTCACCGTCAATGCTGAAAAGCCCTTCCACAACGGCGACGGCGTCTGTTTCTACAACGCCCACGGCGAAGTGGTCGGCATGCGCATCAACCGCGCCGATGGCAAAACCCTTTTCCCGGCCGAAATGCCGGAAGAACTGACCGCCGGCGCCACCCTTTTCCGCAACCGCGACCAGGAATTCGAGCGCTCTTTAGAAAAGGAATCGGCCGACCGGCGTATTTCAGTCAAACCGGTGCTGACGGAGACCGAAGATGGCTTCGCACTGACCCTGACCGACGAAGATGGCGTGACTGCTACGGTCGACCGGAAAAACGGGCCAAAATCAGAATGGCAACTCGCCCAGAACCCCGAAGCGGCAATGGCCAAGCTCTCCGAGAACCTCGGCAAATTCGGCAACACGATGTTCGTCGCCGAGCCTGTCGAGCTCAAGCTCAGCCAGCCCTGGTTCATGCCGGTCAGCGCCATCAATGCCCTGCGCCGCGAAGCCACCGAACAGCTCGAAGCCGCCCGCATAGCCAGCCACCCGCGCCCGCCGCGCGCAGCCCCGGCCGCCGACCCCGTGCCCTACCCTCAGGACGAACTGACCTACCTCGGCAACGTCTTCAACGCCAAGGCCCGCCAGTTCTACGAGAAACACGGCGTCAAGCTGATCGAGGAAGCCTACGAGGCCGGGAACGAAAAAGGCATGGTCTCGCTCATGATCACCCGCCACTGCCTGCGCTACAGCTTCAACCTCTGCCCGAAGGAAGTGAAACACCTCAAGCCGGATCCGATGACGCTGATCAACGGCAACGAAAAGCTGATCCTCAAATTCGACTGCAAAGCCTGCGAAATGCACGTCGTCGGCAAGATGAAAAAGGGCGTGACGCTCAACCTCGGGAGCATCCGCCCCGCCGCCTGATCAGGCCGGCTTGCGGAGCAGATCAACGCGCTGCGGATTGAGGAAGGTGGCGCCGTCCGGGCCCATGAAGGACTCGAACTTTTCCTGCACCTGCCGGTAAAGCTCCGGAGCAAGCCGGTGATCGGTGTGCGTGACCTGGATCATCCGGGTATCGAACTGGGCAAAACTCTCGAAATAGCTGCGGGTGTTGAAGAACATCTGCTTGTCGAGGTTCAGGCTGCCTGCATCCACCGCCTTGCAGATCGCCGCGAAAGCCGCCTCGCGGACCAGTTGCTCGTTGTGGAACAAACGAAAAACCTCGTTCAGGTTGCCGGCAAAAACCGGTTCGGAAATCCACGCCAGGCCCCCCGGCTTGAGCACACGGGCAATCTCGGCCAGTGCACGGTCCATGTCGGCCACCGGCACATGGTGCAGCGATTTGAACATCAGCACGATATCGACGCTGGCGTCATCGACCGGAATCGCCTCCGCACCGCCATGGCTGAAGCGCACCGTCTGCAAATCGGCAATCTCCAGATTGCGCGCATGCTGGATGGTGTCGACTTCGAGGGCAATGATTTCACTCGGCCGCCCGGTTTCCGCCAGAAATCGCGTCTTTTCTGCCTTGCCGCAACCAAGTTCGAGGATACAGGCGCCATCGAGCGGCAGTTCTTCGAGCAAGAGCTTCATTTCGTTGCACAGTGTGGTCTGGGCGGGATCAGCGATCTTCATGGCACATCCGGAGGTTAGGGGCGAAACCGAATTTTAGCGGATGCTGATGCAGTGGCGCACGCCATGACGGAAAAGCAGCGCTATAGTCACGCCTGTCGCACCGTACCCGATCACCATGAAGCCCATTCCCTGCCCATCCTGCCAGCAAACGATGACCAAACACCGTTTCGAGCGAATGCATCATGGCGAAGTCATCCTCGACATGTGTTTCAGCTGCCACGGTATCTGGTTCGACGAGTTCGAGAGCGTCCAGATCACGCCGGGTGGCATTGTCGAACTTTTCAAGGCGCTGCATGACCACCATGACGACCAGCGTACGCCGCTGCGCGACCCGCTGAAATGTCCGCGCTGCAATGAAAAACTGCTGCATGGCCTCGATGTGGCCAAACATGGCGGCAAGTTCAACTACCACCGCTGCCTCCAGAAACACGGCCGTTTCACGACTTTTGCCCAGTTCATGATCGAAAAGGGCTTTGTCCGCCAACTCAACCCTGCCGAAATCGACGAACTGTCGGCCAAGGTCGGCATCATCCGCTGCATGGGCTGCGGCGCCCCGGTCGATATCCGCTGCGACCACGCCTGCGGCCACTGCCGGGCACCGATCACCATCCTCGACCCGACCGCCGTAGAACAGGCGCTGAGCCGCTACCAGCACGCCGAAGTCCGCCGTACAACGCGCGACGTCGAGCAAATCGGCGACGCCATCGTGATGCGCGAACGCGAGAAATCGCGCCTGAAGCGCAAGCAGGAGCTGGAGAAAGCCGGAATCATCGATGCCGTCGACCTGCTCTCGGCCGGCGCCGAATTTGTGTGGACGCTTATAAAGCGTTGATCGGAAAACAAAAAAGGCGAACCGAAGTTCGCCTTTTTCCAAACAAAACCCGAATTACTGAACGCGAATCTCGACGCGACGACCCTCTTCCGGGCTACCGGCGCCAACGGTCGATTCCGGCTTGCGGAACTTGACCCGCTCGGTTGCAACACCGCCAGCCACCAACGCATCGCGCACTGACATGGCGCGCTGCTTGGCCAGCTCGGCATTGCGTGCCGGATCACCGGAAGGATCATGGAAACCGGAGAGCAACACGATAGCGTTCGGGTTCGCGCTCAGGGACTCAAGTGTCTTGGCAACGACACCTTTGTCGGCATCATCCAGCGCAGCCGCGCCCACGGCGAAATAGACCTTGGCCAGAGCCTCGCCAACAGGTGCAATCTCGGCCTGCTCGGTTTTCGCTGCCGGCTGAAAATTCTTGCCAGCGCTGGAACCATAAACCACTGCCACAACAGCCAGCACGATACCGGCCAGAACACCGACGATTACCGCTGTGGATTCGTCATCATCATTTGCTGCCATAGTCACCCCTCAAAAAAATTGTTCGAAGCCCAAAGAATACATTCCAAGATTCTATGCCAAACTGCTATCAAAGAGAACTCTCGGCGCAAGCTCAACGTGTTCCTGCTCCCCACCCAGCCAGATCACGCCATCCTGAATCGTGCATTGCAGGCGCATGCCGCGTGCCGCCAGCGACGCCAGCGCCTTGCTCTCCTCCACGCTCAGCGAAAGCACGCGCAGATTCTTCTGCCCCGACACTTTGCCTTGGGTCTGTTGCCACCAGATTTCAGCGGTCCGCCCGCCATAACTCAGCACCATCACCTGCCGCGCCCGGTTGCAGGCCCGGCGAATCAGCTTCTCATCAGGCAGGCCGACGTCGATCCAGCGATCGACGCTCCCGGTCGCATCCAGATCCTGCAGGTCGGCCTCATCTTCCGTCGCCGACAGGCCGCGCCCGAATGTCAGCGTTTCTGATGCATTCAGCGCAAAGGCCAGCAAACGAACCATCATTCGCTCATCCGTTTCCGAAGGGTGTCTGGCAATGGTCAGGGTGTAATCGCCAAAATGCGAACGGTCGAGGTCGGCGAGCTGCAATTCTGCCTTAAAGATGGTGGATTTGAGCGCCATGGCTGCCCCGGAAAAAGGGTAGATTATCCCATGCGGACGGGAACCCGGCGGCCGGCGATGCGGTCAATTGGCGAACAGAACTTAAAGTCTATAATCAGCGTTTTCTGATAAACGAGATTGACATGCACCACCTGCTCCTAGCCTGCCTGATCGCCGCCACCGGCCTCGCCCACGCCGAAGTCTTCGACATCGACAACGCCCAACTCGAAAAACTGCGCCAGAGCGGCGTCCCAGTCATCGACATTCGCCTGCAATCGGAATGGGAAGAAACAGGCATCGTCGGCGGCAGCAAACTGCTCACCTTCTTCGACGAAAAAGGCCGTGTCGATGCCCCGGCCTGGCTCGAAAAGGTCAAACCTCTCGCCAAGCCGAACGAGCCGGTCATCGTCATCTGCCGCACCGGCAACCGGACCAAGGCGGTCAGCCAGTTCCTCTCGCAACAAGCCGGCTACACCACCGTTTACAACGTCAAGGCTGGCATCAAAGGCTGGATAGGCGCCGGCGGCCCGGTTGTCCAGGCAACGCAAACCATCGCCTCGTGCAAGGCCGCAAAAACTTGTTGAACCACGCCGTCGACCGCAAACGCTGCGCCAGTTGCGAGCGCTGGAGCGGTTGGCGCCAACCCGGCGAAGAGCCGGGAACGGTCCTCATCGAAGCCGAAACATCAGAAGGCCTCTGCCAGGGTGGCGGCTGGGACAACTCCGAACGCCGCGCCCGTTCGGCCTGCGGGCATTGGCGAATATGGCCGGTTCTGAATCAGACGCCGCCGTAGCCGAGGAATTCTCGGTTGCCACGGTCAACCGGGAAAAAAGCCAAAATTGCAATCGAGCCAAGGCGTTGAGGCGGCTGCAAGGCCTCATGCGCGTCGGGTAAGTTGTGAACCTGGAAGGCCCGGATCGAATTGCAGATACCAGTGACGCCGTTAGCCTAGCGAGGAAAAGTCGTCGCCCCGGCCCGAGCCCTGTGCAGTTTCTGGTAGCTATCGATCAGGCGCTGGTGCCGGTCGAGCCCTTCCAGTTTCATGCTGGTTGGCGTCAGGCCGAAGAAGCGCACGCTGCCGTCCACCGAGCCAAGCACCGCATCCATGCGCGGGTCGCCGAACATGCGGCGGAAATTGGCCTCGTAATCGTCCAGTTCCAGTTCGTCATCGAGCATCACTTCGAGCACGACGTTGAGCGCCTGGTAGAACAGGCCGCGCTCGACGGTGTTTTCGTTGTACTGCAGGTAGGCCTCGACCTGTTCCTTGGCCGCCTCGAAATCCTGCAGCGCGAGGTTGATCAGCAGCTTCAACTCCAGAATCGTCAGCTGCCCCCAGTCGGTGTTCTCGTCGAATTCGACGCCGATCAGGGTGATGATGTCGGTGTAGTCGTCGAGTTCGCTCTCTTCCAGACGCTCCAGCAGCACTTCCAGACCGGCGTCGTCGAGGCGGTGCAGGTTCAGGATGTCTTCGCGGAAAGCCAGCGCCTTGTTGGTGTTGTCCCAGATCAGGTCGTCGACCGGGTAAATTTCCGAGTAACCCGGCACCAGGATGCGGCAGGCGGTGGCGCCGAGCTGGTCGTAGACCGCCATGTACACGTCCTTGCCCATGGCTTCGAGAATGCCGAGCAAGGTGGCGGCTTCATCGGCATTGGAGTTTTCGCCGTGGCCGGAGAAATCCCATTCGACGAATTCGTAATCGGCCTTGGCGCTGAAGAAGCGCCAGGAGACGACGCCGCTTGAATCGATGAAATGCTCGACGAAGTTGTTCGGCTCGGTGACGGCATTGCTCTCGAAGGTCGGGCGCGGCAGATCGTTCAAGCCTTCAAAACTGCGGCCTTGCAACAGTTCGGTCAGACTGCGTTCGAGTGCGACTTCCAGACTCGGGTGGGCGCCGAAGGAGGCAAACACGCCGCCGGTGCGCGGGTTCATCAGGGTCACGCACATCACCGGGAATTCACCACCCAGCGAGGCATCCTTGACCAGCACCGGGAAGCCCTGTTTTTCCAGCTCCTCGATGCCGGCGACGATGCCGGGGTATTTCGCCAGCACCTCGGCTGGCACATCGGGCAGTGCGATTTCGCCTTCGAGGATTTCGCGCTTGACCGCCCGCTCGAAGATTTCCGACAGGCACTGCACCTGCGCTTCGGCCAGTGTGTTACCAGCGCTCATCCCATTGCTGAGAAAGAGGTTGTCGATCAGATTGGTCGGGAAATACACCGTCTCGCCATCCGACTGGCGGACATAGGGCAGCGCGCAAATGCCACGCTCGGTATTGCCGGAATTGGTGTCGTAGAGATGCGAGCCACGAAGCTCACCATCCGGGTTATAGATTTCCAGACAATATTCATCAAGCAGGCCCTTGGGCAGCGCGTCCTTCTTGCCCGGCTTGAACCAGCGCTCGCTCGGGTAATGCACGAAGGCCGCGTTGGCGATCTCTTCGCCCCAGAACTGGTCGTTGTAGAAGTGATTGCAACTCGCCCGCTCGATGTACTCGCCCAGCGCCGAGGCCAGCGCGCTCTCTTTGGTGGCGCCCTTGCCGTTGGTGAAGCACATCGGCGAGTGCGCATCGCGGATATGCAGCGACCAGACATTGGGCACCAGATTGCGCCACGAAGCGATTTCGATCTTCATGCCGAGACCGGCCAAAATGCCGGACATGTTGGCGATGGTCTGCTCCAGCGGCAGATCCTTGCCGGCGATAAAGGTGCTCGCTGCCGAATCGGGATTCAGCGTCAGCAAGGCCTGCGCATCAGCATCGAGATTTTCCACCTCCTCGATCACGAACGCCGGCCCGGCTTGCACGACCTTCTTGACCGTGCAGCGGTCGATGGAGCGCAGGATGCCCTGCCGGTCCTTGGCGGAAATATCCACCGGCAACTCGACCTGAATCTTGAAAATCTGCTGGTAGCGGTTTTCGGGATCAACAATGTTGTTTTGCGACAGGCGGATGTTCTCGGTCGGGATGTTGCGCGTGTCGCAGTACAGCTTGACGAAGTAAGCCGCACACAAGGCCGACGAAGCCAGAAAGTAATCAAACGGCCCCGGCGCCGAGCCATCGCCCTTGTAGCGGATCGGCTGATCGGCGATGACAGTGAAGTCGTCGAACTTGGCCTCGAGACGAAGCTTGTCTAGAAAATTAACCTTGATTTCCATGCAGAATTCCAAAAATGGCGTGCGAGACGAATTGGCCGCCATTATCCGGATTTCCACGCAGTAAATCCGGGACAATTCACCAGCTCGAATGCTCACGGATCAACCTGGAACAGCGCCATGCATGGATTCATGCCTGGCGGTCGACGAACCAGCGACCGATATACATTCAACTGAAGGAGGGCAAAACATGCTGTCCTGCTTCGGCAGAATGGGAAGCGGCTGGAGCGCGCATTTCGGTGTCAGGGAAGGCCGTTGAATACTGCAAACCCGCACCATTAGAAAGACACTGCAACGGGCGGAAATCTATAGCTTCGGGGCAAGGACAATAAGCTGAACCTTGTTGTCGTGCACGGTCAACTCGGAAAAAACGCAAAAAATCGAAATTGTGTGAGGTGGCTACAAAGCCAAAACAACCGGACATAAATAAACCCCTGGGCGTATCCCCAATTGCCCCGTTAAACTGTCCCGCTGGAAACGTCAGCCTTTGACTTCATGAAAACACCTATCCACAGCCTTCGCATCGTATTCGCGCTGAGCACGCTAGCCTGCTCAGTCATCCTGGTGCTATTTGTCCACGGCAGAGCCCAATGGACGCCTGAGTTCTGGCTCCAACTCCTTGCCACATCCCTTGCCATCAGTACCACAGCCTGCTTCGCTGCCTTTCGCAAGGGGAAAATGCAGGTTATAGATGTTCCGCTGGCGGACTTTGTCGGGGTGTTTGTTCGTCAGCTGTTGGTCACCTATGTCGCATCTGCCATAGCACTCAGCGCAATTGGCTGGGCCTTCATCTACCTGGTAACGCGTACTGCACCCAATTCGCTGGCACTGGCCATTCTCGCCGGATCGTGGCTCTCACTCTGGCTTGCGCCGGGTATAGCGTCCGTCACCAGCTGGCGCAAACTGCGAGCCGTGAGAAAAAGCGATGCCTAAGACTGGGCCACAATAGGACTCAAAACCCGATTTTTCCTGCAACTTTTCTCTGACCGCAATTGTTCTGAAAGGCCTCTGCCCAGATGGCCTCTGGGACAGCTCAGCCCACCGAGCCCACTCCGCTTTCGGGCGCTGGCGGGGCGGCAGCCCGTTGGCGCCAGCTACCGAGTGTTGATCTGTACGGATAGAAAAAATCGCTCGAAATCGCCTGTAGACCAACGTCCCGAGCCTCTACCGCCTTGACCCCCCCTGATTCCGGACTATGCTGAAATCATGGGGTAGAAATCATCCGACCCTGATTCAGTTCTTCGTAAAAAGGGAGAGAAAAAATGACCGACGTCAAGAATCTCGCAACCGCACTCGGCAGCAAGATCATCGTGGACCGCCCGCCCTTCCGCCCGCCGCCCAACCTGCGCCGAACCGTCATGATCGACTTCGAAAGTGTGCCCAGCGGCACCGCCGTCGATAATGCCTTCGCCGCGCTGAGCGTCACCTTCTCCAGCCTGACCACCAACCCGGCCAAACGCTGGTCCGCCTACGCCATGGCCATGACGCTGGGCGCTGCCCAAAGCGGCAAGAATGTGCTCACCATCATGAACGGAACCGGCGCGCCCTTGTTCGACGCCCGCTGGGGTGCCGTGGAAGCCGTCTTCAGCCAACTGCAGCAATCCATCAGCGTCTGGGCCTACGCCTTGGACTCCCCGGAATGCCTCGGCAGCAGCGACAACCGGCCGTTCATGGAAGCCTACGACAGCAACGGCACCTACCTCGGCAAGGCCAGAACCCAGCTCGGCCCGAAAGACGCCAACTTCTTCGGCCACTGGCACCCACTGAGCTTCTCGTCGCCCAGCCGCAACATCCAGCGCATCCGCCTCTCATCGCAAGCCCAGGGCTGCCCGTGGGTCTACACCGCATTCGACAACCTGACCTTCGACCGGAACATCCTGCTCAGCTGAGCGTGTGACCTGAAATCGGAGGAATTCAGCCAGAGCGCCCGGAATCCTCCGATTGGCCGAATCTCACTGTCAACCGGAAAAAACGGCCAAAATCGAAATATCCAGGGCCAAGGTGTCGCCAGCCGAATTCATAGTTTCCGGCTACGTTTCACTACACAAGCCCGAAAAAGCAAAAAGCCCAGTCATTTGACCGGGCTTTTTGCTGGTACTTCTTAACAATAGTGGTCTGTCCCCTTTTAATGCTGGCGGATTTGGCCAGTGCTGAATCAGACGCCGCCATAACCCAGCATTCCGCTTGCCACGGTCAACCGGAAAAAATACCGAAAATAGAAATCGGGTAGCGCAAGCATTTATACTCACTTCTAAATTACGTGAGTATAATTTCATCATGAAACGACTTTCTGAAACCTGCGCCACCTTGTATGCCGACCTCAAGGACCGGGCCTGCGGGGATACCGGCCGACTGCCTCCGGGCGGCGCGTTCACCAAGAAAACCGTCAACGGAGGGATCTACTGGTACTACCAGACACCTCAGGTCGACGGGCAACGGCGCCAAATCTCGCTGGGCAGGGAATCCGACGAATTGCTGGCAAAAATCGACCAGTGGCGGACAGCGCAGTCAGATGCCGCAGGCTTGAGCGACGCGCGCAAACGACTCGTCGCCATGTTGGGCGTAGGTGGCGCCCATCTGGAGCCAGGGCGCCCCGCAAAATTGTTGTCACGCATGAGCCAGGCGGGCCTGTTTGACGCCGGCGGCGTCCTCGTTGGTTCCTTTGCCTTCGCTTGCTACGGGAACATGCTGGGAGTCTCCTTCGGCTCGGCCCTGATGCGAACAAGCGACATGGACTTTTCCCTGGAGCGGGAACTCGATATCGGCCTCCAGCGCTCAATACCGGACGATCTTCGGCTAGCCGAGCCGGCCCTGAAGTGGCCGCCACAACTGTTACCAAGCTCTCCCCCCTTCAACCTGATTGCCCCTGACGGCTTCAAGGTCGAATTCTTAACCGCACAACACGCTGCGACAGAGCGAACACCCGTGCTCATTGAGCGCTTCTCCGTTCACGCCATGCCGCTTCCTTACATGGACTACCTTCTCAACCAAACTCAGGACGCCGTGGTCCTCAACGGCGCGGGAATCCCGGTAAAAGTGCCGGACCCAGCGAGGTTTGCACTTCACAAACTGGCCGTTTCCCAGCTGCGCCCGGTCGGTGAGAAAACAAAATCCGACAAGGATATACGCCAGGCTGCGCAACTCCTGGAAGTACTCCTGGCGGACAACCCGGGGTCCGCGATACTCGCCGCCGATGCCGTCAACGAACGGGAAGACCGTCTCGGAAACTTGATCCTAAAGGGTGCAAGTCGCTTACCACCAGAAATGCAGGAGTCCTTGCGCGGCTGGGTTCACGAGAAGGTTTGGGATGGCGAACTTGGCAAAGCCATCACTGGAGAGCCGAAAGAACGATGACCTCCGGGTGACGGTTACGGTCAACCGGAAAAAATGGCCAAAATTGAAATATCTCTGACCCCTTTTATGCCAATATCACTGATTATATAAATCAACTGCCTGAATAGACCAGTGAAGCCTTTCGTATATTTTCATCCATGCCAGAAGCGCCAAGATCGACAATAGTAAATTCATGCACTTTTCGAGCAGCTGTATATTGACTTAAATCCAACATATATGCTTCGAACAACTCACCTGCTGCACCTTTCTTTAAAGTCACCCTTGAACGCACGGGATGAATTAATCGAAGATCAATTAACTGATCTATCGATTCGCGTACCTGCCCGGATAATTTTTGAGAAACCAAAAACACATTACATTTTGAAGTTTCAGTACAAAACTCCACGAGTTTACCAAACGCAAATTCTAATATCTCACGCTCGGTGGCCGAATCAACCTTAAACTCCTCTTGCTTAAGAGGAGAATAATCTCCGGTAGCGAGATTGACATCCTCCGCCCCAATTCGGGGCCCTCTATGATGTTCTTTCCCGCGATTTTTTGCTTGCGAAATAGAATTAGAAAAAATACCTATAAAATCCCGAGTAACCCCACCTGATGCAATGATTAGGCGATCAATGGCTGTAGGGTTCAGAAGCCCACTTAAGGTTAGTGGAGGAGTTTCGAGCATCAAATTAGCTAGAATTTTTTTCAAGAAATCGCGAAGTGTTTCAAACTTCTCAAGAGAGATATCAATATTTATCTCCTTCGCATCATCTCCAAGTTTCACCCCAATCGGAGGGTCCGAATGTTCATACCATTGACTCCGGTGCTTAATTGTTCCGATTTTCAGCCAGAGGCTGTTACCTTTGGCAACACGATGGAAATAATCAATAACTTTTGCCTGATCAGACTTTCGGATATGGTAGAGATCATCCAATATTAAAAATGATGAGCCGCCAGAAAGCTCTGACAGTTTCTTAAAAAATCGTTGAAAACCAAGAATGTTTTGGTGCAAGTACTCTACTTTGTGTGAAACATACTTAGATTGCTCCTCCATTGCACCAAGAGTTTTTTTGCCAAGCGCTATTTTATTTTTTACACCGATTCCAGGTGCCCCTCCATCTACCGACAAATCAACGGTAGCAGTATTCTCATCTGAAACCGTTTGCTTTGTTTGCTTCTCGCTAACCTCAGGCATGCGCAGCTGAGCTTCTAATGCTTCAATAAGCTCATTTAGTTCCGCACTTAGTACGCCAGTACGGGACTTATTAAATGGTGAACGCACCGGAATTGCATTATATAGTTTTTGCCAAAATGTTTTTTTACTAGCAGGAGCGGTCGCAGCTGAATCTAACCATAATTTAAACTCATGGAGACTTTTTATTAAAACACTAATAAGAACATCAGGATAAGAGTGCCCTTTAAATGTTTCCATATCCACGAACGCTATCGGGCGTCGATCTAACGTCAAATCAGCGGCTGACTTCCTCAACAAACTTGACTTACCAGAGCCTCGTCGACCGAAAACGATATGGTGTTGATTTGATTTAGCACGAGAAAGTACTCCAGGAGCTGGCTCAATAAATCTCCGGGCGCCTTCTGGAGTTGCGCGCGTAACCTCTTCACATAAGACCAGCAGCTTATCTACTGCTTCCGAATCCAATTCGGACACCACTTTTTTACCGCTTGCCATACAAAACCTCAACTATTCTTAATTTGTTATCTTGCAAGAGGCCATCCCGTCCAAAAAACGGGGATCAAGGATGCGTATAAAAATATAAGTTTATGTCATTTGCAATGATAGTCGCAATGAAATATCCACAAATTTTCGGCATAAGAAGCGGCAAAGTGAGTGGCGAACGATCAAATCACGAATCAAAGGGGTCAGAGTCATTTACTCTTACCCCAGCCATTGCTACTCACGATCCACCATCGCACTCGTTGGTCACATTTCAGCCACGGTCGTCTGGAAAAGAAAAAAGCCCAGTCTTTTGAACTGGGCTTTTTGCTTGTATTTTTGGCTCCCCGACCTGGGCTCGAACCAGGGACCTACGGATTAACAGTCCGGCGCTCTACCAACTGAGCTATCGAGGAACGGTGCAGTCGGCCTGGTGGCGGACAGCGCGCGGATTATATACAAATCTGCTGAGAGGCTGCAATAGTCAGCGTCTTGCAGCAGCAAATAAATTGAAAATCAGACTTTTCCGTCGTCGACCGCAAGATCCGGATTCACCGGAAGTTTGCCCGCGGCCTTCAACTCGGCTTGCCGGGAAGCCCGCAGCGCTGGCGTTTCCAGGCTGATGCGGCCGAGCGCGCCGGAGCGGTAGTCGAGGATCAGGATGGCGGCGGCTCTTTCCATGTCCAGTTCGCCGCCCCGCCCCTTGATCACGCAGCCGCGCTTTTTGGCGATGGCTTCGATGACGCCGACAGCATCCATGGTTTCGGTGGCGAATCCGTAGCGTGCCATGAGCAGCTTGGGATAGACCTCAAGCAGGTAGTTGGCGAGCCAGGTGCCGACTTCTTCGTCGATGTAGGCATTGATGCCGACGGCGTGGCTGGCGGCGAGCATGAGGCCGTCGATGGGGTGGTCGATCTTCGGCCAGAGCATGCCCGGGGTGTCGTAGAGGGTCAGGCGGTTGCTGATGTCGATGCGCTGCTGGGTCTTGGTGACGGCCGGCTGGTCGCCGACGGCGGCGACTTTTTTCTTGACCAGCGCGTTCATGAGTGTCGATTTGCCGACGTTGGGGATGCCCATGATCATCAGGCGCAGCGGCTTGACGGCGTCGTTGCGGTGCGGCGCCAGCTTCTGGGCCAGACCGGGGATGCGCGCCACGTCGCTGGCTTTCTTGCAGGAGATGGCGACGGCCTTGACGCCGGGCTGGGCATCAAAATAGGCGAGCCAGGCTTTGGTTGCTTCGGGGTCGGCCAGATCGGCCTTGTTGAGCAGCTTGAGGCACGGGCGCTGACGGAAGACACGCAGCTCGTGGATCATCGGATTGCTGCTCGCCTGCGGCAGGCGGGCATCGAGGACTTCGACGACGACATCGGCCACAGCCAGCGTTTCGCCGGCCTTCTTTCGGGCCTGGGTCATGTGCCCCGGGAACCATTGGATGGACATTTTTTATCTTTCTATTTTCAGCCGCCGGTTACGGGCGGGAAGAAGGCGATTTCGTCGCCGTCCTTTATTGTGGCATCAAGCTTGGCCATGTCCTGATTGACGGCGCAGCGCAGGTTTTTGGCGGTAGCCAGCTTGTCGCGCCCCTGGCCGACCAGCCAGTCACGCAAGCCGCCGACGGTGGCGACGCCGGCTGGCAACTCGACGGTTTCGGTGGGTAGGCCGAGGGCCTCCTTGAGGCCGGCGAAGTAGAGAACCTTGACGCTCACGACAGCAGCTCCGCGAAGGATACAAAGCGCACCGTGTCGCCGACGGCGATGGTATTGCCCGGCGGGTTGAGAACCAGCCCGTCGCTCCAGCACAGCGAGGTGACGACGGCCGAGCCCTGGTTTTTATACAACTCGACAGCGCCGTCGTCGTTGAGCCAGCCGCGCAGGAATTCGAGGCGGGCACCGTCTGCCCTGCCCCACACCGAGGCGCACGGCAGGTTCAGGACGCGCGGCGAAACGCTGGCCGCGCCCTGCAACCGCAGGATGAAGGGGCGAACCATGGTCAGAAAGGTGACGAAGGCGGCGACGGGGTTGCCCGGCAAGCCAAGGAACCAGGCTTTGCCGTCGGCCTTGCGAATTTCGCCGAACGCCAGCGGCTTGCCGGGCTTGATGGCGATCTTCCACATGTCGAGCTGGCCTTCGGCCTCGACGGCCGGCTTGACGTGGTCTTCTTCGCCGACCGAAACGCCGCCGCTGGTCAGCACCAGATCGTTGTCGGCAGCGGCGCGGCGCAGGGCGTCGCGGGTTGCTTCGAGCGTATCGGCGACGGCGCCGAGGTCGCGCACTTCGCAGCCCATGCCTTCGAGCAGGGCGCGCAGGGCGTAACGGTTGGAGTTGTAGATGGCGCCCGGTGGCAGCGGTTCGCCCGGCTGGACGAGTTCGTCGCCGGTGAAGAAGACGCCGACGCGAACGCGGCGATAGACCGGCAGTTCCGGCAGGCCGGCCGAGGCGGCCAGGGCGATTTCCTGCGGGCGCAGCTTGACGCCGGCCTTGAGGATTTCGGCACCGACCGAGATGTCTTCACCGGCCCGGCGGATGTTCTCGCCATCGTGCGGGACGTGGTTGATGACGACGCCGCTGGTGTTGCCAACCTCACCATGCTCGCAGCATTCCTGCATGATCACCGCGTCGGCGCCGGCCGGGACCGGGGCGCCGGTGAAAATGCGGGCTGCGGTGCCCGGCTGCAATGTGGTGCCGACCGTGCCGGCGGGAATGCGCTGGCTGACCGGCAGGCAGACGCCAGCCGCGGTGATGTCGGCAACGCGCACGGCGTAACCGTCCATGGCCGAGTTGTCGAGCGGCGGGACGGCTACGGTCGACTGCTGCGAAACGGCCAAAATGCGGCCGGCGGCAGCGGTAATCGGCAGCGAGCGGATTTCCTCGACCGGCTGGGCGGCAGCCAGCAGCTTTTCCAGGGCTTGTTCAAAACTCAGCATGGGCGGGCCTGCAAATTAAGGTGGTTCATGACGAAATCGGCCATCGCGGCGTAGTCGTTGAGCGGCAGTGTCGGCAGGTCGGTATCGATGGCTGCATCGGTGGCCACGGCGACGATGTCGGTGCGCTCGGGGAAGAGCGGCGGCTTGCCGTTCTCCGGCCGGTAGACTTCCAGCTTGGGCACCGGTTCCTGCTTGAAGCCTTCGATCAGCACGAGGTCGCAGGGCGAGAGGTGGCCGATCAGTTCGTCGAGCGTCGGCTCCACTTCGTCGCGCCGCTCGTGCATGAGCGCCCAGCGGTCGCCGCAGGAGAGCAGCACCTCGGTGGCGCCGGCTTCGCGGTGGCGGTAGGAGTCCTTGCCCGGCTTGTCGATGTCAAAACCGTGGTGGGCGTGCTTGATCACCGACACCTTGAGGCCACGCGCCGTCAGTTGGGGAATGAGCTTTTCCAGCACGGTCGTCTTGCCGGAACCGGAATAACCGGCAATACCGAAAACTTTCATGGGCGGATTTTACTCGCTCAGGCCACGAAAACCGGGGCAAAACCGCCGCCCGGCGTCCGGAAATTGGTGGTTTGGCCCTGGTACAGGCGGGCGGCGACGAGCTGGATGCGGCCAGCGTAAACGTAGCAGCGGATGTCGGCCTTCATGGTCGTTTCGACACCATCGACCGGGACGACATGCTCGGACGGATGCGCGATTTCCTGGGCGATGTAGCCGCCGTGCAGTATCTCTTCGAACACGCGCTTGGTCAGCTTGTCGCCGCGATAGGCCGCGCGGCTGCCGAAACCGGCCGGCGGCTTGAAGAACCAGCGTTTGCGCTCGGCCCAGAATTGCTCGCCCTGCTCCGGCGTGACGGCGACGGTTTTCGGGATGCCGGCGAGCAGGGTTTGACGGGTGGATTCGTCGACACCCAGCGCCTGCAAGGCGGCCCCGTCGGAGAGCTGCATGAGGTTGCGCTTGTCTGCGTACAGGGCGTGGGCGCGCGGATGCGGCGTGATGACGACGCCACCCGATTCAAAAATTGAGCGAATTTTCCGGTTGACCGTGGCATCAAGCGAAAAGTCAGTCAGTCGGTTGTAGATCAGGTCGACGGGCTGGCCGGCATGCAAAAGTTGCTGGCCGTCGCTCGTGAATTCGCCCGGGTCGGCGACCACGGCGGCGATGCCGTGTTGCTCGAACAATTCCTTGAACAGCGCGAATTCGGGGGCAAGAAACTGTTCGGCCGGGTTTTCGTCGACGATGGCGATGCGGCGCAGCGGTGCATCGCCCCGTTCCAGACGCCATTCTTCGCGGAACATGGCGACGTATTCATCGCGAATCCGCGCGGCCTCTTCCACCTTGCCGTGCGAGGCGAGCAGGTAGGCGTTGAGCAGGCCGCCGCCGGCGTTGGTGTTGATCTCGATGAGCTTGGGGCCGGTCTCGGTCAGGTGGAAATCGTAGCCCATGAAGACGCCGCGCGATTTCACCGGCAGGCGGGCGATTTCCGGCGCCTGGGCGAGCGCGTGCGCCTGATAGGCCGGCATGGCGACGACCGATTCGATGGCCGTGATGATATCGGCCATCTCTCGCATAGCTTGAGTGGAAATGGTGATCGCCGCTTCTGAGAAGAACTGCGACTCTTGCTGATACAAGACCTTGAAGGTTGAGTTCATGAAGTTCACTTAGCGTACTAGTTCCGTAACATGGGGCGCGCTATCGACTCTCATCAAAAACAGACTGGAACATCGGCGTCAGCAATTTGTTTCCTGTTTCGCTTAAATGATTGCTATCCATATAAAGCGGTTGCAGATTCCGGCTACCGTAGCAACGAGAGGCATCACAAAGATAGGGAAGCGGGTCAAGTATCCTGACGCCACAGCGTTTTGCCGCCGCATCCTGTGCCGCCCAAACCCATTGATTGCGCTTACGATAATCATCAAGGCTAATAGAAACGTCCTCCTTTAGACCAAGCGCAAGACGGCGAGAAAGCGTCTTGGGAACGTCGAATCCCATTTCTGGTATTGGACGAACCAGGTAAACACGCCGCTGCTTTGCTATTTCACAGGCTGTATCAACAATACGCTCTCCGAACTCTTCAAGAAACTCAGGTGAAGCGCGGTGGTGAATCTTCGAAAAGTAAACGCGCGGTCTTTCCGATTCCGAATTGATTTCATTCAGACCAAACGCTTGAGCAGCGTATCGGTTGAGAATCACCACAGGCAACTGTGGCGGCAGGATAGCCAATTGGCTACGTGCCCACTCAACAAAACCTTCACACTGATAGTCGCTTCCCAATTTGCCAACATTTACCCGATTTATCTTCACACCAAGGATGAATGGACAGCCACTATAGGACCATTGAACAACACCAGCGCTTTTATGGGCCGCTGCTATCGCTGATACGACGACTGAAATGTGGCTATCGCCCAGAGCGATTACTTTCCATTCACTGCCCCCCCATATGCAGGATGGAGAGACATTACCTTTGTCGGCATGGCACTCTTTGACTCTGGGATTTACGTTATTTGACTCAGCGGCGACCTTCTCAACGACTGGAGGAAGGCGCCCGCCGACACCATTCATCAACCTGACCGTTAGCGCAGGGAGCGCCACAACAAGAAGCGCGAGAATCAAGATGGCAGCAAAGTGAAAGGATTTGGCTTGCCCCAAAAAACGTCTCGATGGGTTCTCAACCCATCGAGACGAGATGTCTCCCAATATCATAGTCAGGGCTATCCCGATCGCGACAGCCCAATACGCTCTGTGCAGCTCGCCATATACCAGCGCGACAAAAACTGGCCAGTGCCACAAATAAAGGGAATATGAACGGTCACCGAGCCATTGAGCAAGACGACCTCCGGTCCACAGTGACCCCTGAATGTTTGCCAGCAGAATCATCATTGCCCCAAGGACCGGGACTGTGGCCCGCCATCCGGGCCATGAAGACTCCATATCGAAAATCAAGATCGACATCACGACCAGCGCGAATCCGCCGGACTCCATCCAGCGCCGAGAAGCTTCGGCTGGACGCAGAGCCGGGGAAAAGATGAAAACCACCCCTCCAGCTAGCATTTCCCATGCCCGCATCGGCAATAGAAAAAGGCTATGTACCCGTAACATGTTGAACGCCACCGATCCCCAAAGCGGCGCGTAGGAAATCGGCAGAGGACATATTCCGGTCGTATCGCTCGATCAGTCGTCGCCATCCCAGATAGTTACCCAGATAGCGAGTGGTCAC
>JAEUOG010000053.1 GCA_016790815.1 Dechloromonas sp.
TACGGCATCAACCCGCAGACCATCGCGGAGATTGTCGGAGAGATCAAGGCGGTCGCTGACATGGGTGTGGAAATCGGCGTCGTGATCGGCGGTGGCAACATCTTCCGCGGCATGGCCGGTACGGCCACCGGGATGGATCGCGCCACTGCGGATTACATGGGCATGCTGGCCACGGTGATGAACGCCATGGCCCTGTCGGATGCCTTCCGACAGTGCGGCCTGAACGCCCGTGTGCAGTCGGCGCTGAATATCGAGCAGGTGATAGAGCCGTACATTCGCGGCAAGGCCATCCGCTATCTTGAAGAAGGCAAGATCGTCATCTTTGGTGCCGGTACTGGCAACCCCTTCTTTACTACCGATACCGCTGCAGCGTTGCGCGGCTCGGAAATTGGTGCAGAAATCGTCCTCAAGGCGACCAAGGTGGATGGTATCTACTCGGCCGATCCCAAGAAGGATCCGCTGGCGACCCGTTTTGACAAGATCAGCTTCAACGAAGCGATCTCCAGGAATCTGGCAGTCATGGATGCAACTGCCTTCGCGCTCTGTCGCGACCAGAAATTGCCGATCAACGTATTCTCCATCTTCAAGGCTGGCGCGCTGAAGCGCGTGGTCTGCGGTGAGGATGAGGGTACGCTGGTCTATTGCTGAGGGAGAACAAGAGATGATTGCTGAACTCAAGAAAACCGCTGAAGGCAAGATGCAGAAGTCACTGGAGGCGTTGAGACTCGATCTCCAGAAGGTACGTACCGGCCGCGCGCATACCGGTTTGCTGGATCATGTCCAGGTCGATTACTACGGCTCCATGGTGCCAGTCAATCAGGTGGCCAACGTCACCTTGGTTGATGCCCGGACCATCGGCGTCCAGCCGTGGGAAAAAGCCATGTTGCAAAAAGTCGAAAAAGCCATTCGCGATTGCGATCTCGGTCTCAATCCGGCTTCGCAGGGCGATCTTATTCGTGTGCCGATGCCGGCGCTCACCGAAGAGCGTCGCAAGGAAATGATCAAGATCGTCAAGACCGAGGGCGAAGGCGTCAAAGTGGCCATTCGCAACCTGCGTCGTGATGCGATTTCTCATCTCAAGGATGCGCTCAAAAAAGGCGAAATCCCGGAAGATGACGAGCGCAAGGCTCAGGATGATGTCCAGAAACTGACCGACCGCTACATCGTCGAAGTCGACAAGATGCTCGCCGCCAAAGAGGCCGAGCTCATGCAGGTTTAAGCCGGTTTCGCTCGAATACCCGGCTGCATGGCCCTCTTTTCCAGTTCGACACGACAGGTTCCGCCAACGGCGGTAGTGCCCCGGCACGTCGCCGTTATCATGGATGGCAACGGTCGCTGGGCAAAAAAGCGCTTCCTGCCGCGCGTCGCAGGCCATGTCAAAGGCGTTGAGCTGGTACGCGAGATGGTTCGCGCCTGTCTTGAGCGCGGCATCCAATACCTGACCCTGTTTGCATTTTCGTCCGAAAATTGGCGTCGACCGCAAGAGGAGGTTTCGTTGCTCATGCAACTCTTCGTCAAGGCGCTCGAGCAAGAAGTCGAAAAGCTTGACCGCAATGGCGTTCGCCTGCGCGTCATTGGTGACTTGTCCCGTTTCGAGCCGCGCCTGCAGAAGCTTATCCGCCAGGCGGAGGAAAACACTGCCGGTAACACGCGTCTCGACCTGACCATTGCTGCCAACTATGGTGGGCGCTGGGACATCATGCAGGCGACGAATCAAATGCTCGCAGCTCAGCCCGAAAAGCGCGACGGCTGGCTGGAGAGCGATCTTGAGCCGCATTTGTCGATGAGTTTCGCGCCGGAGCCCGACCTGTTCATTCGCACCGGCGGCGAAGAGCGGATCAGCAATTTTCTGCTCTGGCAACTGGCTTACACCGAGCTGTATTTTACGCCTGTCCTTTGGCCTGATTTCGATACTGGTGAGTTCGACAAGGCGATCGCTTCCTTCCTGCAGCGCGAACGTCGGTTTGGACGAACCAGTGAGCAACTGGTAGAAAAACCGAATGCTTAAGACGCGCGTCATCACAGCGCTGGTGATTGCCGCACTGCTTATTCCGGCTATCTTCTTTCTCGACCGCCTCGCCTGGTCGGTCCTGACAGGTCTGATCGTTGCGATTGCGGGATGGGAATTCGGTCGGCTGTCGGGCTTTTGTTCCGCCGGGCAATGGCGCTTCGGGATTTCGGTCGGAGTTCTGACGGTCGGGACGGCACTTTTGCTTCCCGTCAAGCAGCAGGCAGTCGTTGGCCAAGGGGCATTGATTCTGTCAGTTGCATTCTGGCTTGGCTTGGTGCCGTTCTGGCTTCGCCATCGCTGGCAGGGGGTCGTACACTGGAAGATGGCGCTGGTCGGATTGGTTGTCCTGTTACCCACTTGGTATGCGCTTATAGCCTTGAGAGATCTTGCCCCCGTCTGGTTGTTCGCTGCGCTGCTGTTCGTGGCGTTGGCTGACATCGCTGCCTATTTTTTCGGCCGCGCCTTTGGCCGCAATAAGCTTGCCCCCAATATCAGCCCCGGCAAAACTTGGGAAGGTGCTTGGGGCGGCATGGCCACGGTCACCTTGCTGGCGCTTGGTCTGCAGGTCGGCTTTGGTGGATTCGATATCTATCGCCTGGCATTTTTGATCGTGTTCATGCCGTTACTGACCCTGGTGTCGATTTCCGGTGATTTGTTTGAGTCGCTTCTCAAACGCCAGGTCGGCCTGAAGGACAGTAGCCAGTTGCTACCCGGACATGGTGGCGTACTGGATCGAATCGACAGCCACACTGCCGCCTTGCCGCTGATGGCGCTACTGCTCGGGTGGTTGGGGTGAAGGTGCAGGGGATAACGGTACTCGGTTCGACGGGATCGATCGGTCAGTCAACCCTTGATGTCGTTCGTCGCCATCCCGATCGCTACCGTGTCGTTGCGCTGACGGCATATAGCCAAGTCGATAGACTGGTTGCCGATTGCCTTGAGTTTCTACCTTTGCTTGCCGTGGTTGGCGATGAGGCATCCGCTGCTAAGGTCTTAGCCCGCTTGAGGGACTCTGGGGCACGCACTGAAGTGTTATGGGGCGAGCAGGCCTTGGTGCAGGCAGCGACCCACCCCGATGCAGACATGGTGATGGCGGCAATTGTCGGTGCCGCCGGCCTGGCGCCTACGCTGGCCGCTGCTCATTCAGGAAAGCGGGTCTTGCTGGCAAACAAGGAAGTGCTCGTCATGGCCGGCGAATTGTTCATGCACGCTGTCCGTGAGCATGGCGCTTCGCTTCTTCCGGTCGACAGCGAACACAATGCCATTTTCCAGTCACTGCCGAGCGATTTTGCACGCGGCCTGACACAGTGCGGTGTGCAGAAAATTCTGCTGACCGCATCAGGTGGACCGTTCCGCAATACACCGCTGGCTGATCTGGCCAACGTGACTCCGGAGCAAGCTTGCGCTCATCCGAACTGGGTGATGGGGCGCAAGATTTCTGTCGACTCGGCGACCATGATGAACAAGGGCCTTGAGGTTATCGAGGCGCGCTGGCTGTTTGACGCGCCGCCGGAAATGATTCAGGTCGTGGTCCACCCGCAAAGCGTGATTCACTCCGCTGTCCAGTATGTGGATGGTTCGGTTCTGGCGCAAATGGGGAACCCCGACATGCGGACGCCGATCGCCTACGCCATGGCATGGCCCGAGCGTGTTGCCGCCGGGGTAGAGCCGCTGGACCTGTTCAAGATTGCCAGGCTCGATTTCATGGCCCCGGATTTCGAAAGATTCCGCTGCCTGCGACTGGCCTATGACGTCCTGTACGAGGGTGGGACCGCGCCCGCCATCCTCAATGCTGCCAACGAGGTCGCCGTCGCGGCTTTCCTTGATGGCTCGTTGCCATTCCTCGGTATCGCTCGGTTAGTCGAAGCCGTTCTGCATGCGTTGCCGGCTGGTCCCGAGGGTAGCCTGGAGGATGTGCTTGCAGCCGATTCCAAGGCACGCCAACTGGCACATAAACTGATTCGGGATCACCATTTCGCGTGAATAACGTCCCGTTTTACCTCGCAGCCTTTCTGGTGGTACTAGGTGTCCTGATCGTTGTGCATGAATTGGGACATTATCTGGCGGCAAGGATTTGCGGCGTCAAAGTACTGCGGTTTTCGGTCGGCTTCGGGCGCATGTTGTGGAAAAAACGCGTTGGAGCAGATCAAACCGAATGGGCGATCAGCATTTTCCCGCTCGGCGGCTACGTAAAAATGCTGGACGAGCGAGAAGGTCCTGTTGCGAAAGAGGAATTGCATCGCACCTTCAATCGTCAGTCCGTCGGTAGGCGCAGCATCATCGTCGCTGCTGGTCCGCTGGCGAATTTCGCACTGGCGATCCTTCTCTATTGGGCTGTATTCATGCATGGCAGCGAGGAACTGTTGCCGGTGCTGGGGACGCCCCCGGTTGGAACGCCTGCAGCTACTGCGTTCATCCAGAATGGCGAGCAGGTCAGGACGGTGGACGGCCAGCAGGTCGCCACTTGGGATGATCTGCGCTGGATTCTGTTGCACAAGGCAGTTGACCAGAAAAGCGTGGCGCTTGAAGTCATCAACGAGCGCAACGAAATTGCCGTCCGCCATCTCTATCTGGCTGCAGCGGGCGAGCAGGGGTGGGAAGGGGATGCGCTGGAACGGCTGGGTGTCCGTTTTTATCGTCCCGATTTGCCGCCTGTGATTGGTAAGGTCGTTGCCGGTGGTGTAAGCGAACGGGCGGGCTTGTTGCCAGGGGACAGGATCCTGGCGATAGCCGGAGAAGAGATTGCCTCGTGGTATGAGCTGGTTGCAATAATTCGAAATTCCGCCGAAAAGTCACTGCATCTGGAAGTGGACCGTGGCGGTGAGCATTTTGCGGTCGACGTGATTCCTGATGCCGTTTCTGAACGCGGAAAAACGGTTGGCAAGATCGGTGTGGCCGTCGCCGACGGACAAAAAACGCTGCGGGAGGTGAAAACCTTTGTCAGCTACGGCATCGTTGATGCGGCCGGTAAGGCGCTAAATGAAACCTGGGATAAATCGGTGTTCAGCCTCGTCATGCTGGGAAAAATGCTGACTGGCGAGGTCTCCTGGAAAAACCTGTCGGGGCCGGTGACCATTGCCGACTATGCAGGCCAGTCAGCCCGTCTCGGGCTGGACTACTATCTCAAGTTCATGGCGCTGGTCAGCATCAGCTTGGGGGTCTTGAATCTGCTACCCATACCGGTGCTGGATGGTGGGCATTTGTTGTATCATATGATTGAAGTCGTCATGCGCAGGCCGCTTTCAGAGCGGGCTATGGAAATTGGGCAGCAGGTAGGCATGTCCATTCTGTTTGCGTTGATGGCTTTCGCCTTTTTTAACGACATTACCCGCCTGTTTAACGGCTGAACGATGAAAAAATCCCTGTTGTCCATCCTGATTGCCGGCGTGTTTTCGACATCTGCGCTGGCTTTCGAACCTTTTGCGGTAAAGGACATCCGGGTCGAGGGAATTCAGCGCACTGAGGCAGGCACCGTTTTTGGCTATCTGCCGGTCAAGGTGGGGGATACGCTGACTGACGAAAAGGCCGCGCAGTCGATCAAGGCGCTATTCGCCACCGGCTTCTTCAAGGATGTTCGGATCGAGGTCGAAAAGGACGTCATGGTCGTGGTTGTCCAGGAGCGCCCGGCTATCGCGACCATCAACTTCGTCGGACTCAAGGAGTTCGACAAGGATGTCATTGTCAAGGCGCTCAAGGAAACGGGGATCGCCGATGGCCGAATCTTCGACCGCGCCCTGCTGGAAAAGGCAGAGCAAGAACTCAAGCGCCAGTACCTGACGCGCGGCAAGTACGCCGCCAACATAACGACGACCGTTACTCCGCTCGAGCGGAATCGGGTCGGCATCAATTTCAACATCGAAGAAGGTGTGGCCGCCAAGATCAAGCAGATCAACCTGGTCGGTGCCAAGGCTTTCTCCGAAAAAGAGTTGCTTGGTCAGTTCGAACTGACGACGCCCGGTATGCTGACGTGGTACACCAAGAACGATCAGTATTCCCGGCAAAAATTGTCAGCGGACCTGGAGAAGCTGAAGTCCTTCTACATGAATCAGGGTTATCTGGAATTTGCTGTCGAATCGACGCAAGTTTCAATTTCTCCGGACAAGCAGGATGTTTACATCACCGCCAATATTGTCGAGGGCGAGCGCTTCCAGGTGTCGTCGGTCAAAATGGCGGGGGATTTTACGATTCCCGAGGAAGAACTGAAGAAGCTGGTTTCCGTCAAGCCGGGTGACGTTTTCTCCCGCGAAAAACTGAATGGAACGACCAAGGCTATCAGCGACCGCCTTGGCAAGGAAGGCTACGCTTTTGCCAACGTCAATGCCGCTCCGGAAATTGACAAGGATAAACGCAACGTTGCCTTCACCATATTCGTCGATCCGGGCAAGCGGGTGTACGTGCGTCGTATCAATGTCACCGGTAATACCAAGACACGTGATGAGGTCATTCGTCGCGAGATGCGCCAGATGGAAGGCGGTTGGTACGACGCTGACAAGGTGACGGCATCCAAACAGCGGATTGATCGTCTGGGTTTCTTTGGTGATGTAGCTATCGAGACGCCGGCGGTTCCTGGTACTGCAGACCAGTTGGATGTCAACGTCAACGTGACTGAAAAACCGACTGGCAATCTGATGCTGGGTTTAGGTACTTCCAGTACAGACAAGATCATCCTGTCGGGATCGATTGCGCAGAACAATTTTATGGGTAGCGGCAACAACGTGGCGATTCAGGTGAATTCCGCCAAGACTTACCGGACTTACGTTTTCTCCTACACCAATCCGTATTTCACACAGGATGGGGTCAGCCAAGGCTTCGATCTATACCAGCGGACAGTCAATACGACGACGACAGCGATCGCGGCTTATAGCTCTTCGTCGTATGGTGGCGGCCTTCGGTTTGGGTTCCCGATTGGCGAGAAGGAGTCGATTGGTCTGGGGCTCGGTGTCGACTCCACAACCATTACAACATATACAAATAGTCCACAATATTATGTGGACTACGTAAAGAATTTTGGGGCGACCAATCTCTCCATTCCGCTTACGCTGAGTTGGGCAAGCGATGGAAAGGATAGCTTTTTCTTCCCGACGAAGGGGACTTTCCAAAAAGCATCGCTTGAAGTCGCATTGCCTGGTGGCGATTTGACCTACTACCGTGCCAGCTACCAATTGCAGCATTTCATTCCGCTCTCGTCGCGGTTTACGTTAATGCTGAATGGTGAAGTTGGTTACGCCGAGGGGTACGGCGATTCCGGCCTTCCCTTCTTCAAGAATTTCTATGCGGGTGGTATAGGCTCTGTGCGTGGTTTCAAGGCATCCAGTCTGGGACCTCTAACTACGGATACCAGCGGCATCATTTACCGTCTGGGCGGCAATAGTCGTGTCATTGGCAATGCTGAACTGCTTTGGGGTATCCCGGGCATGGAAAAGAGCTTCCGTATGGGGTGGTTCTTTGATGCTGGCCAAGTTTACGGGAATAATGCGGCTCAGTCTTCGTCCAGTGGTCTTCGTTACTCGACTGGCTTGTCAGCATCGTGGATTTCACCGATCGGTCCGTTAAAATTCAGCTTTGGGCGTCCTCTAAATAAGCAGGAAAATGACAAGTCCGAGTCTTTCCAGTTCCAGATGGGCACCACGTTTTAAATCAGGAGTGTTAAGTTGAAAATCAAGTCTGTAGTTCTCGCATCGCTGATGTCTGCATTGTTTGTAACCGGTGCGGTCGCCTCCGAGTTGAAGGTGGGTTACGTCAATACACAGCGTATTTTCCGTGATGCGCCGGCAGCCCAAAAGGCTGCCAAGAAGCTTGAGGGGGAGTTCGCCAAGCGCGATGCCGATCTCCAACGTATGGCCAAGCAATTGCAGGGTCTTCAGGAAAATCTGGAGAAGAACTCTGTGACCATGGCTGAAAGTGAGCGTCGCACGAAGGAAAAGGAGTTCGGCGAGATTTCGCGTGAATTCCAGCGTCGTCAGCGTGAGTTCCGCGAAGACCTGAACCTTCGCCAGAACGAAGAAAATGCGGCGGTGATCGAAAAAGCCAACAAGGCAATCAAGCAAATCGCCGAGAGCGAAAAATATGACCTTATTCTTCAGGATGTCGTCTGGGTCAGCCCTCGTCTGGATATCACGGAACGTGTGATCAAGGCATTGTCGGAAGGCAAGTGACATGATGAACGGTTTGGGTGAGATTTCAGCGACTCTTGCCGACATCGCCGCCCAACTGGGCGGCGATGTGCTTGGAGATGCCGAAACGCGTATTCTTCAGGTAGCTACGCTGGCCTCTGCAGGTGAGGGGCAGATTGCATTTCTTGCCAACCGAAAATATCGTAGCCAACTAGCCACCACCAAGGCATCGGCTGTGATTCTCGGGCCGGATGCCGCAGATGGGTTCGCGGGGCCTCGCATCGTTACTGAAAATCCGTACGCCTACTATGCCCGGGTGGCTTCCTTGCTCAACCCGGTGGCTGTCATGGCCGGTGGCGTCCATGCTTCGGCCGTTCTTGAGTCTCCCGTTCCTGCATCTGTATTTGTCGGGCCGCACGTCGTTATCGGGAAAGACGTGAGTATTGGTGAGAACTGCCGAATTTATTCGGGGTGCGTGATTGGTGATGGTGTAATGCTTGGTGAAGATAGTACCCTGTACCCGAATGTCAGCATTTACGAGGCCTGCCGGATCGGTAGGCGAGCCATTCTTCACTCGGGCGTGGTCATTGGTGCAGATGGATTCGGTTTTGCACCGGATGGCAAACATTGGGTCAAAATTCCCCAGATTGGCGCGGTGGTCATCGGCGACGATGTCGAGATTGGTGCCAATACGACCGTCGACCGCGGGGCTCTTGATGACACAGTGATCGGCGAAGGTTGCAAGATAGACAATCTGGTCATGATCGGCCACAACTGCAACATAGGCCCCTTTTCGGTCATTGCCGGGTGTACAGGCATGGCCGGCAGTACCACGCTGGGCGAGCATTGCATTTTGGGCGGGGCCACCATGATCAGCGGTCACCTTTCCCTTGCACCGAATACGACGATTTCCGGCGCATCGACAGTCATGCGCAGCATTGTTGAGCCTGGTGGTGTTTATGCCAGCGTTTTCCCACTCGATAGTTACGAACACTGGATGCGCAACGCTTCGCATATTCGCCGGCTTTCGAAGTTGGCTGATCGTGTTTCCGAACTTGAGAAACAACTTAAAGAAAAATACTTAGGGGATTGATTAAATGGATATTGAAGCAATCATGGAGCACTTGCCGCACCGCTACCCGTTCCTGCTGGTAGACCGTGTGGTAGAGATTGAGCTGGGCAAGTCCATCCATGCCTACAAGAACGTGACGATCAACGAACCGTTTTTCATGGGTCATTTTCCCCATCATCCGGTGATGCCGGGAGTGCTGATCATGGAAGCGCTGGCACAAGCGGCAGGTATCCTGTCGTTCAAGTCAATGTCCGAGAAGCCGTCCTCTGATACCGTTTTCTACTTTGCCGGCATCGACGAGGCTCGATTCAAAAAACCCGTGCTACCGGGTGATCAGCTGCATCTGCATGTCGAAATCGAGCGCCACATGCGTGGCGTATGGAAATTCAAGGGAGAGGCGCGCGTGGATGGTCAGCTGGCGGCAGAGGCACGCCTGATGTGCGCCCAGCGGAAGCTCTGAGATGATCCATTCGACTGCCATTGTCGATCCGGCCGCCAAGATCGGCGCCAATGTCGAGATCGGCCCCTACTCGATCATTGGTCCTCATGTGGAAATCGGTGAAAATACCGTTGTCGGTCCGCACACCGTGATTCGTGGCCATACTCGCATTGGTCGTGACAACCGGATATTCCAGTTCTGCTCGCTCGGTGAAGTGCCTCAGGACAAGAAATACGCTGGAGAGCCCACTCGCCTGGAAATTGGCGACCGTAACGTCGTTCGCGAATTCTGCACCTTCAATCTGGGAACGGTGCAGGACGCGGGTGTGACGAGGCTGGGTGACGACAACTGGATCATGGCTTACGTGCATATTGCCCATGACTGCCAGGTTGGCAACAAGGTTACTTTTGCCAATAACGCCTCGCTGGCTGGTCATGTCATCGTTGATGACTGGGCGATCCTGGGCGGTTTTACAGGGGTGCATCAGTTCTGCAGGATTGGTGCGCATGTGATGACCGCAGTGAGTACGGTCATTCTGCAAGATGTGCCGCCGTATTTGATGGCTGCGGGCAATACCGCGACGCCTTATGGCATCAATGTGGAAGGCTTGAAGCGTCGGGGCTTTACGGCAGATTCGATTACTGCTCTCAAGCGCGCCTACCGCACACTTTACAAGTCCGGGTTGCTGCTCGAAGAGGCCAAGGGCAAGCTGACTGAAGACGCCAGGACGCAACCGGATTTGCAGCGACTCGTAGACTTTCTGGAGCTTTCCAAGCGAGGCATTATTCGCTGATATGGGCCGCGCCGTACGTATTGCCATGGTGGCAGGGGAGCCCTCCGGTGATCTCCTGGCCAGCCACCTTATTGCCGCCCTGAAGGAGCGTTTGCCGGATGCCATATTTTTTGGCATCGGTGGGCCACGCATGGAGGCGCAGGGTTTCGATGCCTGGTGGCCGATGGAGGAATTGTCGGTCATGGGCTATGTAGATGCACTGAAGAACTACCGGGAAATTTCCGGTATTCGTCGTCAGCTCAAGAAGCGCCTGCTTGATATCAAGCCGGATATCTTCATCGGTGTTGATGCGCCCGATTTCAACCTCGGCCTGGAAACCAATCTCAAATCGGCCGGTGTCAAAACCATCCATTACGTCAGTCCGTCGATCTGGGCCTGGCGTGGTGGGCGCATCAAAAAAATTGGCCGAGCTGTCAATCGCGTACTGGCGCTCTTTCCGATGGAGCCACCGCTCTATGAGAAAGAGAATATTCCGGTAACTTATGTCGGTCATCCGCTGGCCGATATCATCCCTTTGCAGACCAGCAAGCAGGCGGTTCGCGAAAAGCTGGCCTTGCCGCGTGACTACCCCATTTTTGGCATGTTGCCCGGCAGTCGAAAAGGGGAACTGGCGATGATGGCCGATACTTTCGTGCAGACTGCCAAGCTCATTTACGAGCGCTTTCTGCCGAACGCGGTGTTTGTCGTGCCGCTTGCAACGCGAGAAACGCGGCTGCAGTTCGAAGCGGCGATTTATCGGCAGCAGGCTGGTGATGTACCGTTTCGCCTGCTTTTCGGCCATGCTCAGGATGCTCTCGGTGCTGCCGATGTATCGCTTGTTGCCAGCGGAACCGCAACGCTTGAGGCTGCGCTGATCAAGCGGCCGATGGTCATCACCTACAAGATTGCCAAGTTTTCGTATTGGCTCATGAAACGCATGGCTTACCTGCCATACGTCGGGCTTCCCAACGTGCTGGCCGGGCGTTTTGTCGTGCCGGAGATCCTGCAAGACGAGGCGACGCCGGAAAGCCTAGCCGAGGCGTTGGTCAAGCTTTATGAGGACAAGGAAAACGCCGAGGCCGTTGAGGCCGCATTTACCGACTTGCATCTGCAACTGCGCCAGAATACGGCGGACAAGGCCGCCAATGCGGTCATTGCATGCCTGAACTGATCGTACCCGAAGGCCTTGTCTGCGGTATTGACGAGGCTGGGCGTGGCCCCTTGGCCGGTACGGTTGTTGCGGCGGCAGTCATTCTTGACCCGCGACGACCGATTCACGGGCTTAACGATTCAAAGAAACTCAGCGAAAAGAAGCGAGATGCCCTTGCCATCGAGATCCGTGAACGGGCGCTTGCTTGGGCGGTAGCCTCGGCGTCGGTTGAGGAAATTGACCGGCTGAATATCCTGCACGCCACCCTGCTGGCCATGCAGCGGGCGGTAGCCGGGCTGGTTGTGCGCCCAACAACTGCCATGGTCGATGGCAATCGTTGCCCAAAACTTGACCTGCCGTGTGAAGCGGTGGTCAAGGGTGACGGCAAGATCGCGTCAATTGCCGCTGCGTCGATTCTCGCCAAGACGGTGCGCGATGCTGAAATGCGCCAGCTTCATGCGAAGTACCCCATGTACGGTTTCGACCGCCACATGGGTTATCCCACGGCTGCGCATTTCCAGGCACTTGAAGAGCACGGTGCCTCGCCAGTCCATCGTCGCAGTTTTGGCCCGGTGGCTAAGCAGCTTTCATTGCTATGAAACTGATCCAGTCGCGTGAAAACCCATTTTTCAAATCGCTGAAGCGCCTGGCCGAATCCGGGCGCGAGCGTCGGAAAACCGGGCAGACGCTGCTTGATGGCGTGCATCTGGTCTACGCGTACGAGGCTGCATTCGGGCCGGTGGAAACCTTGATCGTCTCCGAATCTGCGCAAGCTGGCGGAGAGGTTGCACGTTTTGTTACCGGACGGGAAACGGTCGTTCTTGCGGACAGCCTGATGCGCGACATTGGTCTGGTCGATACGCCAAGCGGCCTGCTGGCGCTGATCAAGACGCCACACGCGAATGCCACGGTCAACCGCAGAATAGATGCCATTTTGCTCGATGGCGTACAGGACCCCGGCAACGTCGGTACTCTGTTGCGCACCGCAGCGGCGGCTGGTATCGGGCAGGCACTGCTGTCGCCCGGTTGCGCTGCAGCCTGGTCGCCCAAGGTTTTGCGAGCCGGGCAGGGGGCACACTTTGCGCTGGCTATCCACGAAGAGTGGGACCTGGCGGGCTTCATGGCAGCCTACGAAGGGACGACGGCGGTTACCTGCCTGGACGGTGCAACGTCGCTGTATGCCGCGAAACTGGGTGGGCCGATAGCGTGGGTGTTTGGTGCCGAAGGGCAGGGTGTCAGTCCTGAACTGATGGCCGCTGCCCAGCTCAGAATTCGCATTCCAATGCCGGGCGCGGTGGAGTCGCTCAATGTGGCTGCCGCTGCAGCGATATGCCTTTTTGAGGCCTTGCGCCGCAAGCTTTAGTCAGCCACAACCACGCGGCAAATTACTCGCGCAGCTTGAGTTCCTGCAGGATGGTGGTGGAGATTTCCTCGATCGATTTGCTCGATGAATCCAGCCAGCGGATGCCTTCGCGGCGCATCATCTTTTCGGCTTCGGCAATCTCGTAACGACAATTAGCCAGCGAGGCGTATTTACTGCCGGCGCGGCGTTCTTCGCGGATTTGCGTCAGGCGCTCGGGCTGAATGGTCAGGCCGAACAGCTTGGGACGATGTTTTTCAAGGGTGCTCGGCAAGCGGCCGCGGTCGAAATCCTCCGGAATCAGCGGGAAGTTGGCGGCTTTCAGGCCGAATTGCATGGCCAGATAGAGTGAGGTTGGTGTTTTCCCGCAGCGTGAAACGGCGACCAGAATGACGTCGGCTTCTTCCAGGTCACGATCGGTGATGCCGTCGTCGTGTGCCAGCGTGTAGTTGATCGACTCGATCCGTTTTTTGTACTCCGAGCTCTCGGCCGAGCCGTGCGAACGCCCGACCGTATGGTTCGATTGCTTGCCGAGTTCCGCTTCCAGCGGCGCCAGGAAAGAGTCGAAATAGGACAGGCAGAAGGCGTCTGACTGGTGAACGAGACTGGACAGCTCCGGATCAATCAGCGTGGTGAAGACGATCGGGCGCATGCCGTCGGACTCACCTTGGGCATTGATGCGGACGACCGCTTCCTGTGCCTTCTCGATGGTTTTGACGAAGGGAATGCGAATCTGCTTGAATTCGATGTCCTCGAACTGGGTCATCAGGCTGTGACCGAGCGCTTCGACGGTCAGACCGGTGCCGTCGGACACGAAAAATACGGTGCGTTTGATTGGTGTAGGCATCTCGTAATTTTAACCGCTGTTGCGCAAGCCTGAAGCGACGCCGTTGATGGACAGGTGTATGCCGCGGGCCACGCGCTCGTCGGTTTCGCCAGCGCGGTGGCGCTTGAGCAATTCGACCTGCAGGTGGTTGAGCGGGTCCATGTAGGGCGAGCGCAGTTGCAGCGAGCGCTTGAGCATGGGGTTGTCGGCGAGGAAGTCATCCTGCTCGAGAATGGCCAGCAGGTGCTTTCTGGTCAGCGTCCATTCTGCCTTGATCTGGCTGAATATGCGTTCGCGCAGCGCCGCATCGGTGACCAGCTCGGCGTAGCGCGAGGCGATGGCGAGGTCGGTCTTGGCCAGCACCATGTCCATGTTGGAAAGCAGGCTCTTGAAGAAGGGCCAGGACTTGACCATGCGGCGCAGGGTAACGAGGCCTTGCGGATTGGCCGCCAGATAGCCGTCGACCGCAGCGCCGAAGCCGTACCAGCCCGGCAGCATGAGGCGGCATTGCGCCCAGCTGAAGACCCAGGGAATGGCACGCAGGTCTTCGATGCGCTCGGAGGCTTTGCGCGAGGCAGGACGGCTGCCGATGTTGAGCTGGGCGATTTCGGAGACCACCGTCGATTGCCGAAAATACGTGGTGAAGCCGGGCGTTTCATAGACCAGGCTGCGATAGGCGTTGAAGGCGCGCAGCGAGAGTTCGTCCATGACGGCGTGGAACTGCTCGGCCGGCTCGACCTTGTTTTCGTGGTCGGTCAGGCTGGCTTCCAGCGTCGCGGCAAGCAGCACTTCGAGGTTGCGGCGGCCGGTGTCGGCGTTGCCATATTTGGTCGAAATGACTTCGCCCTGTTCGGTCAGGCGGATCTGGCCAGAAACGGCACCTGCCGGCTGGGCGAGGATGGCGTGGTAGGTCGGTCCACCGCCGCGGCCTACCGAGCCACCGCGACCGTGGAACAGGCGCAGGCGGACGTTGTGTTCCTTGAAAACCTGGGTCAGCTCGATCTCGGCCTTGTAGAGCTCCCACCCGGAAGTCAGGAAGCCGCCATCCTTATTGGAGTCGGAGTAGCCGAGCATGACTTCGTGCTCGTCACCACGGCCGGCGATCAGTTCGCGGTAGGCCGGGATGGCGAAGACGCCGGCCATGGTCGCAGCGCTCTTCTGCAAGTCTTCGATGGTTTCGAAGAGCGGGATGATATTGACGTTGAGCTGCGGCCTGGCACCGGGCAGCAAAAGGCCGGATTCCTTGAGCAGCAGGGCGAGTTCGAGCAGGTCGGACACACCATCGGTCTTCGAGATGATGCAATTGGGCAGGGCGGCGACCCCATATTTTGCGCGCAGTTCTCGTGCGGTGAAGAAGATGGCCAGTTCGCCCTGCGTTTCTTCCGAATACGTCAGGTAGGGCGAGTAGAGCGGGCGCGGTGTGGCGATTTCCGCGGTCAACAGCGAAATTCGCTCATTTTCGGAAAGCGCTTCGTAGTCCGGGCAGCGGCCAGCACCGGCGAGCAGTTCGGCGACGCTGCGGGCGTGGACTTCGGAGTTCTGGCGCAGGTCGATCGGTGCCAGGTGGAAGCCAAAGATCTGAACACCACGGATCAGTCGGCGCAGGCGGCCGCCTGCCAGATTGCCGCTGCCATTCAGCTTGAGCGAATTGTTGAGCACCTTGAGGTCGGCGCGCAGGGCATCCGGCGTGGCGTAGGGTTCGGCCTGGCCGATTTCGTGGCGCACCGGGTCGACCTGATCGAGGCTGCGCGAGGTCGCCGCAAGGCGGGCATAGATGCCGGACAGCGCACGGCGATAAGGCTCGTCGGCACGCTGCGGCGAATGGTCGGTGGAGTGCTCGGCAAGCGCCAGCAGCTCCGGCGTGACCTTGACCAGCAGGTCTGAAAGCGGCAGTTCACCGCCCAGTTCATGGATCTCTTCGAGGTAGTGATTGAGTGCGGCGGCAGATTGCAGGCGCAGCGCTTCGCGCAGGATATCTGCGGTGACGAACGGGTTGCCGTCACGGTCACCACCGATCCAGCTCCCCACGCGGAAAAAGGGTGGCAACGCCCAGATGGTCTCGGGGTAACGCTTCTGCAATAGCTGCGTCGCCTGAATGTAGAGGCGCGGCAATTCGGTGAAGAAGGTCTCCTTGAAGTAGGTGATGCCGTTCTTGACTTCGTCGAGCACCTTGAGGCGCACCGGGCGCAGCATGCGCGACTGCCACAGCGTCAGGATGGAGTTGGCGATGCCCAGATCGTTCTCGGCTTCCTCTTCCGGCGTCATCTGCAGGCGTTCGCGCTGGTCGAGCAGGCGGGCGAGGTCGCGGTGATTGCGGATCAGGCTCTGGCGCTGGACTTCGGTCGGGTGGGCGGTGAGCACCGGGGCGACGACGGCGTGGGCGAAGAAGTCGGCGATGGCTTCCGGCGAGACTGCTGCGGTCGACAGGGAATCCAGGGCGAAAATCAGGCTGCCTTCGCGCGGCGGCGAACCGGCCAGGTCGTGGGCACGACGGCGACGGATGTGGTGTTCGTCTTCGGCGATGTTGGCCAGTTGCAGGAAATAGCTGAAGGCGCGGACGACTGCCTGAGTGGTGTCGCGTGGCAGTGGGTCCAGCAGGGCGGCGAGTTCATTGCGGGCGGCGGGGTCCCCATCGCGGGCAAATCGCACGGCGGTCTGGCGGACGCGCTCAACGATATCGTAGACCGATTCGCCTTCCTGCTCACGGACGGTATCGCCAAGGATGCGGCCGAGCAGGCGGATGTCGTCGCGGAGAGGTTCGTCCTTGTTGGATTCGGCGGCACGTTCAGACATTGGGATTCCCATCATGATTGATCCCCGGGCAAGCGGGGATCATTGAATTTCAGAAACAGGTTTTCCCGCCGGGGCGGGGGCCGCAGCGTTCGGCTTTAGTGCTTGCGCACCAGCAGCACCGACGCGTCAGCAATTTTAGCCAGTTGTTCGGCAACCGATCCAAGAATCATCGTGGCGAATCCGCGCTGGCCATGGCGACCGATGATGATCAGGTCAGCGCTCAGTTCTTTTGCTTTATCGTTGATGTTCTCGGCGATACCGCGCTTGAATGCTTCAAGCAGGATCGCTTCGGCATCAACCCCGTCGGCCTCCTTCAAAGCGCTGGCGAGCAATTGCTTGCCGGCGGCACTGAGAGACACAGCGGCATCGTCCGAGCTACCCATGTCCAGCTTGGCGTGCCCGTGCATGTTGAGAAGGGTTTCGTCCACAACGTGGGTGATGAAGAGCTTGGCATTGCTGGTGCGGGCGATATGAACCGCCTCGGCCAGAGCAATGCGGGAGGTCGCGCTGTCATCGATGGCGACGAGGATCTTCTTGTACATGGGTGTTCTCCTTGAGTATCTTGGATGGGGCGTAACTTAACAAGTCGGGGCGGTTTGCGCTGTTAGGGAAATCCTCAACATGCTTCGGGCTGCCGGCTGCATTGTTCGAGCAGATAAGCGATGGATTGGTAGTTGACGCCGGTTTCCGCAGTCAGCCCGATTTCGCAGGTGCGGTTGGTCGACACGCCGCACGCGCAGTTGGCGGGCAGATCCTTGTGGATGTGGCGCAGCGCGTGCTGGTTGAGTTCGGGCACGACGAAGCCGCGGTCGCCGGCAAACCCGCAGCAGGTGACGCCAGCGGGCTCGATGACGTTTTCCGTGCAGGCCTTGAGCAGGGCGCGCAGCTTGGCATCGGCGCCGTTCTTGCGCACGCTGCAGTTGATGTGGAGGGCGACCGGCCCGGCCTGCCGGGTGATCATCAGGCGCGGCAGCAGGGCGTCGTGGGCGAATTCGTGGAAGTCGTAAAGCTTCAGCCTGCCGGCCAGATGCTTCTGCATGCGGGCCGAGCAGGTGCTCGCATCCATGATCACCGGGTACTTGCCGTTCTGCGAGGCTTTCATGAGCGCTGCTTCGAGGGTATTCGACATCTTGTCGGCTTCCTCCGCCATGCCCTTGCTGGACAGCATCTGGCCGCAGCACAGGCTGTCGACATCGTCGGGCAGGATGGGCGCATAGCCGGCACGGGTCAGCAGGTCGAGGATGACGTCACCGAGCTGTTTTTCGCCGGTGGTCGATGGCCCGAAGATACGCCCGCCACAGGTCGGGAAATAGACCACGGGGTCGCCTTGTGTGGTGCGCGCAACCGGGGCCTTGCCGGCGTGTGGCATGTTCTTCTTCCACGCGCCGCCGGAGATGCGGCTGAGGAAGTTGTCACCAAGGACGCCGGAAACGGCGTGACCGACCTTCAGTCCAAGGCGGGAAGCATTGGCCAGCGTGCCGAAATGTTCGCCGGTCCAGGCGTTTACTGCGCGCGAGGTGTCGCCGATCTGGCGGCCACGGAGGCGGCGGGTCAGGTCGCCGGTGTCGATGCCCACCGGGCAGGCCGTCGAGCACAGGCCGCAGCCGGCACAGGTGTCGAGGCCCATGTAGGCGTAGTCCGCGCCTATGATGCCCGCAGCTTCGCCGGCGGCTTCACGACGGGCCAGTTCGCGAATGCTGGTGATGCGCTGGCGGGGCGACAGGGTGAGGCGGTGCGACGGGCAAAGCGGTTCGCAGAAGCCGCATTCGATGCACCGGTCGACGATGTCTTCTGCAGCCGGCATGGGCTTGAGATTTTCGAGATGGGCGTGCGGGTTGTCGTTAAGGATGACGCCCGGGTTGAGGCGATTTTCCGGATCAAACAGCATCTTGATGCGGCGCATCAGGTCCGCGGCTTCCTTGCCCCATTCGAGTTCGACAAAGGGTGCCATGTTGCGGCCCGTGCCGTGCTCGGCCTTGAGCGAACCGTCGTATTTGTCGACGACCATGTGGCAAAGGTCATCCATGAAGCGGGCGTAGCGGTCAACTTCGCTCTTGTCGCCGAAATCCTGGGTGATGACGAAGTGCAGGTTGCCTTCGAGCGCGTGGCCGAAAATGATCGCCTCGTCGTAGCCATGCTGGCGGAGCAGGGCCTGCAGGTCGAGCGTCGCGTCAGCCAGGTTTTCGATGTGAAAGGCGACGTCCTCGATGAGTACCGTCGTTCCCGTTCGGCGCATGGCGCCAACGGCCGGGAACGTGCCCTTGCGGACTTTCCAGTACATCTCACAGGTCGCCGGATCGGTCGAGAAAACCATTGGCTCAACGGTAGCGACGCCTTCCATCGCGGCGTGGACTTTGGAAATACGCTCATTTACCCCGTCGACCGTGGAAGACCGCACTTCGATAAGCAGCGCGGCAGCTTCTTCGCCCAGTTCGCGCATGATCGGCGGCAGGCCGGGCTTTTTGTCGACGGAGCGCAGGGCGGGGCGGTCGAGAAGTTCGACAGCCGAGACCGGCTGTGGCTTGAGGCGGATTACGGCCTCGCAGGCGGTGCGGATGTCCGGGAAGAAAACCAGCGCTGATGCCTTGAACGGGTCTTCGACCACCGTGTTGTAGGTGATGCGAGAGATGAAGCCGAGCGTACCTTCTGATCCGATCATCAGGTGGCTGAGTATGTCGATCGGGTCTTCGTAATCGATCAGCGCGTTGAGGCTGTAGCCGGTGGTGTTCTTGATCTTGAACTTGTGGCGGATGCGATCGGCCAGCCGTGGATTGTTGCGTGTATCGCGGCCCAGACGCTCCAGTTCGCCAAGCAGCACGGCGTGGCTCCTCGAAAAGGCATCAACGCTCAGGTGATCTTCCGTGTCGAGGGTGCTGCCATCAGCCAGCATGACGCGCATGCCGGCCAGTGTCCGGTAACTGTTCTGGGCCGTGCCGCAGCACATGCCGGAGGCGTTGTTGGCAGCAATGCCACCGATCTTGGCTGCGCCGATGGAGGCGGGGTCAGGGCCGATTTTTTTGCCGAACGGCGCGAGGCGGCGATTCACTTCGCCGCCAACGATGCCGGGGCCGACTTTCACTTTGCTCGCATCGGCGTTCTGTTCGTAGGTGGCAAAACCTTCGCCGATCAGGGCGAGGATGCCATCGGTGATGGCCTGCCCGGAGAGGCTCGTTCCAGCGGCCCGGAAGGTGACCGGCCGGTTGTGCTGTTTGGCAGTCTGCAGCACGGCGCGCGCTTCGGCCTCGCTCTCGATGACGGCAATCACCTCGGGCGTCAGGCGGTAAAAGCTGGCATCGGTGCCATAGGCCAGGCGACGCAGATCATCGACGATGATCTGGTTGGGGGGAAGATGTTGGCTCAGGTGCTGGATGAGTTCGCTCATTGACTGTCTCTTGAAGTTATTGCGTGCTATTTGATCGGTTCAGGTTCCGCTTTCCAGGGTTGGAAAAGCGCTATTACTGCCGTTCCTTCAGCATGTCCCGCAAGCGCTTGGGTGCCGGCTTCAATGGCACCCGAACCGAAGTCCAGGGCCCTTGCTTCGACGGCATCAGCCAGGAAAACCGGCTACCCAACCAGGTCACCATTCCGTACAACGCTGGCGACCGATAAACTGCCGCCCACCCTTTCCACACTGACGTCATCAGCCCGCTATATCCCGCACCCTGCCCAACCATCGCGGGATTCGCATGCGGCGCCGAAAATGACTCTTCCCGCAGCCGCATCAGCAAATCCGGAATCGGAATCTTCACCGGGCAAACTTCCCCGCAAGCGCCGCACAGTGACGAGGCGGTCGCCATCGTCGCCGTCGCCTCCAGCCCGAGCATGTGCGGCGAGATGATCTTGCCGATCGGCCCCGGATAGGTCGTGCCGTAGGCGTGCCCGCCAATCCGCGTATAAACCGGGCAGTGGTTCATGCACGCGCCGCAACGGATGCACTGCAGGGTCTTGCGCAACTGCTCGTCGGCGTAGGCTTGCGTGCGGCCGTTGTCGAGCAGCACCAGATGCACTTCGGTCGGCCCGTCCTTCTCGTCCGCCTTGCGTGGCCCGGAGATCATGTTGAAATAGGTCGAGATGTTCTGGCCGGTTGCCGAGCGGGTGAGCAGCGAGAGCAGCGGTGGTACGTGGTCGAGCTTTTCGACGATTTTTTCGATACCGGTAATGGCGATATGCACGGGCGGTGCAGTAGTGCTCAGGCGGCCATTGCCCTCGTTTTCAACGAGGCACAGCGTGCCGGTTTCGGCGACGGCGAAATTGACGCCGGAAAGCCCGATGTCGGCGACGAGGAATTTTTCGCGCAGCACCTTGCGGCCAATCTGGATCAGCTCATCAACGTTGTCGGTGTAATCGACGCCTTCCACCTTTTCGTGGAAGAGGCGGGCGATTTCCTCCTTGGTCTTGTGGATCGCCGGCATGATGATGTGCGAGGGTTTTTCACCGGCCAGCTGGACGATGTATTCCCCCATGTCAGACTCCATGGCCTCGATGCCGACCGCTGCGCAGGCGTGGTTCAGCTCGATTTCCTCGCTGACCATCGACTTGCCCTTGACCATCAGCTTGGCCGAGTGCTTCTGGCAAATGCCGAGGATGATGGCGTTCGCTTCGTCCGGCGTTTCCGCCCAATGCACCTTGATGCCGTTGCGGGTCAGGCTTTCTTCAAGCTGAACAAGCAGGGACGGCAGCTTGCCAAGGTTGTACTGGCGAATCTGCTCGCCCAGCGTGCGCAGGGTTTCGAGCTCGTCGGCATTGGGAAATTGCGTGATGCGCTTGTTGATCAGGAAATCCATGGCGCCACGGAAACTCTGGCGCAGGAAGGGGTTCTCGACCACGTCCTTGGCACGGGCGCGGAAGCCCTCTGAGGGCATGAAGTTCATTGCGTGTTCGCTCATGCTTCGTCTCCGATCAGCAGGACAATCAGTTCTTTCGGGCCGTGGGCGCCGTAGGCCAGCGTCACCTGGATGTCAGCGGTTTTCGACGGGCCGGAAATGAGCAGGGCGTTGGTCGGCAGGCCATCGGCCCAGCCTTCGGCCGTCATCGCTTCGTAAAAGGTGTTGTGGATGTTTGAAGCGTCAAGCAGAACGATATGCACCGGTGGCACCAGTGACATCAGGCGCGGCTCGTGCGCATCCGGCCACAGGACCAGCGTGCCGGTTTCGGCAATGGCGCTGCGGGCGATGGTCAGGCTGGCCGGGATGTCGTGAAACATCTCCTCTTTCCAGTCTTCAATTTTCTGCTCGTAGCCGCGACAGGCGATGCCACTTTCGGAAAGTACATCGATGGCGCGCTGGCCATGCGTTGTGCCGGGCGCAACCAGAAGTTTTTCAAGTTGTTTGGCGCTGAGCACTTCCCAAAGTTTTTGCGGCCAACTGGCGTTTGATACGGCATAAACCTCGGCGTGGGCGAACTCGATGCAGCCGCGAAAACGGGCGGATTTTTCGGCAGTCGTCTCTGCGCTGCGATGCGCCGCGTACCAATCGGCAATTTCCGGCGCTGCCTTGGGCAGAACAGGTGCAGCGTTCAGTTTGGCGAGAATGCGATCACGGGCGCTCATTTGGATGTCCTCCGCAGCAGGAAGCTGGCGATGTGTTCGCCGGGAAGGCTGGGTTTCGTGAGGCCTGCCTGCTTGTCCTTCCAGGCGGCATGGCCGAGGATGTTCATGAGGCAGCCACAGTCGGCGCTGACGACGCGCTCGGCGCCGGTCGCCTTCAAGGCCTTGACCTTGTCTTCGACCATGGCCCCGGAGATTTCCGGTTGCTTGACCGAGAAGGTGCCGCCAAAACCGCAGCACTCCGACTCATGGTCCTGCTGGGCAACCGTGACCTTGCCAAGACCGCCAAGCAGTTTGCGTCCGGTCAGATGCACGCCCATCTCGCGGCGGGCCGAGCACGAGGTATGCAGCACGACCGTGCAGTCGCTGCCTTTGTCTTCCGGCTGGAAGTTCAGGACATTGACCAGAAAATCGGTCAGTTCATAGATGCGTGCCGAGAGCGCTTCGGCCTGCGCCTTGCGCACCGGATCGGCGGCGAACAGCGTCGGGTAGTGGTGCTTCATCATCCCGGCGCAGGAACCGGATGGCACGACGACCGGCCAGTCGTTTGGAAACAGGGTCAGCTGGTGCGCCGCAACCTTGCGTGCCTCATCGGGAAAACCGCTCGTATATGCCGGTTGACCGCAGCAGGTCTGTTCCTCCGGGAAATGGACGCGGATGCCTTCGCGTTCGAGCAGGGTGATGGCATCCATGCCAGCACCGGGAAAGAACTGGTCGACGACGCAGGTCGCAAAGAAATATACGTCGCGTGGCCGTGATGCTGCGGATTCCGGTTGTTTCATCTTGTCTCCGTTGCGAATTATTTAACGGTAAAATGGTAAGACCAATATTTGTGCAGATGAAAATTTACGTTAATACCGTCACTTAGTCAATAATCTAAGGGAAAATCCTATGCTTGCGATTTACCGAAACGCTGATTAAAATGCGGTGGTCTTACCAATCAAGCCGAGCTCGATGACCCTCAACAAAGTGCAGGTCCCGCGTATTTCCGATGCCGTTGCCGCTTCGCTGGAGCGCCGCATCCTGGAAGGCTCGCTGAAATCAGGCGACCGCCTGCCGCCGGAGCGCGAACTGGCGACCGAGTTTGGCGTCTCGCGGCCATCGTTGCGCGAAGCGATCCAGAAGCTGGCATCCAAGGGCATGGTGCAAAGCCGGCAGGGTGGTGGCACCTATGTGACCAACGCGCTTGAAGCCACTTTTTTCGACCCGTGGCAGGACATGATGGGCAGCCATCCCAACCTGCGCGAAGACATGCTTGAATTCCGCCGCATGCTTGAAGGCCAGGCTGCCGAGTGGGCCGCCGAGCGCGCGACCGAAGCCGACCTGACGCGACTTGGTCAGCGCTTCTCTGCATTGAATGCCTCGTTTTCCAACGAGAACATGGATCAGCGTTCCGAAGCCGACATCGCCTTTCACCAGGCAGTTGGCGAGGCCGCCCACAACGCGCTGCTCGGTCATCTGTCGGCTGCCCTGCTGCGCCTCATGCATGACAACATCCGCCTGAACCTGGGCGAACTGAAAACCGTGCCGGCTGCAGGCAACCTGCTCAAGAGCCAGCATGCCGCCATTTACGACGCGATTATTGCCCGCAAGCCGCAGGCCGCCCGTGCTGCCGCCGAAACGCACATCGATTTCGTCCGCGAGACGCTGGCCCAGACGCTGCGCAGCGTCGCCCGCCGCGAAACCGCTGCCCGTCGCCTTAGCCCCGATTTTTCTGACTCCACTTCCTGATTTTCAATTCAACTTCCCTGCAAGGAACCCGTATGGAACCGCTCGTCCTACCTTTCGAAACTCTCCGAATGAACGACGTCGACAAAGTCGGCGGCAAGAATTCTTCACTCGGTGAAATGATCAGCCAGCTGGCCGATACCGGCGTGCGCGTGCCGGGCGGTTTCGCCACCACGGCGCAGGCTTACCGCGATTTCCTGGCGCAGTCCGGCCTCGATGCCAAGATCAACGCTGTGCTCGACGTGCTCGATGTCGATGATGTGAACACCCTGGTCAAGACCGGTGCCGAGATCCGCCAGTGGATCATGGACACCCCGTTCCCGATGGACCTGACCATCGCCATCACCGAGCAATACCAGCGCCTGGTCGCCGATTCGACCACCGACATGTCCTTCGCCGTGCGCTCCTCGGCTACCGCTGAAGACTTGCCCGATGCTTCCTTCGCCGGTCAGCAGGAAACCTTCCTCAACATCGTCGGCCTGGAAAACATTCTGCACGCCATCAAGGAAGTGTTCGCTTCCCTGTACAACGACCGCGCCATTTCCTACCGCGTCCATAAGGGCTTCGTCCATGCCGACGTTGCCCTGTCGGCCGGTATCCAGCGCATGGTTCGCTCCGACAAGGGCGCGGCCGGCGTGATGTTTACGCTCGATACCGAATCCGGTTTCCGTGATGCCGTTTTCGTTACGTCTTCCTATGGTCTCGGCGAAACTGTCGTCCAGGGCGCTGTCAATCCCGATGAGTTCTACGTTCACAAGCCGATGCTGGCTGCCGGCAAGAAGGCAGTCGTGCGTCGCAACCTCGGCTCGAAGATGATCAAGATGACCTTCTCGGCTGAAAAGGTTGCCGGCAAGTCGGTCGTCACCGAGGACGTCGAGGAGTCCCTGCGTCACCAGTTCTCGCTCAATGACGAAGAAGTCATGGAACTGGCCCGCTACGCCATGATCATCGAGAAGCACTACGGTCGTCCGATGGACATCGAGTGGGGCAAGGACGGCATCGACGGCAAGCTGTACATCCTGCAGGCCCGTCCGGAAACCGTGCAGTCGCAGGCTGGCGCCGGTAAGGTTGAAAAGTTCAAGCTCAAGTCCTTCTCCAAGGTGCTCGCCTCCGGCCGTGCCATCGGCCAGAAGATCGGTGTCGGCCCGGTCCGCATCGTCAAGGATCCGAAGGAAATGGATCAGGTCAAGCCGGGTGACGTGCTCGTCGCCGACATGACCGACCCGAACTGGGAACCGGTGATGAAGCGCGCTTCGGCCATCGTCACCAACCGTGGCGGCCGCACCTGCCACGCCGCCATCATCGCCCGCGAACTGGGCATCCCGGCCATCGTCGGCTGCGGCGATGCGACCGAAACGCTGACCGAAGGCGAAATCGTGACAGCTAGCTGCACGGAAGGCGACACCGGTCACGTCTATCGCGGCAGCCTCGATTACGAAATCACCTCGCGTGACATCTCGGCCATGCCGGACGTCCCGGTCAAGGTCATGATGAACGTCGGCAACCCGGAACTGGCCTTCGAATTCGCCCAGCTGCCGAATGCCGGCGTCGGTCTCGCCCGCGTCGAGTTCATCATCAACAACGTCATCGGCATCCACCCGAAGGCCATCCTCGACGTCGAGCGCCTGCCGGCCTCGAAGCGCGACGAAATCAAGCGCCGCGCCCGCGGCTACGCCAGCCCGAAGGACTTTTTCGTCGAGAAGCTGGTCGAAGGCGTGTCCACCATCGCCGCCGCCTTCTGGCCGAACCCGGTTATCGTGCGTCTTTCCGACTTCAAGTCCAACGAGTACCGCAAGCTGCTCGGCGGCGAACTCTACGAGCCGGAAGAAGAAAACCCGATGCTCGGCTTCCGCGGCGCCTCGCGCTACATCGCGCAATCCTTCCGCGATTGCTTCGAGATGGAATGCCGCGCCATGAAGCGCGTGCGTGAGGAAATGGGCCTGACCAACGTCCAGCTGATGGTGCCGTTCGTGCGCACCGTCGGCGAAGGCCAGGCTGTTGTCGACCTGCTGGCCGAACATGGCCTGAAGCAGGGCGAGAACGAACTGAAGCTCATCATGATGTGCGAAATCCCGTCCAACGCGCTGCTGGCCGACGACTTCCTCAAGATCTTCGACGGTTTTTCGATCGGCTCCAACGACCTGACCCAGCTGACGCTCGGCCTCGACCGCGATTCCGGTCTCGTTGCCAACCTCTTCGACGAACGCGACCCGGCCGTCAAGCAGCTGCTCGCCATGGCCATCGCCTCCGCCAACAAGGCCGGCAAGTACATCGGCATTTGCGGCCAGGGCCCCTCGGACCACCCCGATCTGGCCGAATGGCTGATGGATCAGGGCATCAGCAGCATCTCGCTGAACCCGGATACCGTGGTCGATACCTGGACGCGGCTGGCCGGCCACAAAAGGGCCTGATTGTCGCGGTCGACCGCAAAATGCGGTCAATAATGAAGAAGGCCGGGAAGCGTTTCCCGGCCTTCTGTTTTACGGCGTTGCCACGTTTAGCCTGGATCGTTCTGCGGTATATGCCGCTCCAGGTCCATGCTGTCGTGCAAGAGCCGCAGAACGTCAATCACCTGGCTATCTTGATCACTGGCGACCCGGAACATGATGAAATGTCGCCCCTTGCGTCCATTCCCCGCAACATGAAGCGTCCGGATGTTGGTGCCGATTTCGGGCCGCTCCTTGACCCCAATGATGGAAGGACCGGCACAAAGGGCTTTCAACGCCGATGACAGTGTATCGGCATAAGCCCGCGCCTGCCCTGAACCAAAGTTATCTGCAGTCCAGCGCAGAATCTGACGGAAATCGGTCTCCGCAGCAGTCGATAGCCGAACCGTCCAGGAATTTTCAGCCACTACGCGCCAATTACTTCGGAAGTCAGCGCGGCCAGATGCTGGCCAAACATGTCCGCCGAGCCAAAACTGCGGAAGTTGCCGGCCTCGATGTCGGCAATGCCCACCTTGGCGGCATCACGCAAGGCCGCCAGGCGCATTTCGTCTTCCGATTCCCGGCGCTCAACCAGCCGCAAACCTTCGCGCAGAACTTCGCTGGCGTTCTGGTAACGCCCGGAGGTGACGAGTTGTTCCACAAAGTGAGCCTGGTGCTCAGTAAGGACAACATTACGTGTTGGCATGAGAGCCTCCTGAGTCAAGGTTAGTGTTGGCATACTATGCCATGCAGACCGGACTGGCAAGACAAGAGCTATCACCGCCCGCGGATGACCTTCCTGATCGCTGCGACTACCCGCCACCTAGCGCGTCCGCTTCGATGGGGTTTTCCCGGTTGGTAGCAGGGATGCCGCGAGTTGCTGGTACAGCCCGAAGAGAAACGCCACGCGCGCGGCATCGGTGAGGGCGTTTTTGTAGCCATAGGCGGCGTCGACCGCGGCATCCAGTCTCTGGTGCGCCTTCACCAGATCGGGCGGCATGGTCAGCGGGTCGTAGAGGTCGGCGAGCGTCGCGCCCGGATGCGCGGCGCGGGCATCGAGGACGGTTTGTGCGGCGGTCTCGATGGCGGCGCGCTGTTTGTCGGTGGGCGTGGGCCA
>JAEUOG010000073.1 GCA_016790815.1 Dechloromonas sp.
AACGGCATTACCGCTGGTGCGGGGTTAGATCCTTCAAACTGCTCGACAGTTTCCGAAAATCATTGGCCTTCATCTCAACACCTATCCAATTGATTCAGATAATTTTGTTATAGACCAACATGCAAAGATTACATAGCCTTCTTTAGTGGCTTATGGAATAGCACCTTGGCAGCGTTTACGGGCGCTTTGGCTGGGAACAACCCATTGTTCTTTTTTAACAACAATCAAATCAATAGTGGTGCCTCAACCAACCAGAATCTCGCAGTTTGGGCGCAACTCTCCCTGACCGGGGCTGGCAAGAACACGGTTTACTTCGATTTCACCAACTCGGGTGGCGCTTATGCTCCCTTTAACACGGGTGGTGGCGGCGTACTCAATGGGGACGTCGGTGCTTACACCTCAACTGGCAGTGGCCCGTTGGCAGGTACGAATCAGGCTACGGATTATGTTTTGTCGGGAGGTGCGATATGCCTCAACGCCGCGAAGGCGCCGGTTCCGTGCAACGATCCGACCGCAACGCAGACAGTGAACAACAATCTGGGTGCGAATCAGGCGTCTTACGCCATTGATGTTCCGGAGTTGAACGCTTGGTTGCAATCGTGGCTCAGTGGTGGCAACACCGGCTACACCGATCTCCATATTGACCTGCGTTTTGGTTGCGATCCAGCGACTGCTTCTAATAGTTGTATCGCCCGTGATGGCAACAACGGATTTGAGCAAATGTTCATTGGCACCTCTGTCCCAACGAACAATGTGCCGGAACCTGGAAGTCTTGCACTGCTCGGACTCGGTATCTTTGGGCTGGCCTTGACTTCACGTCGGAAATTGAGCGCTAAGCACTGAGTTTGTTTCCGGTTCTTGAATACGACAAAGGCCCCGTTGTGGGGCCTTTGTCGTTTTGCAGGTTTATATTTGTAGTGGTTTTTTGGCGCGGTGGTCTGAAGTTATCAACCATCGCTTCGACCGATAAGTATGGCTTGCAGGGATCGAATGGCGAATGCCGACCTTGGCGCAGAGCCAGTCACCCCGCGCACGCCTAAACAGAGGCGCGGTAAGCTTCGCTTCTAAATCCGTCGAAAAATTTTCGGTGCCTGGAGTTTTCCAGGAGAGGGCAGTGTCCTTGCCTGCATCCCTATTCCAGGTGCTCCACCATCAGCTGCGGGCTTTCGACGCCCATGTATTCGTTGATCGCCAGCCGGTAGGCGAGGCGGGTGCGGTTGCCGGGTTGGGCGCTGAAGTTGAACTGGATGGCGTCGATGCAGGTGTCGCCTTTGCGCAGGCGCAGCTTGAGGTGTTTTTCCTTGAGCACGCGTTGCTGTTCGACGTCAAATTCATCCGTGAACAGCGGCGCGGGGAAGCCCTGGCCCCAGATTTCGTTTTCGAGCAGGCGGGCGGTTGCGAGGGAAATGAAGCTGCCTTCGAGGTGTCCATCGGTTTCCAGCGTGCGGGTCAGGTCGGCGGGGGCTAGTAGCTCACCGGCAACTTGCGCGAACAATTCCTTGAATTTGTCGAAATTTTCGGCGTTGACCGTAGCACCCGCCGCCATGGCGTGCCCGCCGAAGCGGATGAGCAGGCCGGGGGCGCGCTTGGCGACGAGGTCGAGCGCATCGCGCAGGTGCAGGCCAGGAATCGATCGGCCGGAGCCTTTGACGATGCCACCTTCGCCGGGGGCGAAGGCGAAGACCGGGCGATGCAGCTTGTCCTTGATGCGCGAGGCGAGGATGCCTACGACGCCTTCGTGCCAGCTTTCGTCGAACAGTGCGATGCTGGGTGCGGCCTCGTTGGCGTCGAGCGATTCGAGCAGGATCAGCGCTTGTTCCTGCATGCCGGACTCGATCTCGCGGCGTTCGCGGTTGAGGGTGTCGAGTTCCTGGGCGATCTGCAGGGCGCGGCTGGGGTCATCGGTGAGAAGGCATTCGACGCCGAGGCGCATGTCGGCCAGACGGCCGGCGGCATTGAGGCGTGGGCCGACGATGAAGCCGAGATCCATCGCCGTCGCCTTTTTCGGGTCACGGCCGGCGGCTTTGAACAGGGCGGCGATGCCGGGCTGCATCTGGCCGGCGCGCATGCGCTTGAGTCCCTGGCTGACGAGGATGCGGTTGTTGCGGTCGAGCTTGACGACGTCGGCGACGGTGCCGAGCGCAACGAGATCGAGCAGGTTGGCGAAGTTGGGTTCGGGGCGCTCGGCAAAGTAACCGCGTTCGCGCAGTTCGGCGCGCAGGGCGAGCATGACGTAGAACATGACGCCAACGCCGGCGATGCATTTCGACGGAAAATCGCAGCCGGGCTGGTTGGGATTGACGATGCAATCGGCTTCGGGAAGCGTTTCGGCCGGCAGGTGGTGGTCGGTGATCAGCGTCGCGATGCCGTGCTGCTGGGCGCGGGCGACGCCTTCAAGCGAGGCGATGCCGTTGTCGACGGTGATGATGAGGTCCGGCGATTGCTGCGCGGCGACATCGACGATTTCCGGCGACAGGCCGTAGCCGAGCTTGAAACGGTCGGGTAGCAGGAAATCGACATCGGCGCCGAGCGACTTCAGGGCGCGCATGCCGACGGCCGTGGCGGTGGCGCCGTCGCAGTCGTAGTCGCCGATGATCAGCATTTTTGCTTCGGCCTCAATGGCGTCGGCCAGCAGATGGGCAGCGGCGGTGGCGTTGGTCAGCGCGGTTGGCGCGATCAGCGACTTCAGTTCGTAGTCGAGCTCGGATTTGTCCTTGATGCCGCGTGACGCATAGAGCCGGGCGAGCAGCGGGTGCAGGCCCTGTTGTTCGAGCTGCCAGACGACGCGGGGCGGGGCGCTGCGGGTGGTGATGTTGGTCACGGGGTGGTTCCTTCGGCCGGCGTTTCAGCCAGTTCCTTGGCGATGCTTTGCAGCGGGCGGCTCTTGCGCCAGAATTTCCAGCGGTCCTTGCCGCGCAGCGTCCAGATTACCTGGCCGTAGATGGTTGGGGCGACGATGGTCAGCGTTTCGATCTTGTTGCCAAGCGCTGCGCGCAGTGGAACGAACCAGTCGCGTTCCAGCGCGGCGAAGGCGTTGCGCCAGTCCTCGCCGTTTTCGGTGAGGACTGGCGGCAGCAAGTAGTCGAGGACGACGAGCGTATTGTCGTTGGGCTCAGTGTCGGCGAGCAGGGTGCCCAAGCTGGTCGGGATGGGCAGTGCCTCTATACTGGCCGCGAGGGCCAGGCCGGTGGCTAGTGGATTGTCGCTGCAGACGCTCGAAAAGGTTGTGGCGGGAATTTCGGGCAATGCGCCGCCACCCCACAGCCAAACGCTGTTCACGGCCGGCTTGCCTTCGGCCTGACGGCGCTCGTTGACCGGATGACCGTGCAGGAACATCTGGATTTCGTTGAGCCAGCGGTTGAGTGGGCCGTTCTTGTCGGTCAGGTCGCTGTCGAGACGGCGGCCTGAAATTGTTGAAATCGGGGCAAATTTCTCGTTGACCGCAGCATTCAGTTGCAGATACCAGCGGCGGGCGGTGGCGACATGAAATCGTCCGATGTCGGCGAATTCTGAATTCAGGGCGGCCGTGATGGCGTGCGCTTCGTCAATGTCGAGGTCGAAGGCGCCGGCATCGGCAAGAACGATGCGCTCGTGGTGGAAGCGCAGGTGCACGGGGTCGGCGCACAGCCAGTGGCCGTCATCAACCTGTTTTCTTTCCGCTTCGCCGAGCAGGCGCAGGGCACCAAACGGGGCATCATCCAGCCCGAAGTGGTCGACCAGCGCATGTTCAAAAGCCCGGCGTGGCTGGCGCGAAAGTTCGGCATGGGCGGCCAGCCATTCGAAGCCGGGGGCCGCCAGTTTCCCGAGGGTCAGTTGGTCGTTCGGTTCGGGCCAGATCAGTTCGGGGACAAGCAGGGTGAGGCGCACGGGTAGGCTTCGGGGTTGGAATCGGCGGAAGAGTGTACCATGGCGACTTTTGTTGCTCCGGTGTCACCTGCATGGCATTGCCTTACGAATTGTTGATCGGCCTGCGCTACACGCGCGCCAAAAAACGCAACCATTTCATCTCGTTCATTTCGCTCATTTCGATGCTCGGCATCGGCCTCGGCGTGGCCGCGCTAATCGTCGTCCTGTCGGTCATGAACGGCTTTCAGAAGGAATTGCGCACGCGCATTCTCGGCGTCGCCTCGCACATCCAGATTACCGGCATCAACGGTGAGTTGCCAGACTGGGCGCTGGTCGCCGAGCAGGCCGCCAAGCATCCGGAAGTGCGGGCCAGCGCGCCCTTCGTTCAATCGCAGGGGATGTTCAGCGTAGACGGCACGGTCAAGGGCACCATCGTGCGTGGCATCATTCCCGACCAGGAAGATCGCGTTGCCGATTTCCGCAAGACCATCCAGAGCGGCAGCCTGGACGACCTGCGGCCGGGCGAGTTCGGTGTCGTGCTGGGCTCGGATCTGGCCCGTTCGCTGCGGGTTTTCACCGGCGACAAGCTGACCTTGATTGCGCCGCAAGGGACGGTGACCCCGGCCGGCGTCATGCCGCGCCTGAAGTCCTTCAAGGTAGTCGGCATTTTCGAGGTCGGCATGTTCGAGTACGACTCGGGGCTGGCCCTGATCCACCTCGATGACGCGCAGAAGCTCTACCAGATGGACGATCGGGTGACCGGCGTGCGACTCAAGGTGGACGACCTCTTCCAGGCGCCGCGCATCGCCCGCGACCTCGTCCGCTACATCAACGCTGACGCCTATCTGAGCGACTGGACGAAGAGCCACGCCAACTTCTTCCGCGCCGTGGCGATCGAGAAGAACATGATGTTCATCATCCTCTCGCTGATCGTCGCTGTCGCCGCCTTCAATCTGGTCTCCACGCTGGTCATGGCGGTCACCGACAAGCAGGCCGATATCGCCATCCTGCGCACTTTGGGCGCGCGGCCGCTGTCGATCATGGCGGTTTTTGTCGTGCAGGGCGCGCTGGTTGGCTTCATCGGGCTGGGCCTCGGCATCATTGGCGGCGTGCTGCTGGCGCTCAATATCGATGTCGTCGTGCCTTTCATCGAGCGCCTGCTCGGCGTGCATTTCCTGTCGAAGGAGGTCTATTACATCTCCGACCTGCCTTCCGAACTGCAATGGGGCGACGTCTGGGGTGTCACGCTGATAGCCTTCGTGCTCGCCCTGCTGGCGACGCTGTACCCCAGCTGGCGGGCTTCCCGCGTCAATCCGGCGGAGGCACTGCGCTATGAGTGAAACCATTTTGATCGCCCGTGGGCTGTCCAAGGTTTTTCGCGGCGGTGGCCTGGAAGTGCCGGTGTTGTCCGCCATCGATCTGCAGGTCACCCCCGGTGAAACGGTGGCCATTGTAGGCGCCTCAGGTTCCGGCAAGAGCACCTTGCTGCACTTGTTGGGTGGACTGGATACGCCGACCGCTGGTGATGTGACCCTGATGGGGCGCGATTTTTCCTCGCTCGGCGAGGTCGACCGTGGCGATTGGCGAAACCAGCACCTCGGCTTCGTCTATCAGTTCCACCACCTGTTGGCCGAGTTTTCGGCGCTGGAAAACGTCGCCATGCCGCTGCTGATCCGCCGCATGGAACAAAGTGCGGCATTGGCCAAGGCTGGCGAGATACTGACAGCAGTCGGCCTCGGTCATCGGCTGGAGCATCGCCCAGGCGAGCTTTCGGGCGGTGAGCGTCAGCGTGCTGCCATTGCACGGGCCTTGGTCAGCAATCCTTCATGTTTGCTGGCCGATGAACCAACCGGTAATCTCGACAGTCACACCGCGTCGGTCGTATTCGGCTTGCTGGTCGATAGGGTGCGGGAGCAGCAGGCCAGCCTGATCGTGGTTACGCATGATCAGAGGCTCGCTGCGAAGGCTGACCGCGTCATGCATTTAAATGATGGCGTTCTTTGTTGTTAATCCAACAAATGCTAGAATAAACAAAATTGACCGGAATTGTTATTCGCTTATTGCCTGACCCCTTTGGCTAGGAGAGTTTAAATGCAAGCAGTTTTTTCACCGGCCGTTTCGCTGATGAATCGCCTTCGCTACAACAGCAAATTCATGTTGCTGGGCGCTGCGATCCTGATTGTCATGCTAGTCCTGATGTACTCGGTTTTTTCCTCTCTGAACCGCGACATCGAAGTCGCACGCGCGGAACTGGCCGGCCTGCAGATGCTCAAGCCCATCAACCAGATGACGCAGGCCATGCAGCAGCACCGGGGTTTGTCAGCCGGCGTCATCAACGGCAACGAGGCGATGAAGGACAGGCGGGCGGCGAAGGAGAAAGAGGTCACGGCAGCCGTCGCGGCGGTTGATGCGGCACTGTCGTCCACATTGCGGGAAATGCCGGCGTGGAAAGCCACCCGGCAGGATTGGGATGCTATTGCAAGCCAAGGGATGACATGGTCTTCCGCGGAGAACATCAAGCGTCACACGGTCATGATTGGCAATGTACTGCAGTTCATGGTGACGGTGGGCGATGAGACGCAGCTGACCCTCGACCCGGTCATGGATACCTACTATTTCATGGACACCATCGTCTCCAAGATGCCGGCCATGCTCGAACAGATGGGTATCACGCGGGCAAGGGGCACCGGCCTGCTCACCAAGAAGGAAATGTCGCATCAGCAGAGTGTTGAACTGACCTCGATCCTCTCGCAAATGGAGAGCACCTTGCGCGCCCAGGATATCAATCTGGAAAAGGTCATGCGCTATGCGCCGCCGCTCAAGGATAAATTGTCTGCTCCGACCAAGGACTTCTCGGCAGGCGCCGACAAAGTGTTTGCGCTGGTTCGTAACGATGTCTTGACGGAGAAATTTGCCACTGCGCCGCAGGATTACTTTGCCATGACCACTCAGGTCATCGATCTGGGCTACAAGGTCATGTTCGAAACCCTGATTCCGCAATTCGAGCATCAGTTGCAGGAGCGGCTGGAGGCGTCACGCAATGTGCTGACGTTCCAGATTGGTCTGGCGCTGATCATTGGCCTGCTCGTCGCGTATCTTGGCATGGGTACCTACTATTCAGTCATCAACAGTGTCAGTGATTTTTCGCAGGGAGCGCGTCGCCTCGCCGATGGCGACCTGACGGCCGAGTTCGACTCGATCGGGGCGGACGAACTGCATGCAGCCGGCAAGGACTTCAACGGCATGGCATCGTCGTTCCGCAGCTTGCTCGGTGGGGTGCAGGGCGATGTTCGTCAGTTGAATCTGGCCGCTGAACAGTTGGCCTCCTCCACCCAGCAGATTTCTGCCGGCACTGCTTCGCAAAGCGATTCCGCTTCAAGCATGGCAGCCGCTGTTGAGGAGATGACAGTCGGCATCGATCACATTTCCCGGAATGCGCAGGATGCGCAGCTGTATTCGCGGGAGTCGGATGAGGTTGCCGCACGTGGTGGACAGATCGTCCAGGCGGTGGTGACCGAGATCCAGGGCATCGCGCAGACTGTGAATGAATCGGCTGCAGCAGTCGAGGCGCTGGGACAGCAATCCGGACAGATTTCGGCGATCGTGGGCACCATCAAGGATATTGCCGACCAGACCAACCTGCTGGCACTCAATGCCGCGATTGAGGCTGCACGGGCCGGCGAATCCGGGCGCGGTTTTGCCGTCGTTGCTGACGAGGTAAGGAAACTGGCGGAACGCACTGCAAAATCGACTCATGAAATTTCCGAGATGATCGCGGCGGTTCAGTCTGATACTGCTACCGCAGTGTCGAGCATGAAGCAGGGCGTGGCACGGGTGTCATCGGGTGTCGAGCAGGCGCGTCTGGCAGGAGAGGCCATCGGCCAGGTTCAGGAGCAGTCGCGCCAGGTTCTGAATGCCGTCTCCGAAATTACGATCGCTCTGCGCGAGCAGGCTGCAGCCAGCACGGAAATCGCCCAGAACGTCGAGAAAATCGCCCAGATGGCCGAGGAAAACAATGCGGCAGCTAGCGGAAATGCCAAAACGTCGGATTCTCTGCGCGAGCTTGCGCACGGGTTGACGACCGCTATCGCCCGTTTCAGGACTTGAGCTTATTTCGGCGCCGCCAGGCGCTGAGCAGATAAATTCGCCACGCACTACGCGTGGCGAAATAGCCTAGTACGGCCAGTCCGGTAGCCAGCATGATCAGCCCGAAGCCCAGCGGCTTGGCAACGGTCAGCATCCAGGCTTGCATCGCGTTGGTCCAGCCAATGAAGTCGGTTGCCGTGAAGGCCGGTGGTGTAATGAATCCATTGCTCTCGCCGATGACCATCCGGCCGATCTGGTAGGCCAGCAAGTAGAGCGGAACGATCGTGAACGGGTTGGTATAGAGCGTTACCAACATCGCCAGCGGCAAATTGACGCGAAAGAGCAGTGCGCAGGTTGCGGCGCCGATCATCTGCAGCGGACCGGGGATCAGCCCGCAGAACAGCCCGGCCGCGACCGCACCGGCCGCCGAATGACGGTTGAGATGCCACAGCCGCGGGTGCAGCAGCGAAGAGGCAAATGGTCGCAACCAGGGGTTGTCGCGGATCGTTTGCGGGTCGGGCAGGTATTTTTTCAGGGTCCGGCGCATGGCTGAATATTAACCCGAGCAATGGGCTCGCGAGGTCCGTCCTTGTAAGGCGGGGGCTGCGGAAGGGATTTCCGCTGGCACTGCGATCGAGTGTCGCTGGCTTGACGGATTGCCGGTTTATTATTCTGGCATGCGTCTGAATATTCTTGCCTTCGCTGCCGGTGTCCTTGCTTTACAGACTCAGCCGGAACTGCCGGGCTGGGCGGCGTGGGCCATCGTCGGGCTGGTTTTGGTTTTGCCGCGTTTGCGCTGGTCGGGCTGGCCGGTTCGGGCCATGGCGCTGCTCGGCTGTCTGGCGCTCGGTGTGGCGTGGGGCACCTGGCGGGCGGAGATCCGGCTGGCTGACCAACTCGGCGCCGACTGGGAAGGCCGCGACATCGAGGTGGTCGGGGTTGTCGCCGCCCTGCCGCAGGATTTCAGCAACGGAACGCGTTTCGAATTTGACGTTAATTTCCCGTTGACCGCAGAAGCTGTTGTGCCACAGCGCATCATGCTCTCCTGGTACCAGGGCCGGCGTGATGACGAGCAGTTCGAGCGACTGCAGGTTCGCCCCGGCGAGCGCTGGCGTTTCACGGTGCGACTCAAACGACCGCACGGTAACGCCAACCCGGGCGGTTTTGACTACGAAGCCTGGCTGCTCGAGCGCAACATCCGGGCGACCGGCTACATCCGCCCGAATCCACCGCAACGTGTCGATGAGATGGTCTGGCAACCGGGTTACGCCATCGAGCGGGCACGCCACGCCATTCGTGATTCATTTGCCCGACTTTTGCCGGAAGCGCGCTACCCATGGGCCGGTGTGCTGGTGGCGCTGGTTATCGGCGACCAGAAGGCAATTCACGGCGAACTGTGGACAACCTTCAACCGGACCGGGACGACGCATCTGATGTCGATTTCGGGGCTCCATGTCACGATGGTGGCCGCGCTGTTCGGCTGGCTGGTGTCGTTTGGCTGGCGCCGCGCGCCGGCGCTGGCCTTGCGGCTACCTGCCCAAAAGGCGGGTTTGCTCGCCGCCTGCCTCGGGGCGTTTGCCTATGCCTTGCTGGCTGGCTTTGCCGTGCCCGCCCAGCGTACGCTCTACATGCTGTTGGTCGCTGCTGCAGCCATGCTTTCCGGGCGCATCGTCGCGCCGAGTCGTATCCTGTGTCTGGCGCTACTGGTCGTGCTGGTGCTCGACCCGTGGGCAGTGTTGGCCGCCGGTTTCTGGCTATCCTTCGGGGCGGTGGGTGCGTTGCTCTACATCGGTTCAGCTACCGTCGGCGAGGTAACCGGATGGTGGGGACGGTTTCGCGCCTGGGGTATAGTCCAGTGGGCGGCAACCCTTGCTTCGCTACCTATTCTGCTGCTGGTCTTCCAGCAGTTTTCGCTGGTCTCGCCGCTAGCGAATGCGCTGGCGATTCCGGTGATCAGCTTCATCGTCACGCCGTTGGCGCTGCTGGGTACCTTGGTGCCGTGGTGGCCCATTCCTGCGCTGGCACATCAGGTCATGGTCTGGCTGATGGTTTTTCTGGAATGGTGTGCTATGTGGCCTGTCTGGCTGTCGCCGGCACCGCCACTGTGGGCGGCGCTGGCAGCCGGAGTTGGTGTCGCCATCTGCCTTTTGCCTCGCGGTTTGCCGGGGCGCTGGTTGGGTGTCCTGTTATTCGTGCCGGCCCTGTTCTGGCCGGTCGACAAGCCGCCCGAGGGCGAGGCGTGGATCACCGTGCTTGATGTCGGGCAGGGCCTGGCCAGCGTCATCAGGACGCGTGAGCACACGATGATCTACGATCCCGGCCCCCTCTACAGCGCTGAATCCGACGCGGGGCAACGCGTTGTCGTTCCCTATCTTCGAGCCTTGGGTATCGATCGTGTGGAGATGCTCATGGTGACGCATCGCGATTCCGATCACGCCGGAGGTACGGCATCAGTTCGGGCAGCGCTGGCGGTAGACAACATCGTTTCGTCGGTGGACGGCATCGGCGGTCAGCGCTGCATTGCGGGGCAGCGCTGGGTTTGGGACGGTGTCGTGTTCGAGGTGCTGCATCCTGTCGCCGACACCTACGCGATCGATGGCAAGCCGAATCACCTGTCGTGTGTATTGCGCGTCGAGGCCGGTGGGCGGCGCATGTTGTTCACATCCGACATCGAGGCGCCCGATGAGGCGGCCTTGCTCCATCGCTATCCGGACGGTCTTGCTGCCGATGTCCTGCTCATGCCACATCACGGTTCGAAGACGTCATCGACGCCCGCATTTCTCGACGCGGTAGGGGCGACGCAGACGATCATCCCGGTCGGATATCGCAATCGCTTCGGCCATCCGAAACCCGAGGTTCTGGCCCGCCATGAGGTAACGGGAACGAGGATCTGGCGAACCGACCGTGATGGTGCCTTGCGCGTCAAACTTACCGAGGGTGAGGTCACCTTGTCAGGATGGCGGCATGAACATCGCCGCTATTGGCACGGCCGGTGATACATTGGCGAGGGAGGAGAAAAAATGAAATTCAAACAACAGATTGTCCAATGCCTGGGGCCTTCGGGCCTTCACCGCATGGCGTATACGGAGTGGGGCGCCCGCGATAATCCGCGCGTGCTGATGTGCGTTCATGGCCTGACGCGCAATGGGCGCGATTTCGACGCGCTGGCCGAGGCGATGTCAGGGCACTACCGGGTAATTTGTCCTGATGTCGTCGGGCGTGGTCAGAGCGGCCATCTGCATGACCCGGCGGCATATGGCATTGCGCAATACGTGGGCGACATGGTCACGCTGATCGCCCGCCTGAATGTTGATACCGTCCATTGGGTCGGTACCTCGATGGGCGGCTTGATCGGCATGGCGCTGGGCGCTCAGGAAGGCACGCCGATACGTAAAATGGTGCTCAACGATGTCGGGCCGGTGATCACGGCTGAATCGCTGCATCGGATAGGCACCTACGTCGGCACCAACCCGGATTGGGCGACGTTCGAGGAGGCCTTGGCATTCGTCAAGTTCATCAGCGAGCCGTTCGGCCCGCTGACCGAGGCGCAGTGGTACCACCTGACCGAGACCAGCGTCGCTCAGGGCTCTGACGGCCGCTGGCGTTTTCGTTACGACCCGCGCATTGCCGAGCCGTTCCGGGCCGCCTTTGGCGACAAGGATGTCGACCTCTGGCCGCTCTACGAGCAGATCAAGTGCCCGACGCTGGTCATTCGCGGTGCGCAGTCCGATCTGCTGACCCACGATACCTGGCAAAAAATGGCCTCCTGCGGTCCACGGGCAAAACTGGCCGAAATCGAAGGCGTCGGCCATGCCCCGATGTTCCAGTCGGAGGATCAGATCGCCGTCGTTCGTGATTTCCTGTTGAGCGCATGAGGCATGTCGTTGTTCAGGGGCTGAAGCTCGAATATCGCGATTACCCGGCCGCCGCCGAAGGGCGGCCGACGTTGCTGTTGCTGCACGAAGGCCTGGGTTGCGTGAGCATGTGGCGGCATTTTCCCGAAAAACTGGCCGCCGCCACTGGTTGCCGGGTGATCGTCTGGTCGCGCGCCGGTTACGGCGGTTCGCAGGCTTGCCCGGAGCCGCGCACACCCCGCTACATGCACCGTGAGGGTGAGGAAGCGCTGCCGGCGTTGATTTCCGCACTGGCGATAGAGCGGCCGCTGCTCATCGGTCACAGCGATGGTGGCAGCATCGCGCTGATCTTTGCCGGGGCCTTTCCCGAAGTGCCGCTCGGCGTCGCCGTCATGGCGCCACACGAGTTCGTCGAAGACAAAACGCTGGCCGGTATCCGCGATGCCAGGATGGCCTGGCGAAATACCGACCTGCCCAAAAAGCTGTCGCGCTACCACCATGAGCAGACCGAGCGGGTATTCAGCGACTGGAACGATACCTGGCTGTCACCGGCCTTTCGCGACTGGAACATCGAAGAATACCTGCCGAAGATCCGCTGCCCGGTGCTCGCCATTCAGGGCGAGGACGACGAGTACGCCACAATGCGGCAGATCGACGTGATTGCCGAACAGGTTCCCGGTACGCACTTGCTGAAGTTGCGCCACTGCGGCCACTCGCCGCATCGCGATCAGGAGGCGGCGGTGCTCGACGCTTTGGCAGCGTTCATAAGCCGGCTCAGCGGGTCCTGACGGTAGTAGCGGCAGAGCAGGCCATAGATGGCTGGGTATTCATCGGCGATGACGTCGGGTGTTTCGAAGAAAGTCTCCGTCAGCACGGCGAAAAATTCCACTAGGTCGGTGCTGGCATAAGGATCGATATAGGTCTCTTCGCCGTCGTCAACGCGCTGGCAAAAATCATCGAAGGCGGCTTCGAATTTGGCTTGCCACTCGGTTTCGGTAATGCCTGAATGCAGCGCCGGCATGCCGTCCGGCTCGCCGTTGAGCATGTCGAGCTTGTGCGCGAATTCGTGGATGACCACGTTGTAGCCGTCGCCGGCCAACTGCACGTCGTGCCATGAAATGATCAGCGGCCCGCCTTCCCAGGCTTCGCCGGAGAGGACATCTTCGTATTCGTGAACGACGCCGGATTCGTCCTCGAAGCGGCGCGGCACGACAAATTCGTCGGGGTAGACGACGATGCCGATCCATTCACGGTAGGCGCTCAGCCCCAGATTAAGAATGGGCAGGCAGCCCTGGGCGGCGATGGAAACACAGATTTCGTCAGTCAGGTCGAGGCCACCGGCGGTGCTGAATTCCTTTTCGGCCAGAAAACCTTCGGCCAGCGTTTTCAGCTGTTTTTTCTCGTCGACCGTGAGCGCGTTGATAAAAGGCAGCGATGCGACGATCGTGGTCCAAACTTGTTCTGGAATGGCTGTCGATTTCTTGCTGCGAAAACGGTCGAGCAGGGTTCTCATTTTTTCGTCGTCAGCCAGATGCCGGTGAAGATCAGCCCGATGCCGAAATAGTGATACCACAACGGCACTTCACCGAGGAACATGAAAGAGAGCAGGGTGCCGAAAACAGGCATGAGGTGGATGAACAGGCTCGCCTTGCTGGCGCCCACCTCCGCCACCCCCTTGTTGTAGAAAATGTAGCCGAGAAAGCTGGGGAAAATGCCGACGTAGACCAGCGCGCTGAGTGAGCCGAGATGGATATTCATTGTTCGGCCCTGCGCCAGTTCCCAGGCGTAGGCCGGGCCCAGGGCGCACAGGCCGATGACGGTCGTCGCACCGAGCATGAGCATCGGGTGCACACCAGCCGGCCGCCAGGCGAGGGCGACGGTGTAGATGGCCCAGTCGAGCACGGCAACCAGCATCCAGATGTCGCCGACATTGAGGTTCAGGTGGGCGAGCACGGCCAAGTCGCCACGCGACACGATGGTCAGTGCGCCGCACAGCGAAATGAGAACGCCAGCGCCTTCAACGGGGCGCAGTTGCTTGCCGAGAAAGGCCCAGGAGATGGCGATGGTGGCGATCGGCACGAAGGAGTTGAGCAGATTGGCGTTGGTCGCGCTCGTATCCTGAAGGGCGATGTAGGCAAAGGTGTTGTAGCCGCCGATACCGAGCAGGCCTAGCACCGTCAGCGGCTTCCAGCCCTTTTTCAAAAGCGGCCACTGTGTTTTCAGATGCGGCAGGGCCAGCGGCAGGATCAGTGCAAAGGCGATGAACCAGCGCCAGAAGGCCATGGACAGCGGTGGGACATCGTCCCGGATGCCGCGCCCGACCACCATGTTCCCGGACCAGAATAAGACGGTCAGGATCAACAGCAGATAGGGGTTGGCGAACAGCTTCTTCATGGTTGCGGGATTATGCCTGATCGCTCCACACCTCGGGCCGCTGCGGCAGGCTTTGGGCAATTTGAGGCCCGCTGCGCCGGTCCCGGGAGATCGGCCATATAATTGCGCCATGGTTTCCGTTGTCCATTCTGTCGCCTCGCAAAGCGACTTCGTACAGTTCCTGGCCAAGATGGCAGAGGGGCTTGCTCCCGCAGATGCCGATCGGCTCAGATCGGCTGTCGAGTACGCCTGGACCACCTACGGCGACCGCCAGCTCGGCAGTGGCGAGCGCATCTGGTCGCACGCATTGGGCATGGCTGTCATCATTGCCGGTCTCAAGCTCGATGTGGAGTCGCGCATCGCCGCGCTGCTCTTCGCCATTCCCGCTCAGGACGAGCATGGCGTCGCCAAGATCGAAACGCACTTCGGCAAGCCGGCGGCTCATCTCGTTCACGGTATCTCAAGGCTCAACAAGCTGCGACCGATCTCCAAGGGGTTTGTGGCCAGCGACATCGAGGCCGGCGAGGTTGACCCTGTCGAGATGAAGTCGCAGATCGAAGTTCTGCGCAAGATGCTGCTGGCCATGGTCGAGGATATTCGAGTCGTGCTTTTGCGCCTGGCCAGCCGCACGCAGACCCTGCGTTTTTATGCCTCCAACCAGGATGAGTTGTGCGTTCAGGTGGCGCGTGAAACGCTCGAACTCTATTCGCCGTTGGCCAACCGGCTCGGTGTCTGGGAACTGAAGTGGGAACTGGAGGACTTGTCCTTCCGCTTCATTCATCCTGATACCTACAAAAAACTGGCGAAGCTGCTCGACGAGAAGCGCAGCGAACGCGAGCAGTTCATCGTCGACGCCGTAGCCAGGGTGCGCGAGGAGTTGGAAGCTGCAGGGGTGCATGACGCCGAGATCTACGGCAGGCCGAAGCACATCTACAGCATCTGGAACAAGATGCGCAAAAAGGGTGTCGAGTTTTCCGAGGTCTATGACATACGCGCCCTGCGCATCATTGTCGACGACCTGAAGGACTGCTACACCGCGCTCGGCATCGTGCACAACCTTTGGCAGCCGATCCCCAAGGAATTCGACGACTACATCTCCAATCCCAAGGGCAACTACTACCGTTCGCTGCACACGGCAGTGCGCTGTCCGGATGGGCGCAGTCTGGAAATCCAGATCCGTACCTGGGACATGCACAAGCATGCCGAACTTGGCGTCGCTGCCCACTGGCGCTACAAGGAGGGCAGCAAGCGGACGAGCGAGGACGACTACGACGAGAAGATCGCCTGGCTGCGTCAACTGCTGACCTGGAAGGACGACGTTGCAGACAGTTCAGACTGGGTCAAGCACTACAAGCAGGCGGCGCTAGACGAAACGATTTACGTAATCACCCCGCAGGGCAAGGTGGTAGACCTGCCGGCCGGTTCGACGCCGGTCGACTTTGCCTACCGCGTGCATACGGATCTCGGCCACCGCTGCCGTGGCGCAAAAGTTGGCGGCCATCTGGTGCCCCTCAACACCTCTCTGGAAACAGGGCAGGAAGTCGAAATCGTCACCGCCAAGTTGGGGGGGCCGTCGCGCGACTGGCTCAATCCCAGCCTCGGCTACATCCATACCAAGAGCGCCCGGATCAAGGTTCGCAGCTGGTTTTCCAATCTGGCACTGGAAGAAACGCTGTCCGAAGGTCGCAGCCTCATCGCCAAGGAATTGCAGCGTGCCGGGCAGACCGGCGCCAATATCGAAGAGCTGTCGCACAGGCTGGGTTTTGCCAAGGCAGACGACCTGTACATTGCCGCTGCCCGGGGCGACCTCAATCAGCGGCAGTTCCAGGCCGTTGCCAAGGGTGGTGACCTGCTGGCGGAAACACAGTTGCCGGATGAGGTCGTAGCCAAGCCGAGCAAACCTGTCCAGGGTAATCAGGGCATTTTGATCGTTGGTGTCGACAAGTTGCTGACCCAACTTGCCCGCTGCTGCAAGCCCGCTCCGCCAGATGAGATTCAGGGCTTCATCACGCGCGGGAAGGGCATTTCCATCCATCGCATGGACTGCCCCAATTTTTCCAATCTGGCCGCCCTGCACCCGGAACGGGTCATCGAAACTGATTGGGGCCTGACGACGACTGGCGTCTTTGCCGCCGACATCATCGTCGACGCCCACGACCGTCAAGGCCTGCTGCGCGATATTTCCGAAATCTTCACGCGCGAAAGGCTCAACGTCGTCGGCGTCAATACCCAGTCCAAACAGGGCAAGGCGCACATGAGCTTCACCGTCGAAATCACCAACCTGCAGCAGATGCAGAAAACGCTGACGCTGATTCATGAAGTCGAAGGCGTTGTCGGCGTTCGGCGCGCCTGAGCAGTCGGGCTTACCGGGAGAAAGCATGAAGGGAAACTTTGCAGCCATCGCCTTGATCGCCCTTGGCGCCATCGCCCTCGCGGTCAATCTCGATCTATTCGAGCTAGATCTGGTGGGTCTGATCAAGAAATGGTGGCCGCTGGTACTGATCCTTCTCGGTGTAGGCCTGTTTTTTACACCGGATGATCAATCGAAAAAGCGCTGACCAAGCTGGCGATGAAACTCCGCTACAGTTGTTGGAGTGTATGAAATTGTCATTCAGATTGCGTTCTGCTTTGTCGGTGCTGGTGTTGGCGCTGCTCGCTATGGTCGGGCCTGCCATGGCTGCCGAGAACGAGGCTAAGGGTGAGGACGAGGTACTGGCCGAGAAGCAGGCCGAGGAGCAAAAGCTGGTCGTCGTTCCCCTCGAATATCGATTGGCGCGCACAACCCGCGAGGAAGCGGTCGCCTATTGGCAGGCTTCCGGGGCGAGCCTGATTGGTCGGGGCTATCTGGCATTGGGTACTGGCAGTGGCGGCGATAACCTCGCCAAGGCCCTTGACCGGGATGTTGAGCTGGTTGACGTTTCGGGAGTCGATTTCGAGGGCATGAACACCGCCCGCTTTATTTTCAACAAGGGTGTTCTTTACGGCATTCAGGCGGACATGGCCTCCCTGCTCAATCAGCGATCACCGGTGATGATGAAGTACTCGGCCGAAGAGATCGACACCGTGGAGAAGCGCTTGCGAAGCAAATATGGCAAGCCCAGGCAGATCAACAGCATTCTCACCGGCATCGGCAAAAAGCCCGATATCCTGATCTGGAAGCTGGGCGGCAGTACCCTGTCCTTCGTCTCCAACTCAATGAACGCCACTGTTCGCCTGATCCACGAAAAGACCGAGGCCGATGTGCAGAAGCGGCGCAAAGAGGTATGCAAGGAGTTCAATACCCGTGACCGGATTATCTGCTGGTAGCTGAGCCCATTTACCTGAAACGCCGGGTACGCTCCCCCACCGTTATTCCATCATCCTGTTACGTCGGAGGGTAGAATCCAGTGCCATCTACCTTGTTCGCGGTGCGCGCATGCCTTTTTCTGAAATGCAGCTTTCGGCCTATAGATCATTCTCTCTGGCGGCGACAATCTTGCTCCTGATGGCCATCGCTCAGCCGTCGTTAGCCACAGAGATGTCGGAATCAGCCCGCGCGCGGCTGTTTCTGGACAAGACGTCCCCGCCGCCGAGAGTCACACCCCTGAAATGGGATCAGCCAGAAGACTATGCCACGCCGGAAAGTCTCGCCGAGGAGGTGCCTCCGGCAGTCTTCGAGCTGCTGGGCTTCACGCCATTGCGCATCTATCCGGCGCCACCCACGACGCCCCGCATCGAGGCTATCTCCACCGGTCTGGTGACAGCGGCGACTGGCGCCCCAGTTGGTTTGTCCTTCGCTCGGCGGGTTACGCCAGACGGCGTGTGCCGCGTGTTCGTGTCGAAAGAGACTGCGGTCGCCCTGGACGATACGACCTTTGTCCAGTGGCATGAGCGCGCCCATTGCGACCGTGGCTATAACGACAGGGAACTGGAAGAGAGCAAGGCCAACGTTCAGGGATACCTGATGATGGCCAAGACCGGCGACCTTTGGTACGCATGGCAATCCATCGAAAATCGGGCGCGTTACATTAGCGACAACAAACCTTTTTTTGCGCCTTATCTGCTGGGCTACCGGGTGGCCAATTCCACCATCCTGCCGCTGTTGAAACAGCGCGGCGGGCCGAAACAGGAACGCGGGCACGCGCTCGTCGAACTGCTCAGGGGGATGAGTGAACGGCAGGTCAACGCGCTCTCCATGCTGCTGGTGGAAGACGCCAAGCGCAAACAACTCGACGGCAAGGCATGGACGCCTTTTAAGGCTGGGGCCGTGCGGGAATAAAAACGCGGCCCGCAGGACACATATCATATTTTGCTGTTTTTTCCGGTTGACCGTGGAAGGCCTGCTTAAACGTTCCCCAGCGTCACCATCAACTCGCCCTGCGCATTGTGCGGCTTGCTGCGCGATGAGCGGCGGCGCTGGTAGGCGCCCTGGCTGTTCATTTCCCAGCCTTGCTGGTTGTCGGCCAGGTAGAACTTGAGGCCTTCGGTGATGACACGCTTTTTGAGCTTGGGATCGAGGATGGGGAAGGCCAGTTCGATGCGCTTGAAGAAATTGCGCTCCATCCAGTCGGCGCTGGAGAGGTAAACCGTTTCCTTGCCACCGGCCAGGAAGTAGAAGATCCGGTGGTGTTCGAGGAAGCGGCCAATGATGGA
>JAEUOG010000040.1 GCA_016790815.1 Dechloromonas sp.
CCGCATCCTCAATGGCGATGCGCTTTCGCTCAAGGCCGAGGGCCTGTTGCGCAGCGCGCTGATCCTGCCGGATACGCTGACGCTCGGCGAAATCCTCGAACAGTTCAAGTCGGCACGCGAGGACTTCGCGCTGATCATCAACGAATACGCGCTGATCGTCGGCCTGATTACCCTCAACGACGTGACCGCCACGCTGGTCGGCGATATGCTGGACGACTCCGACGAGGCGCAGATCATCCGCCGCGATGAAAACTCCTGGCTGGTCGACGGCCTGACCCCGGTCGGTGACCTCGAAACCCTGCTCGACATCCCGCCCTTCCCCGACGACGACCAGTTCGAGACCATCGCCGGCTTCCTGATGTACGTCCTGCGCAAGGTGCCGCGCCCGACCGAAAGTGTGGACCACGGCGGCTTCCGCTTCGAGGTGCTAGACGTCGACCATCACCGCATCGACCAGCTGCTGGTCACCCGGCTCGAACCGAAAGCGCCCTGACGCGGCCATGTCGCGCCTGCTGATCTACGCCATCGTTTTTATCGAGGGCTTCTCCTCGCTAGGCGCCGAAGTCATCGCCCTGCGCCGGCTGGTGCCGCATGTCGGCAGTTCCATCGTCGTCACTGCGCCGACCATCGGCTTCTTCCTGCTCGCGCTGGCGCTCGGCTATGCGTCGGGCGCCAAGGTCGCGGCCGATTACCGGGCCATCGTCGCCCGCAATTTCCTGATCGCCGCCGCCCTGGCCGGCTTCGGGCTGGCCGGCGTCACCGTCGACTGGCTGTTCGCCCACCTGCAACCGGCGCTGATCGCCTACATCGTCTTCATCGGCGGCATCCTCTGCCCGCTGGCCTGGCTGCTCGGCCAGACGGTGCCGATCCTGACCAACCTCATGAAGGCCGAACGCACCGGCGAGGCCAGCGGACTGGCACTCTACTGGTCGACGCTGGGCTCCTTCCTCGGGTCGCTCACCCTGTCGCTGCTCGTCATGCAATGGCTCGGCGTCTCGGCCGCCGTTTTCGCCTGCTCGGCCGGCCTGCTCATCGGCGCCCTGCTTCTCGCCCGGCGCGATTTCAAAATTGCCCTGTTTTCCGGGTTGACCGCAGCAATGGCCGCCGGACTCAATCTGCAGCACGAGGTCACGGCCGACACGGCCTACGCGGAATACATCATCGGCTCGGTCGACCTCCCGGGCCAAAAAGAACCACGCGCCTTCTGGGTCAACAAGTCGACGGCCTCGCTGCTCGACGATTCCGAGCCGCCTAACTACACGCGCTACATCAAACACCTGCGCCAGATCCTCCTCGACGACCTCGGCTTCAAGGGAAAGGACATCCTCGTCCTTGGCGCCGGCGGCTTCACGCTGTCGCACCGCGAACCGCTCAACCGCTACACCTACGTCGATATCGACCCGGCCATCAAGGAAATCGCTGAAAAGCATTTCCTGCGCGAACCGGCCCGCGGCGAATTCATCGCCGACGATGCCCGCCGGTTCGTGGCGACCAGCGAACGCCGCTTCGATGCAGTCGTCGTCGACGTCTACAGCTCGCACACCTCGATCCCCAGCCACCTCGTTACCCGCGAGTTCTGGGCCGGCACCCGCCGCGTGCTCAAGCCGGACGGCATCCTGCTCGCCAACCTCATTCTCGACGGCAAACTGGAAACGCCCTACGCCCGTAACCTGCTGGCTACCATCGACAGCGTTTTCGGGCGTTGCGCGGTCGACGTGCTGCACAAGGCAAAAACGCTGGCCAACGTTGAAGTTAGTTGCTTCGCGAGCAGCCGGCCGGGCGAAACGGGCATTTACGTCGATGAAAAAAACCGGGCCGATGTCGACCGGACGCGTTAAGCCCGCAGGTATTACGTAACGCCGGCGGCTTCGGACTTGCCATTCAGCGGGAGAACAACCCGGAAGGTCGTCCCGACCCCGACTTCGCTGCTGACCTCGATCTTGCCATCATGCTTGCGGACGATATCGTAGGACAGTGACAATCCCAGCCCAGTCCCCTTACCCACCGGCTTGGTGGTGTAAAACGGCTCGAAAATGCGCTTCATGACTTCCGGTGTCATGCCTTTGCCGGTATCCGCCACCTCGATCCAGGCCCAGGTTTCGTCGTGGCCAGTACGCACCGTGATCGTGCCGTGCGTATCGATGGCATGAACCGCATTGACCAGCAAATTCATCACAACCTGGTTTATTTGCGCCGCAACGCAGGGCACCGGCGGTAAGTTGCCGAATTCGCGGACGACGTCGGCTTTGTATTTCAACTCATTCCAGGCTACGTTCAGCGTGCTTTCGATCCCGCTGTTGAGGTCTGCATCCTGCCAGGCAGATTGGTCGATCCGGGAGTAATTCTTCAGGTCGACGACGATCTTCTTGACGCGATCCAGGCCGTCGCGCGACTCATTCAGCAGATCACCAACGTCGCTCCTGATGTAGTCGAAATCGATGGCGGCGAAATCTGCTTCGCTGGCCTCACCGCGACGACAACGCTCAAGCAGGGCAATCATCTGCTCGCTGTATCCCCTGAGCGTCCCGAGGTTGGAATTCACGAACCCGACCGGATTATTGATTTCATGCGCCACACCGGCCGCCAACTGGCCAATGGACGCCATTTTCTCAGACTGCAGCAACTGGCTCTGCGAAGCCTCCAGTTCATCCACCTTACCAGCCAGTTCAAACCAGCGACGACGCAGAACTTCAAGCAGGAACCAGCCCGCAGCCAGTACCACCGCAAAGGCGGCACCGTGGGAAACAATATCCTTGCGCAAACCGGCGAGCACGACATCCTCAACAAGATCATAGCGCTGCGAAACGCTGAGACCGCCACGAATGTCACCAACCTGATAACCCTGCTTGGCATGGCAATCCAGGCAACTTTTCTTCACCGCCAGCGGCGCCATGTAGCGCAACATCGCCCCCTGCGAACCCGGCACGATACCGGTAACTTCCTTGCTACCCTGTTCGAAAGCAAGCAGTGCCTGGCGCTCCCAATCATCCGGGTGGTTTCCTGGGCGAATCGGGTTCAGGCTGCTCAAGCGGAAAACTGCGCCAGAAGACAGCTCGGCAGACTCACCTATCAGGCGTGTCATGTACGCGGGGTTGATCATCGTCAGAGCCATACCATCGGTCGTCATCACATCGCGACGCGGGTGCTCGAGGTAGGTGTTGGGCTGGGTTGTCGGCGTCACGGGCACATACACCCCACCGTGGTGTGAGTTCCAGTTGCGGGCCAGCAACACGGTGCGGAACATGTTGCGAGCACCCTCGATAGCCACCTCCGTGGCTTGCCGGCGAGTATCTTCAATATGTGAATGCAGCGAAATGCCGACTGCCAGCCCCCAAACCACGAGCAATAGCAGCCACCAGCGACGCTCACGAACGACGCGGGGAATGGTACGGCCGGTAGCAGAGGGAACGAAGGCTTCCAATGGCAAAATTCCTAAAAACAGAGGAATTGACATTAACCCAAGAAGACCGCTATTCCACCAGACCTAGATCAACAAAATTTCTCCGCTGCCGGCGCGCAGGGTTTTACTGACAGGCAGGCGAAAGGGAACATGGATCAAGGAGACACGTCGGGCCAATCGTTGCCAGGCAAGGCCAGATCAGGCTTCACCAATGGGCGTCGTACAGCCACCTGACCGCAGGGCAGCGTGCTTACGAACCCGTTTGCCATGCCAGAAAAGCAATACCCAGATCAGCGATCCGAGCGGCAGCACCACCCCAACCCCGAACAGTGCCATCTTGAACGAGCGCCCCCAGATCGACCGGGCAGCGAACATCATCCCCGTCGCCTGCGGCAACTGGCGAACCAGGGAGATATAGCCGCGCACCAGAGCGGCGGCGTTTTTTACCATGTTGGTCGAATCCTCCTCAATTGGAGGATTCTGCCGTTTTTACATTGCCGGCAGATGACCGGTAGGCGCTTATCTAAAGACGCTTGTGCTCAGCGACGGCGCAGTCCCATGTGCATGGTGATCATGTCTGGAATCCGCTTGTCGAGATCGGAGCCTTTCTGGCAACCGAGCATCAGGTGCAGCAAACCACTGGCGAAGGCCCAGGTATCGCGGGCCGTGGCCTCCGGATCTAGCCCCGGACGCAAGGCCCCCTTCTCCGCTGCCTTGCGGTAGAAGCGCTCCATTTTTTCAAGAAACTCGTAGGCCGGGCGGCCCGCCTCTTCCTGGACGGCGGCGAATTCATCAACGTATTCGCAGCGCGAAATCATGATCTCGAACACTTCGCGCACCACGGGGCAGTCATCCAACACACGGAAAAATTCCTTGAGCGAGGCTTCGATGGCATCGAGCGGATTGTCGTAGGCTTCAGAGAAAAGCAGCGAGTCGGTGCGCTCGATCATCGGCGCGAAAACATCCTCGCGCATGGCGAAGAACAACTCAGCCTTGTCCTTGAAATGCCAGTAGATCGCGCCGCGCGTAACGCTGGCTTCCTTGGCGATCTTCTCCAGCGTCGAACGGCTGACGCCGCACTCGTGAAATACCTTGCGCGCCGATTCGATGATGTCCAGACGGGTCTTTTCCGCCTCTTCCTTGGTTTTTCTGACCACTTCTTTCTCCCGGCCTGGCTACTCTTTTGGCTTGGCCAATTCCAATCTTAAGCCATGAACCACAACGTCGATAATAATTTACATACATTCATGTTTGTATATAATAGCGCAAACCTTTCCAAATTTGGAGTCTGCTCGATGAATTCCGTAAACCTGCCGCAGCGCAGCACGCTATCCACCCTTATTGGCGCAATGGCTCTGGGTGCAGCCCTGCTCGCCGGCTGCTCCGACAACAAACCGGCCGGTGGCCCGCCAATGGGGCCTATGCCGGTTACCGTGCTCGAAGTTCAGCCGCTGAAAGTACCCAGTTCCGTCGAAGTCATGGCGCAGACCGAAGGCGCCCGCGAAACCGAGGTACGCGCACGGGTTGCCGGCATTCTGGTCAAGCGGCTCTATCAGGAAGGCGAGACGGTCAAGGCCGGCCAGCCGCTCTTCCAGATCGACCGCTCGAGCTACGAAATCGCCCTGGCCGAAGCCAAGGCCAAGGCCGAGCAGACCAGCCGCGAAATGAACCGCCTGAAAAGCCTGATCGAAGCCAAGGCGATCAGCCAGAAGGAATTCGACGACGCCACGTCGGCCAACGCCATCGCCCAGGCCACACTGCGCCAGGCCCAACTGAACCTCTCCTGGACCACTGTTACCGCGCCGGTTTCTGGCACGACCGGCCGCGCCGCCAAATCCGAGGGCAACCTGATTTCGGCCGGCGCCGATAGCCTGCTCACCTCGATCTACCAGAGCAACCCGATCTGGGTTCGCTTCAGCCTTGGCGACAGTGATCTGGCCAAACTGGCCGGTGGCCGGGTGACCAGCAAAAACGTCAGCGGGGTCGAGCTGATCCTGGCCGACGGTACGGTCTATCCAAAGACCGGTAAGCTCAATTTCATGGCCAGCAACATCGACACGACGCTCGGCACCCAGGCCCTGCGCGCCGAGTTCGACAACCACGACAACCAGCTGCTGCCCGGACAGTTCGTCCGCATCCGCCTGCTTACAGGCGAACGCGATGGCGTTTTCCTGGTGCCGCAATCGGCCGTCGTCCAGACCGAGCAGGGCGCCATCGTCATGCTGGCCGGCGAAGGCGACAAGGTGACTCCCCGCCCGGTGCAGCCCGGCGAATGGCGCGGCAAGGACTGGGTCATCCTCGGCGGCCTGAAAGCTGGCGACAAGGTCATCATCGACAACCTGATCAAGCTGCGCCCTGGTGCGCCGGTTGCCCCGCACGGCCCAGGCGAGAAGCCGGGTGTGCCGGCCCCGGCGAAGGAAGCTGCCCCCGCCCCGGCCAAGCAGGGTTAAGGAGCAGCCATGTCGAAATTCTTTATCAACCGGCCGATTTTTGCGTCGGTCATCTCGATCATCATTGTCATCGCCGGGCTGGTTGCCTCGCAGGTGCTGCCCATCGCGCAGTACCCGCAGATCGCCCCGCCGACGGTACTGATTACTGCCACCTACCCGGGCGCTTCGGCGGACACGCTGGCCAAGACGGTTGCTGCGCCGATCGAGGAGCAGTTGAACGGGGTTGAAAACCTGTCCTACTTCACCTCATCGGCGGCCGCCAACGGTGTGGTCACCATCACCGCAACCTTTGATGTCGGCACCAATGTCGATATCGCTGCGGTCAACGTCAATAATCGGGTAAAAGCGGCAGAACCGCGCTTGCCGGCTGAAGTGCGGACCAACGGCGTGATCGTTCAGAAGCGCTCTAACGACATTTTGCAGGTCGTCGCGCTGGAGTCCGAAAAGGGCAAATACAGCACTCTTTACCTGTCCAACTACGCAAGTCTGAACATCGCCGACGAGCTGAAGCGGGTCAAGGGTGTCGGCGACGTGACCATTTTCGGCGCCCAGGACTACTCGATGCGGGTGTGGCTGAAGCCTGACCGCATGGCGCAGCTGGGCCTGACGACCAACGACATTTCGACCGCGATCAGGGCGCAGAATGCCCAGAATGCGGCCGGCAAGATCGGCCAGGAACCATCCGCGGGCGACCAGCAGCTGGTCTACACGGTGACCGCCAAGGGCCGCCTGCTGACGCCGGAGGAGTTCGGCAACATCGTCATCCGCGCCAACGGTCCGAACGGCATCCTGCGTTTGCAGGACGTCGCCCGCATTGAACTCGGCGCCTACAGCTACGAGCAGAGCGTGACACTGGACGGCCAGCCGACCATCGCCATGGGCGTTTTCCTGCAGACTGGCGCCAACGCGCTGGAAGTGGCGGAAAAAGTGCGCCAGAAAATGGAGGAGTTGAAGAAGAAAATGCCGGAAGGCATGGGCTACGTCATCCCCTTCGACACCACGCGTTTCGTCTCCGCCTCGATCAATGAAGTGGTGAAGACGCTGATCGAAGCCATGATCCTGGTGCTGGCAGTCGTCTATATTTTCCTGCAAAGCTGGCGCGCCACCCTGATTCCGATGGTCGCCGTGCCTATTTCGCTGATCGGCACCTTTGCCGGCCTGTGGCTCTTCGGCTTCTCGATCAACACGCTGACGCTTTTCGCCATGGTTCTGGCCATCGGTATCGTCGTCGATGACGCGATCGTCGTCCTCGAAAACGTCGAGCGCCTGATGGCCGAAGAGAAATTGTCGCCGCGCGATGCCGCCATCAAGGCCATGCAGCAGGTTCAGGGCGCGCTGGTCGCGATCGTGCTCGTGCTGTGTGCCGTATTCGTGCCGGTCGCCTTTCTCGGCGGCATTGCCGGCCAGCTCTACAAGCAGTTTGCCGTCACCGTGGCGGTCGCCGTTGTGCTCTCCGGTGTTGTCGCTCTGACCTTGACGCCGGCCCTGTGTGCCCTGCTGCTCAAGGCGCAGCATACCGAGCACAAGCTGTTCCGGCCATTCAACCGCCTGTTCGAGCGCTTTACCAACTCCTACACCGCGACGGTTGGTCTGACCTTGAAGCACGGCATCATCGGCGGCATTATTTTTGCGCTGGTGATCGGCATCACCGTCTTCTTCTTCCGCACCCTGCCGGGCAGTTTCGTCCCGGCCGAAGACCAGGGTTACCTGATTTCCGCTCTGATGCTACCGGACGGCGCCACCTTGAAGCGGACGGCGACGACCGGCGAGAACATGCGCCAGATGCTGAGCCACGATGAGGCGGTCAAGCACACCTTTGTCGTGTCCGGTTTCGACCTGATCGGCGGCGGCAGCAAGCCGAATGCCGGCACCATCTTCATTCCGCTCAAGGACTGGAGCGAGCGCGCGGCCAAGGCGCAGGATCTGGCCGGCAAATTCATGGGCATGGGCATGATGCAGGCGGACGGTATGGCGCTCGTTTTCAACCCGCCGCCGATCATGGGCCTGGGCAGCGCCGGCGGCTTCGAGGTGTATTTGCAGAACCGCGTCGACGGCGATACCAAAAAACTGAACGAGGTCACCCAGCAATTCATCGGCGAACTGCAGAAGCGTCCCGAATTCACCCGGATCAGCACCTTCTTCCGCCCGACCGTGCCGCAACTGTTTGTCGAAGTCGACGAGCAGAAAGCCCTGTCGCTCGGCATCCCGCTCGCCCATATTTACGAAACGCTGCAGAGCACGATGGGCGCGCTCTACGTCAATGACTTCAACAAATCCGGCCGGGTTTATCGCGTCCAGTTGCAGGCGGAAGCCAACTACCGGATGAAGCCGGAAGATCTCGGCAAGGTCTATGTCCGCAGCTCGACAACCAACGCCATGATTCCGCTTTCCGCCATCAGCAAGGTGAAAACCGTGGTCGGGCCGGAACAGGTCGAGCGCTTCAACGGCTTCGTCGCTGCCAAGGTGATGGGCGACAGCAAGCCGGGCATCAGCTCGGGCGACGCCATCAAGATCGTTGAAGAAGTCGCCGCCGCCAACCTGCCCAGCGGCTACGAAATCGCCTGGACCGGCCAGGCCTTTCAGGAAAAACGCAGCTCCGGCTCGTCGATGCAGGCTTTCGTCTTCGCCATCATCATGGTCTTCCTGATCCTCGCCGCCCAGTATGAAAAGTGGTCGCTGCCGGTCGCCGTCATCATGGCCGTGCCCTTTGCACTGATGGGCGCCCTCACGGCCATCTGGCTGCGCGGCATGCCGAACGACATCTACTTCCAGATCGGCCTCGTCGTGCTCATTGGCCTGGCGTCGAAAAACGCCATCCTGATCGTCGAGTTCGCCGCCCAGAAGGTCGACGAAGGCATGAGCGTCGTTGATGCGGCGCTGGAAGCTGCCCGCCTGCGCCTGCGCCCGATCATCATGACCTCGCTCGCTTTCGTGCTCGGCGTCTTCCCGCTGGTCAAGGCCACCGGCGCCGGTGCCGCAGCTCGCCAGTCGATGGGTACCGGCGTCTTCGCCGGGATGCTCGCGGCGACATTCATCGCCACCATCTTCATCCCGCTCTTCTTCATGTGGCTGCAGAAGCGGCCGGCCGGCATCAAGCACGCCGCCCAGACGGAGGAAAACTAAGATGTATTCCCTGCCCCCGAATCATTCCAAAATTCGCCTGATTTTGGCGTTGACCGCAGCATTCGCTCTCGCTGGCTGCGCCGTTGGCCCAGACTACGTCCGCCCGGCTTCGACGCTACCGGAAGCGGCGCTGGCCGTCGCCACGGCTGAGGCGCCAGTCAATCCGACCTGGTGGACGCTGTTCGGCGATGCCGACCTCAACGCGCTGGTCGAGCAGACGTTGGCCGCCAACCAGGATCTGCAAGCCGCTATCGCCCGCCTCGAAGCGGCCGAAGCAGCGGCCCGCGAAGCCGGCGCCGACACCCTCCCACGCATCGGTCTGGAAGCCAGCACCGGGCGCAGCCAGACCAGCGGCGAAACCTTCAATGGTCGCAAACAAGGCGGCGCCACCTACAACAACAACCGCGCCGCGCTGACCCTGAGCTACGAGCTCGACCTCTGGGGCCGCATCCGGCGCAGCAACGAAGCCGCCCGCGCCGATGCACTGGCCAGCCGCTTCGGCCGTGACAGCCTGCGCCTCACCCTGGCCGGCCAGGTCGCCAACGAATACCTCAACCTGCGCAGCCTCGACGGCCAGATCGACGTCACGGCGCAAACGCTCGAATCGCGCAAACAGGCCTTGAAAATCGTCCAGGCTCGCGCCAATGCCGGCACCGCTTCCGGCCTCGAACTGGCCCAGGCTGAAAGCGCGCTGAACGGCGCCCAGGCCCAGTGGCACCAGCTGCAACGCCAGCGCGCCCTGTCCGAAAGCCAGATCGGCCTGCTCAGCGGCCAGCCCGGCCTCAGGATCGGCGCCACCGGCCTCGACAAGCTGCCGCTGCCGCCCACGCCGCCGGCCGGCCTGCCCTCCGCCCTGCTCGAAGCCCGCCCGGACATCCGTCAGGCCGAGGAAAAACTGGTTGCCGCGAATGCCCGCATCGGCGTCGCCAAGGCCGCCTACTACCCGACGATCAGCCTGACCGGCGTGCTCGGCAGCGAAAGCATGGCACTGTCCAACCTGTTCTCCGGCGGCGCCGGCATCTGGTCAGCTGCCGCCGGCCTGGCCATGCCGATTTTCGACGCCGGCCGCACCGGCGCCCGCGTCGATCAGGCCAGCGCCGTCCAGAAGGAAGCCCTGGCCAACTACCGCAAGACCGTGCAAACCGCCTTCAAGGAGGTCAACGATGCCATCGTCGGCCTGCACGAATTCAGCGAGGAAGAAGCGGCATTCTCGGCCCAGGTCGGCGCCTCGCAAAAAGCCCTCGATCTTGCCCAGAAGCGCTACGAATCGGGCTACTCCGGCTACATGGACATGCTTGACGCCCAGCGCACGCTGAACAGCGCCCAGCTGCAGTACCTGGCCAGCCGCAAGAGTCGGCTCGGTGCGGCGGTCGATCTATTCAAGGCTCTAGGGGGTGGCTGGCAGGCTCAAGGTGCCAGCCGGGGGTGATGCTACGGTCGACGGCGAAAATGGCCCTAAATCCAGATTCAGCGATCGACCTTAGCCTCCCGCCAGGCCGCCATTTCATTGGCGGCCAGTGCGACCAGCACCAGCCCGCCGCCGAGCAGAACTCTGGCTGACGGCTGCTCACCGGCACCGAGCCAGGCCCAGGCCACACCAAAAATCACCTCGAGCAAGGCGAGCAGCGCGATTTCGGGGGCCGGCAATTCGCGGGTCAGGCGCACCATCAACAGGCAAGGCACGGCGAGCTGAACGATACCAAGCATCGCCAGCAGCCCGACATTGTGGCTGGAGGCCTGCAACGGCCAGGCCAGCGGCAACGTGGCCAGCGCCGAGATCAGGGCACCGAGCAGCACGCCGGAGAGCATGTCCGGCTGCTTCTCGGCCCGACGCTCGCCCACTTTCTGCAGGATGGTCAAATTGGCTGCCCCGGCCAGCGGTACGGCACAGGCAACGAGCGAGCCGAGCAAGGAACCTCCCGCCCGCGTATCGCCGCCGAACATCCAGGCAATACCAGCGCTGGCGGCGCCAATCGCCAGCCAGCTGCGCGGCGGCAGGCGGCGACGCAGGAAAACCCATGAAAACAGCGCCGTGACCATCGGCCCGATCGCCATGCTCACCAGCACATTGGCCACGCTGGTCAAGGTCAGCGCCAGCATGAAGGCGGTGTACATCACCGCCCAGCAGATGCCGGAAAGCCACACCACCGCCGGGGAGTGCATCAGGCCGAACCACAGCGAGGAGCCGCGCAGAACGGTGAGCGCAACGCCCAGCGCCAGCGCATTGAAGGCGCTGCGCCAGAAGGTCACCTCGAAGCTGCTTGTAGTGTCAAGATGGCGCGTGACGACGCCAGCAATGCTCCACAACAGGGTTACGAGCACCATCAGCCAGACGGCGCGCCGATGCGTCATGAAATCAGCCGAGGCGCCGGCGGGCCTCGAACAGGCAAACCCCCGCGGCAACGGAGACATTCAGGCTATCAACCGTACCGTGCATGGGAATCTTGACCAGTTGATCGCAATTCTCGCGCGTCAGGCGGCGCATGCCCTCGCCTTCGGCGCCGAGCACCCAGGCTGTCGCCCTGGGCCATTCGACGCTATACAGATCGCTCTCTGCCTCGCCAGCCGTACCCACGACCCAGATCTCGCGTTCCTGCAGTTCACGCAGCGTTCGCGCCAGATTGGTCACCATCACGTAGGGCACCGTTTCCGCTGCACCGCAGGCGGTCTTGGCAGCCACGTCGGTCAGGCCGACGGCGCGATCCTTCGGAGCGATGACGGCATGGACGCCCGCCGCATCGGCCACGCGCAGGCATGCTCCGAGATTGCGCGGGTCGGTGATGCCATCCAGCACGAGCAAAAAGGCCGGCTCTTCCAGCGTATCGAGCACATCGTCGAGATGCGCCAGCTTGCGATCACCTTCGATCAGGGCGAGAACGCCCTGATGTTTGGCGCCAGGCGCCATGCCATCGAGCCGCTTGCCATCGGCGCCAATCACCTTGACGCCCTGCAACTCGGCGTGGGCCAGCAAATCGCGGGCGCGCGCATCGTGGCGAGTCGCATCAAAAACAATTTCCTTGATCGACTCCGGGTCGTGACGAAGTTTGGCGGTAACGGCATGGAAGCCGTAGATCAGGCGGGAAGACATGGCTGCTTTCGAAAAACTGAAGGGCGAATTTTACCTCGCCAGCGCCATCGGCCCGATAGTGACCGCCCTCATTACTTCGGGAGAAACGAATCCTCGCGGGCAATCCAGCGCGACAGCATCAAATCATGCAGCGCAATGTGGTTGGTCACCCAGCGGGCGAGCAATGCGTCCAGTTCGCGAATCTGAGAAACCACTTGCTGGTGGTCGAGCGACGAAACAATTTTCTGCACTGTCGAAGAAATCGCCGCATGATCTTCCATGTGCGCTGCGCAAAGGTCATGATCGCCCAACAGCAGCAGCGATTCACGCATGACGATTTCTTCGGTCCGGAAGTGATCAAGAATGAAGGCGAATACGTCACCGAGCATGGAAACCAAGTCAGTTTCACAAATCTGCTGCCGTTCAGCACTGCAACCGGAGCAGTCTTTCAGATTCACATGATCGATGCACACCCTGCGCAGATTGGCGATGGAGGCAATCAGGAAATGGTGCTCAGCATCAATCAATTTGTGCCCGGTAATGAGCTCGGGCGGCAATTTTCCGGTCGACAGCCAATAGGCAGTGCATTTGGACAAATCACCGACCAAGGGCTTCACATCACGAGATTCAGAAACCAGACGCTGAACGGTCATTCCTATCCCGAAAATACTAAAAAAGAATATTCTAACGTCAGCGCCTGGAGCGACCTAAGTCGCAAAAGTGAAATTTTGTAATAAGCTTCCCGCGCAATCATTGCGCCACTCCGGAAAACAAATTGCTAACCGAACACCAGAAACATTGGGGCGTCGATCAATGGGCTGCTTATTTGAGCAGCCTGGAGTTGCCCTGTATGCTTCGCTCCAAGGCGCGCCTGCTTGAACTTGAAGCCGAGCGCGGCGAACGGCTTGCTGCCCGTGACCTGGCCGACATTGCCGCCGCCGATCCATTTCTGTGCCTGCGCCTGTTGCGCGAGGCCGAAAGCCACCGCGCCCAGCGCCTTGGGCATGAGACCACTAACCCGCTCGGTACCGTCATGCAATTGGGCACCGATGCGGTTCACAAACTGATTCTCGACTGCCCGGAAACCGATGAATCGAACCACGGGCTCGCTGAATGCGAAGCCCGCGCCCATCTGGCCAGCCGCCTTGCCCTGCGCTGGGGTGCAGCACGGGCCGACATTTCGCCAGATGAAGTGGCAATGGCCTCCCTGCTTTCCGAAATCGGCGAACTGCTGCTCTGGTCCTTCGCCAAGGAATTGCCACTGGCCGCACTGGAAGCCCTGCACTCAGGGCATTCCGCGCGCTCGCTGCAAGCGCAGGTTGATACCTGCGGTTTCCGCTTCAAGGATCTGACTCTCAAGTGCGCCACGATCTGGCACCTGCCATCGCTCCTGACGCAGTTGATACGCGGTATCGACAACACCCGGGCCAACCTCTCCCGCCTTTGTGTCGACACAGCACGTCACATCAGCAGCGGCCCTGATGATCCTGCCCTACCGGCCGACATCGCTGCCGCCAAGCACATCATCCCCGGCGTATCGCTGGAATGGCTGACCGTACAATTACCAGGACTGGACGAAGAACAGGTTGCCGCCATTGCGCTCAAGGCGGCGGATCTGCTCGACCCGCCACACCACTGAGCGCAACAGCGTCGGTCAGCGTTTCTTGGGCGCTGCTTTTTTAGCCGGCTTGGCACCCGCACTCTTGCTGCGCGGTGCCGCCGATTTCTTGGCAGCAGACTTTTTCGCAACAGGTTTGGCTACGCCCTTGGCCGCCGGCTTTGCTGACTTTTTAGCGGCAGTCTTCTTGACTGCCGGCTTGACCGTTGACGTGGCAGCGGGTTTATCAGCTTTCATCGGCGTCTTGGCGACGGGCGCCCGTGTCCCGACTGCGTTGGCCGCAGACCGCAGACCAGTCGGCTTTACCGTTGCCTTTGGCAGGGTTCTTTTGCCGGCGTAGGCCTTCTCCGTTCCCGCCAGCACGAAATCGATCCGGTTCGATTCGAGGTCGGCGCGCACCAGTTTGACCCGTACACGGTCTCCGAGACGGAAACGCTGCCCCGTCCGCTCACCGAGCATCTGGTGCTTGATGTTATCGAACTGGAAGTAATCAGCCCCCAGTTCGGATACATGCACCAAGCCTTCGATATAAACGGCATCGAGCGCCACGAAAATACCAAATGCGGTAACGCCGGAAATGGTCCCGTCAAACTCCTCGCCGATGCGTTCCTTCATGAAGAAGGTCTTCAGCCAGTTCTCGACATCACGGGTCGCTTCGTCGGCCCGCCGCTCGGTGCTTGAACACTGCAGGCCGATGTCATCCCACGAACGGTCCGGGGTGTAGGTTTCACCAGCGAGCACGGCCTTGATGGCACGATGTACCAGCAGGTCAGGATAGCGCCGGATCGGCGAAGTAAAGTGCGTGTAGTGCTCGTAGGCCAGACCGAAGTGCCCGACGTTGTCCGGGCTGTACATCGCCTGGCGCAGCGAACGCAGCATCACTGTCTGCAATAGCTGGAAGTCAGGACGTAGCTTGACCTTTTCGAGCAGGATGGCGTAATCCTTGGCCTGCGGATCATCACCGCCGCCCAGCGCCAGCCCGAACTCGCCAAGGAAGGTACGCAGGTTGGCCAGCTTTTCCTCCGATGGCACGGCGTGAACACGGTACAGGCAGGTTTGTTTGTGCTCGGCAAGAAATTCGGAGGCGCAGACATTGGCCGCCAGCATGCACTCCTCGATGATCCTGTGTGCATCGTTGCGCACCACCGGCACGATGTTTTCAATCTTGCCCTGATCGTTGAACAGCATCTGCGTTTCAGTCGTCTCGAAGTCAATTGCCCCGCGCTGAGCACGCGCCTTGTGCAAGGCGGCGAACAATTTGTAGAGATTCTGCACGTGAGGCAGAACGCTGCGGTGGACATCGGATTCAGGCTCTTTTTCACCAGACAACCACGACCAGACAAGGTTGTAGGTCAGCCGTGCGTGTGACTTGAACACGGCCGGATAGAATTTGTATTTGCCGATCTTCCCCGTCGAGCTGATCTCCATGTCGCACACCATGGCCATGCGCTCGACATCCGGATTCAATGAACAGATACCGTTCGACAGCTTCTCCGGCAGCATCGGGATCACCCGGCGCGGGAAATATACGGAATTGCCACGCTCAACCGCCTCTCGGTCAAGCGCCATACCCGGCTTGACGTAATGCGACACGTCAGCAATCGCCACGATCAGGCGCCAGCCGCGTCCCTTCTTTTCGCAATAGACAGCATCGTCGAAATCGCGCGCCGTTTCGCCGTCGATGGTGACCAGCGCCACATCGCGCAAATCGACGCGGCCCTTCAGGTCCGCCTTGGTTACCTTGTCCGGCAAGGCCTTGTTCTCATCTAGCGCCGATTTGGAAAACTCGAAAGGCAGATCGTGCTTGCGCAATGCGATCTCAATCTCCATGCCCGGGTCAGCGTAGTTACCCAAGACCTCGATGATCTTGCCGATCGGCTGCGAGAACTTGCTCGGCTGCTCGATAATCTCGACCATCACCACCTGCCCCGATTGCGGCTTGTCCTTGGACTTCGGCACGGGCGGCACCAGAATATCCTGGGAAATGCGCTTGTTTTCCGGTGCCACCACGACGACACCATGCTCGACGAAAACACGTCCAACAATTCTTGTATTGACCCGCTCGGTCACCTCGACAATGCCGCCCTCGGGACGCCCCTTGCGGTCAACGCCGGTAACCCGTACCAGCGCCCGATCACCATGCAGCACTTTCCCCATCTGGTGCTGATCGAGAAAAATATCTGCACTACCATCATCGGGAATCAGGAAACCGTAACCATCCGGATGCCCCTGGATACGTCCCGGTGTCAGACTGGCACGCTCGGGCAGGATGTAGGCGCCCTTGCGGTTGCGCATCAACTGACCTTCCCGCTCCATGGCACTCAGGCGACGCTGGAACATCTCGCGTTCGGTAGTGGTGATATCCAGCCACTCGATAAGCTCATGAAACTCGACAGGGCGACCTTCGTCAGCCAGAACCTGTGAAACATATTCACGCGAAGGCAAAGGGAACTCATAGCGTGCCAATTCACGCTCGAAGAAGGGATCTGCACGGCGGATTTTTGATAGTTTTTTTCTTGACATCAGTTCTTCTTTCTCTATAATAGCGGCTCTTCGCACCTGTGCCCAGGTGGCGGAATTGGTAGACGCACTAGTTTCAGGTACTAGCGGGTAACTCCGTGGGGGTTCGAGTCCCTTCCTGGGCACCAGCGATTTTGATAGAAGGCCTTGTTAAAACAAGGCCTTTTTTTCATTTCTGCCGCCGGGCTTCGGAAATCAGCCAACATGGCCGATTGCCAATCGCAAACACATTGTCTCATAGCAGATGCTTCGCCGTACTGCAGTAACAATTGCTAACACTTGCGTACACAGCGCGGGTCATCGTCCTGCCACATCCCGCGTTATTCGGCTTGTCCAAACGACAAATACGAGTCGAAACCATGAAAAAAATTACTGCCCTGTTTATCGCCGCCACGCTGGCCATAACCTCATCCACGTCCGCCCTGGCAGACAGGGGACATCGTCACGGTGGTTACGGCCATGGACATCATGGTCACCGTGGTAGCCACAGCTGGGCCGGTCCTGCCGCTGTGCTGGCGATTGCCGGTCTGGCCATCGGCGCAGCCGTCGCCTCCCGAAACAGCTACGCAGCCCCACCGACTTACAGCTACACCGAGACTCCTGCCTACGCCTACACTCCCGAACCGACCTACTATAGAACCCCACCCCGCCCGGCGCCGGCAGAGTACGGAACTTGGTATTACTGCAGCTCGTCTGGCCAATACTATCCCTATACCAATGCATGCCCGGAGGGCTGGCAGGCCGTACCCACACGCTAAAAGCAGAACGGGCCCCAAGAGCCCGTTCAACACAATCAGCGAAATTCGCCTAATTGTTGAAGGGGTGCTGCTTGAGGATGGTTTCGTCACGCTCCGGGCCGGTCGACACGATCGCAATGGGCACTTCGCACAACTGCTCCAGACGATTCAGATAGGCTTGCGCTTCGGCCGGCAGGTCCTGCCAGCGCTTGACACCGAAGGTTGTGCCGCTCCAACCCGGCATCGTTTCGTAGATAGGCACGCAACGGGCGACTTCATCGGCACCAATGGGCAGCAGATCTATCGTCTTGCCATCCAGCTTGTAGCCGGTGCATATGCTCAGTGCCTTGAGGCCATCAAGAACGTCAAGCTTGGTGATGCAAAGCCCAGTCAGGCCATTGATGCGACCCGAGCGGCGCAGCGCTGCCGCATCGAACCAGCCACAACGACGCTTGCGGCCAGTAACGGTACCAAATTCACGGCCTACCTGCGACATCTGGTAGCCCGGAAGCCCTTCCGTTTCGATGTCCAGTTCACTGGGGAACGGACCGCCACCGACCCGCGTACAGTATGCCTTGGTGATGCCCAGCACGTAGTGAAGCATGCCCGGGCCAATGCCTGCGCCAGCGGACGCTTGGCCGGCAACGCAATTGGATGAGGTAACAAACGGATAAGTGCCGTGATCGATATCGAGTAGGGTGCCCTGCGCGCCCTCGAACAACAGATTGGCTCCTCCCTTGTTGGCGGCGTAAAGTGCTGCTGAAACATCAGTCACCATCGGGCGGATCTGCTCGGCATCCGCCATTGCCTGATCGTACACAGCTTGAAAATCGACGGCTGGCGCCTTGAAATACTGAGTCAGCACGAAGTTGTGATACTCCAGCACTTCCTTCAGCTTCTCGGCGAAACGTTCCGGCTGGAACAGGTCATAAACGCGCAGGCCACGGCGGGAAACCTTGTCTTCGTAGGTCGGACCAATACCCTTGCCGGTCGTACCGATTTTCTTGTCCTCCGACTTGGCACCTTCCCGGGCCTTGTCGATAGCCGAGTGGTACGGAAGGATCAGCGGGCATCCCGGACTGATCTTCAGGCGCGACCGAACGTCGATACCGCCCTTTTCCAACTCGGCAATTTCCGACAGCAGATGGTGAATGTCGAGCACGACACCATTGCCGATATAGCATTCGACGCCTTCGCGCACGATCCCGGAGGGAACCAGGTTCAGCTTGTAGACCTGCTCGCCGACTACCAGCGTGTGCCCAGCATTGTGGCCACCCTGAAAACGCACAACCCCCTTGGCGTGATCGGTCAGCCAGTCGACGATCTTGCCCTTGCCCTCGTCGCCCCATTGCGTGCCTACCACGATGACATTCTTTGCCATTTTTTAATCCTCTTGTATTGCTTCAATAATCCAGTGTTCGCCGACCAGCGCCAACTTTCGGTCACAGTACGGCCCTTCGCAGGCGGTTTCGCCCGGCAGCAACTGGACGACCATTTCGCCTTGCTCGCGCAGCGCAGCGATGTGTGCGGCAAGGAATACGTTGTGACCTGCATGCGGCGCCAGGATTGCACCATTCGACTTGCCGGCCGGCGCCAACCGCGCAACCTCTCGTAAATCCATCGAAAATCCGGTCGCCGGACGATCTCGCCCGAACGCCTTGCCTGCGCCATCGTAACGTCCGCCCATCGCAATTGCCACGGGGTAACCTGGACAGTAGGCTGCAAAGACAACACCATTGTGATAGTGGTAGCCACGCAAATCCGAAAGATCAATCGAGAAAGGCAGTTCCGGCGCACCCGCCAAGAGATGACGCAGACCTCTCAGGGCAGATGATATCGCTGGCAAGGCGGGCAACTCTGCCTCGGCTCGATCCAGCACCTCCGCACCTCCATAAAGCTGCGGTAGACGTTGCAGCGCTTCGCGATAGGGCGACTGGACATTGACACATGCTTCTTCCAGCCCTGGAACGTCCTTGGCCTGCAGAAGACTCAGAAGCACATCCTCCGCTTCCTGCGGCAAACCGGCTGCCTCTGCCAACGCCTGGAAGATGCCCACGTGGCCAAGGTCAATTCGGCTGACCGGCAATTTGACGCGCTCGAATGCGCCAGCCATCAAGCGGATGACGTCAAGGTCGGCGTCAATCCCTTCAAACCCGTAAAGTTCAGCACCAATCTGAACTGGCTCGCGTCCGGCCGATATCGTTGCCGGCAAGGTGTGCAGCACGCTGCCGCAGTAGCAGAGCCGAGTCACCCCCTGATGATTGAGCAGATGCGCGTCGATTCGCGCAGCCTGCGGCGTGATGTCGGCGCGAACGCCCATGGTCCGCCCCGAAAGCTGATCGACCAGCTTGAAGGTACGCAATTTCAGGTCTTGGCCGGCACCGGTCAGCAGGGACTCCAGATATTCCAGCATAGGGGGCATGACCAGTTCGTAGCCACGGCCACGAAAGTGATCGAGAACGATACGACGCAGTCTCTCGATGCGCTCCGCTTCGGCAGGCAACGCGTCGGCAAGGTACTCAGGTAACAGCCAGTTCATGAAAAAACAATCAGAAGGATCAGGCCGATCAACATCGAGGTCAGGCCGACGAAACGAATCTGCCCATCCGAAAGTTGAATTAATCGACGGAAGGTTTCACGCCAGACAGCCGGCGCAATAAATGGCATGAGACCTTCGAGCAGGAGCATCAGCGCGAAGGCCAGCAGCAGGGTTGAAATCATTTGCCTTTGTCAGCGCCACGTCCGCCACTTTTCATGTATTTGAAGAAGTCCGAACTGGGTTCGACAACCAGCACATCGCTCTTGCTCTTGAAGCTGCCACGATAGGCCTCAAGGCTGCGATAGAACGCATAGAACTCAGGGCTTTGCCCGAATGCCTGACCGTACGTATTGGTCGCTTTGGCATCCCCCTCGCCCTTGATTTTCTGTGCATCGCGGTAGGCATCTGCGACAATGATTTCACGCTGACGGTCAGCGTCAGCACGAATCTTTTCAGCCTCGGCCGACCCTTCGGAACGCAACTCGTTGGCAACACGCTTTCGCTCGGCCTCCATGCGTCGATACACTGCTTCGCTTACCTCAGTTGGCAACTCGACGCGTTTCAAGCGGACGTCGACAATCTGCACCCCAATTTTGCGTGCATCGTTGTCCGCCTTCTCGCGCATCTGTGTCATGACCTGATCGCGCTCACCAGAAACCACATCGTGCACCGTGCGCTTGCCGAACTCCTCGCGCAAACCCGCATTGACCGTCTGATTCAGACGGGTTTTGGCCCGCGACTCATCTCCACCAACCGAAATGTAGTAAAGCTGTGGGTCGATAATCCGCCATTTGATATAAGAATCAACCAGTACGTTCTTCTTTTCAGATGTTATGAAACGCTCGGGTTCTGCATTATCAAGCGTGATAATGCGCTTCTCGAAATAGCGAACGTTCTGAACCATGGGTATCTTGAAGTAGAGGCCGGGCTCGCTGATCGCCCGCTTTACCTCGCCCAACTGAAAAACCACTGCATACTGACGTTGGTCCACCGTAAATATAGACATGGCTATCACGGCCAGCACGGTGGCAAATAGAGCCCCCAACAAATTCATGCGCTGACTCATTACCGTCCCTCCCGATCACGCGAACGCAGCGACCCATCGCGCGCACTTCCAGAATATGAGCCACCACCGACCTTCGGCGCAGTTTCAATTTGCGGCGGAGCATCATTTGATAGCGGCGCTGTAGGCCTGGCTGTTGACGGAGCCACAGAGGCTTCCGGAGCGGCCTGCGCGGCGGTCGCACCAGTTGCAGCCTGCATCAATTTATCGAGCGGCAAATAGAGCAAATTGCCCTGCCCCTTTGCATCGACCATGACCTTGCTGGTATTCGAGTAAATCTGCTGCATGGTTTCCAGATAGAGACGCTGACGTGTTACCTCGGGTGCCTTGGCATACTCGGTCAGCACCTGCTTGAAGCGCGATGCATCACCTTCAGCGGATGCGATGACGCGCTGCTTATAACCGTTGGCCTCTTCAAGCAAACGCGCCGCCGTACCCTTTGCCTTCGGAATCACGTCGTTGGCGTAGGCCTGGCCTTCATTCTTCTGACGCTCGCGATCCTGACCTGCCTTGACGGCATCGTCGAACGCTGCCTGCACCTGCTCGGGCGGTTGGGCGTTCTGCATGGTCACCTTGGAAATCAGGATGCCGCTCTGGTAGCGATCAAGAATGTCCTGCATGAGCTTGGCTGCCTGGGTGGCGATCTGCTCGCGACCTTCGTAGAGCACAAAATCCATCTTGCTCTTGCCAACGATCTCACGAACTGCCGATTCGGCAGCCCCCACCACGGCCTCGTCGGTCGACCGGTTATTGAACAAATAATCGACCGGATCCTTGAGGATGTACTGGACAGCAAACTGAATGTTCACGATGTTCTCGTCATCGGTCAGCATCAGTGCTTCCTTGAGCACCTTGTTGCGCTCACTACCACGATATCCGATTTCGATGGTGCGCACACCTGTCAGGTTGACCAGTTCATGCGACTGAATAGGATACGGCAAACGCCAGCGAAGGCCAGGATCGGTCGCTTCCTTGAAACTGCCGAACTGCAGTACCAGTCCGCGTTGAGAAGCATCCACGATGTAGAAGCCGGAAGCGAGCCAGACTACGGCCACCAGACCGGCGAGAACGCCGACACCGCCTCCGATAAACTTGGGATTGAAATCGATATTCGGCATACGCGGACCATCACCGCCGCCGCTGCCACCTCCCCCGCCTTTTTTGCCGAACATCCCGGACAATTTGCGATTAAAGTCACGCCAAAGCTCTTCGAGGTCTGGCGGACCATCGTTGGGTCGGCGCGGACCTTTACCATCAGATTTGTCGTCGTCATTGCCGCCGCGATTTCCCCACTGCGGGTCATTGAGCGACATGAATATACCTAAGGTCGGAATCATGGATATCGGGATTCAGTTGATGTAGTCGTGTTGTGCTTCAAATTCGGCTTCAGCAATCGCCTTCTGACGGGCTTCGGCCTTGGCTCGGGCGTATTCGGCCAAGGATTCACGCAGTAAATCCAAGCCTTCTCCAGTACGCGCACTGACTCGAACGCGCGTGATATTACCATACTCATCCCGCTCAACGCCCGGCTGGGCTTCGGTCAGGTCGATCTTGTTCCAGACCACGAGTTGCCTGACACGGTCTGCCCGGATTTCCCGAAGCACCTTGTTAACCTCGCCTACCTGCTCATCGCGGGCATGACTGGCACTATCAACGACATGCAACAGTAGATCCGCATGGGTCGCCACTTCGAGCGTTGCATGAAAGGCATCCACCAGGGAATGCGGTAGTTCGCGGATAAATCCGACAGTGTCGGAGATTACAATATTGCCAGCCCCTTCAATCCATAGTTTGCGTGAAGTCGTGTCGAGGGTGGCAAACAGCTGATCGGCCGCAAATACACCAGCATGCGTCAGTGCATTGAACAAAGTCGACTTGCCCGCATTGGTATAGCCAACCAGTGACACATTGAGCACGTCGCCGCGCATTCGAGCCTTGCGCTGCACACCACGCTGCCGTGACAATTTTCCGAGGCGGTCTTTCAATAGCTTGACGCGATTACCGAGCAAACGGCGGTCCGTTTCCAGCTGTTTCTCACCTGGGCCACGCATACCAATACCGCCACGCTGCCGTTCGAGGTGAGTCCAGCCACGCACGAGGCGCGTCGATAAATGCTCAAGCTGTGCCAGTTCAACCTGCAGCTTGCCCTCTGCGCTTGAGGCGCGCAAGGCAAAAATATCAAGAATCAGACTGGTTCGGTCAATCACCCGACATTTGAGCACGCGCTCGATATTTCGTTCCTGCGCCGGCGAGAGCTCGTGATTGAAAATTACGAGATCGGCTTCGCCTGCTGCAACCATCGCACCGATCTCATCAACCTTGCCCTTGCCTGCAAATGTCTTCGGATCTGGGCTCTGACGCCTGCCGAAAACCTCGGCAACCACCTCCGCTCCGGCGGATTCGGCCAGCAAACGTACCTCCTCCAGCTGATCTTCCAGATCGGGCTGGCCAAAATCAAGCTGAACGATCACCGCACGCTCTCCGGCGGAGGGTCGTTCAATCATGGGCGTTTCCAGGAAAGAGAAGCGCAAACCCGCCAGGGAGGCGGGTCGCTGGACAGGATTCGATTATTCCGCAGCCTGTTCCTGCTGAAGATTGACCGGACGTGCAGGCACCACCGTAGAAATGGCGTGCTTGTAAACCATCTGGGTTACCGTATTTTTGAGTAGTACAACGTACTGATCGAACGATTCAACCTGGCCCTGCAATTTGATCCCATTCACCAGGTAAATTGAAACGGGAACGTGCTCACGACGAAGAGCGTTGAGGAAGGGGTCTTGTAGAAGTTGCCCTTTGTTACTCATGGTGTGGACTCCATGTAATTGTTATGAGGGTCCTAATGTACCCAAATTTATAAAGTGCTGCCAAAGATTTTGTGGTTTATTTCTTGTCTTTGTCGGCAAACGGATTTTTTGCAGTAACACACTGGATTCGCAACGGCGTTCCCTGCAATTTGAACGCTTCACGGAAGGTGTGTTCGAGGTACCGGCGATAGCTGTCGGTGATCTGGTCAACCGCGTTACCGTGGATAACGATAATGGGCGGATTGGAACCGCCCTGGTGGGCGTAGCGCGGCTTGGGACGGAACAGCCCATGCTTGGCCGGAGCCTGCTTGGCAACCGCGTCGATCAGCACGCGAGTCAGACGCGGGGTGGTCATCTTTGCCATGGCTGCCGCGTAGGCTGAATCCACGGAACGGAACAGCGACTCCAGGCCGATATTTTCACGAGCCGAAACGAAATGGAATTTTGCAAAATTCAGGAATTGCAGTTTGCGCTGCAATATCTGGCGCGTTTGCTCACGAACATAGGAATCAAGGCCATCCCATTTGTTGACCGCAACCACCAGTGCTTTGCCGGACTGGACGATGAAGTCGGCAATATGTGCATCCTGGTCGGAAACGTCGGCTTGGGCGTCCACCATCAGAATGACGACATTGGCGTCCTCGATAGCCTGAAGTGTCTTCACCACCGAGAATTTTTCGATCGATTCGAAAATCTTCCCACGCTTGCGCATCCCGGCCGTATCGATCAGGACGTACTTCCGGCCGCCACGCTCGAAGTCGATCTCAATCGAATCTCGTGTCGTTCCCGGCGCATCGAAGGCAATAACCCGCTCTTCGCCAAGCAACGTGTTGATCAGGGTAGACTTGCCGACATTGGGACGACCGACGATGGCCACCCGGACAGCGTCAGAGTGCCATTCGTCTTCTTCGGGCTCGGGAAAACTTTCGAGCGCCAGTTCAACGAGGCCACGTACCCCTTCACCGTGAGCCGACGAGATGGCATTCGGCTCGCCAAGACCGAGTTCATGGAACTCGGCCTCAACCATGCCGGAATTCATGCCTTCTGCCTTGTTGACCGCAACAATGACCGGACAGTCAACGCGGCGCAGCTTGTTGGCGATCTCCTTGTCGTGCGGCGTCAGACCGGCACGACCATCGACCACGAAGATGATGGCATCGGCTTCGGCAATCGCCTGTTCGGTCTGGCGCGCCATTTCATGCAGGATGCCTTCCTTGACCAGCGGCTCGAATCCGCCCGTATCGACGACCAGATGAGGCTTCTTGCCTAGTTTTCCATGACCGTAGTGGCGGTCACGCGTCAGGCCCGGCAGATCGGCGACGATGGCGTCACGCGACTTGGTCAGACGGTTGAAAAGGGTGGATTTGCCGACATTGGGTCGGCCAACCAAAACGAGCGTAGGTTTCATTGAGCCTCGATTGCGCTCACGTTGCCACCGGTGGTTTGCACCAGCACGGCATTTCCGAGCATCTGAAGTGGCGCGCGAACCGGCGTTCCATCGGTTTTCTGGCGCGCGGCAAAGCTGCCGTCTTCACGGGAAAGGAAGTGAACGATGCCCTCTGCATCGGCCACGGCAACCAGCCCACGCTGGACAACCGGCGCGGAGAGGCGACGGTTCTTGAGCTTGTCTTGTTTCCAGAGGCTGCTGCCTGACTGGCGATCCAGCGCATAGACAACGCCCTTGTCGTCGGCAACAAACAGGTAGCGGCTATCCATCGCCAGGCCGGCCACAGATGACAGATCACGTGACCAGACCATGGCCCCGCCCTGCCCCATATCGAAACAGGCCACGCGCCCCTGGAAGGCGACGGCGCAGATCAGACGCCCATCGACAACGGGAGGCGCAACAATGTCCGCCACGCGGTCAAGTTCGGTTGCGCCCTTGGGCAAGGCGACAGCACCCTCCCAGACCGGGGCACCATTTTGAATCGCGAGAGCGACGAGCTTGCCACCGGGGTAGCCGACAAAGAGATATCGGTCAGCAAATACGGGGGAACCCGCGCTGCGCACAGACAAAGAGGGCGTCGAGCGCTGATAGACCCATTTGCGCCCGCCATCACCGGCATCGAGCAGATGTATGCGATTGTCGCCACTCTTGACCGCCACGCCGTCGTCACCGACGACCGGTGCTGCGAGCACTTCGCTGCTTACCTTGGTCTGCCATAGTGGCTTTCCATCCTCGGCAGAGAAAGCCAGTACCTCACCCTTCGAGGTGCCTACAACCAGCAGTCGGCCGTTGGCTCCCACACCGGCAGACAAGGGCTGGCCAGCATCTATTTTCCAGACCAGCTTGCCGTCTTCGAGCTTGGAAACCGTGCCGCTACGGCTTGCAACATAGGCGACAGTGCCCACCACGGCTGGCGTGAAGGTGTAGTCGCCAGACTTGCCGGCACTGGCCGACCACGCCGTGCGCACATCGGCTGTTGCGGTCAACGGCCCCAAAGGCGCCATTTTCGGCCCGGCACTGGCAAACGGGTTGATCGAATCGATCGTATCCGACACGGTCGCGCAGCCAGCCAACAAAAGGCCGGAGGCCACCATCAAGGCAGCAAGTTGACGTGACATCAGGCAGCCTCACCCAGGTTGTCGAGCTTCTGCTGCAGCAATTCACGACCGGCGCCCTGCTTGCCTGTCATCTTGTCGAGCGCAGCCTTGTAGGCTGTCCGCGCTTCGGCCTTCTTGCCTTGTGCGGAGAGCACGTCACCCTTCATTTCCTGAAAACGTGCGTCGAAAGCCGGGGCATGGGCGGCGTCGAGTTGCTTGAGGGCTTCATCGTAAGCCTGTTCATCGATCTGGACAGCGGCCAGACGCAGGCGGGCCAGATCCTTGATCTCGTCCTTGCCGTTCTCGGCAACCCAGCCAAACTGGGTTTTCGCTGTCTTCAGGTCACCGGCTTCAAAAGACTGCTTGCCAGCCATCATGGCGCCAAGCGCTGCGTAGCTCGTGCTGCCGAATTTTTCAGCCAACTCGCCAGCGGCGGCCTTAACCTTCTGGGCATCGCCCATGGCAGTCGCCTGCTCTAGCACGCTGTAGATGGCTGCCGCTTGTGCCGACTGCCCACGCTGGTACCAGTTCCAGCCTTGCCAGCCGATCACCCCCAGCGAAACAGCTACGACAAGGCCCGTCACGAGGTTGCCGTACATTTTCCACCAGGTTTTCAGGGTGTCTATCTGTTCCTGTTCTTCGAGGTCGTAATGCGCCATGCTGCTTATTCCTCTTCGTCCGAATCGATAATTTGATCAATGATGGCCTCGGCCAGTTCATCGACTTTCAGTTTACGTTGTTCAATGCCAGCCTGACGCAATAACTTGAGCTGGACTTCCCCGGTCGACGCTTCGTCATCGCCAATAATTACCGCGAAGTTCGCGCCACTGCTGTCAGCTTTTTTCATCTGGGACTTGAAGCTGCCGCCACCACAATGCTGCAGCACGTCAATTCCCTGATCGCGCAAGCCTTCGGCCACGCGGAAGGCAAGGCGGGCCGCCTCGTCACCCTGACGGACCAGGTAAACATCCGGCACGGGTGCCGCCGGCTCTCCGCCGGAGTCCTTGATCAGGGCGATCAGACGCTCGATGCCCATGGCGAATCCGCAGGCTGGTGTCGGCTTGCCGCCGAGTTGCTCGACCAGGCCATCGTAACGGCCACCGGCGCAAACCGTACCCTGAGCGCCCAGCTTGTCGGTCACCCATTCGAATACGGTAAGGTTGTAGTAATCGAGGCCACGGACCAGACGCGGATTGATCGTGAAAGGAATGCCGGCATCGCGCAAAACGCGCTGGACGCCTTCAAAGTGGGCCAGCGACTCGGCACCAAGGTAGTCAATCAGCTTGGGCGCAGCAGCGCAGAGGTCCTGCATGGCAGGATTCTTGGTATCCAGAATGCGCAGCGGGTTGGTATGCAGGCGACGCTTGGCCTCTTCGTCGAGCAGTTCGGCATTCTCTTCAAAGTAGGTAATCAGCGCGGCACGATGCTGGGCGCGCTCGTCCGGCTGGCCAAGGCTGTTGAGTTGCAGTTCGATGCCATCCAGCCCGAGATCGTTCCACAGACGGGCACCCATGAGGATCATTTCGGCATCGATATCCGGGCCGGTCATACCGAAGGATTCGACACCGACCTGATGAAACTGGCGGTAACGCCCCTTTTGCGGGCGCTCGTGGCGGAACATCTGGCCTATGTAGTAAAGGCGCTGTGTCTGGCGCGCTGCCAGATTGTGTTCGATGACGGCACGCACACAACCCGCAGTCCCTTCCGGGCGCAGGGTCAGCGCTTCACCGTTGAGGCCGTCGATGAAGGAGTACATTTCCTTCTCGACGATATCGGTCACTTCGCCGATGGCTCGTTTGAAAAGCGGCGTCGGCTCGACGATGGGCATGCGGATCGGGCGGTAGCCGTAGCTCTTGAGCCACGACCGGATGGTGTCCTCGAACAGCTCCCAGAATGCGGCATCGTCAGGCAGGATGTCGTTCATCCCGCGCACGGCTTGCAAGGTTTGACTCATGACTTCAGTTTCTTGGTGTAGGTGCGCTCGACATAGCGCTCGATGATCTGCTTGAATTCATAGGCGATGTTGTCGCCTTTAAGGGTGACCGTTTTTTCGCCATCCTCGTAAACCGGCGCCGACGGTGCCTCACCGGTCCCCGGCAGCGAAATGCCGATATTGGCGTGCTTGGATTCTCCGGGACCATTGACGATGCAGCCCATCACGGCCAGCGTCATGTTTTCGGCGCCATCGTAATGCAACTTCCATTCCGGCATTTTGGCGCGCACGAAATCCTGGACTTCGCCAGCCAGTTGCTGGAAAAAGGTGCTGGTCGTCCGGCCGCAACCGGGGCAAGCCGCAACCATCGGCGTGAAGGCGCGCAGGCCCATGGTCTGCAGAATTTCCTGACCGACGATGACTTCCTGCGCGCGCGAACCACCAGGTTCGGGCGTTAGCGAAATTCGGATCGTGTCGCCGATACCTTCCTGCAGCAAAACAGAGAGTGCTGCGGTCGACGCGACGATTCCCTTTGATCCCATCCCGGCTTCAGTCAATCCCAGATGCAAGGCATAGTCAGCGCGCTTCGAAAGCTCGCGATAAATGGCGATCAGATCCTGAACGCTGGAAACCTTGCACGACAGGATGATTTTTTCGCCAGCCAGTCCAACCTCTTCTGCCTTGGCCGCCGATTCGAGCGCCGAGGTCACCATCGCGTGGCGCATGATCTCGGTGGCGTCCAAGGGCTGCGGTCGACGTGAATTTTCGTCCATAATCCGCGCCAGCAACTCCTGATCGAGGCTGCCCCAGTTGACGCCGATGCGCACCGGTTTGTCGTACTTGCAGGCCAGCTCGACCATCTGGGCGAACTGCTCGTCCTTTTTCTTGCCAAATCCAACATTTCCTGGATTGATCCGATACTTGGCCAGCGCCTCGGCACAAGCCGGGTGCTCAGTCAGCAAACGATGCCCGTTGTAATGGAAATCGCCGATCAACGGGACGTTGCAGTTCATCCTGTCGAGATGCTCGCGGATCTTCGGTACCGCAGCTGCAGCTTCCAGCGTATTCACCGTAATGCGCACCAGTTCAGAGCCGGCACGCGCCAGCTCGGCCGTTTGCAAGGCGGTAGCCAGATAATCGGCGGTGTCGGTATTGGTCATCGACTGGATAACCGTCGGGGCATCGCCCCCCAGTTTCACATGCCCGACAAGACAGGAGCGGGTCAGACGTTTGGCAACTGCACTCACGAGCTACTCCAGAACCAGACGGGCCACTTCGCCGCGCGTATAGGGCGCCAGATCAACAGGCTGACCATGCCAGAAAACACGGACACCCGGCGCATAGCCAATGGTCACGGAGAGGGGTCCTTGCCCGGACAATGCCTGTTCGGTACCTGCAATCAACCTCTGTGAAAACACGACCTTGTTGTCGCGATCCCGAACCTCGAGCCATGAATCCTTCTCGATCAGGAAACGCATTTGGGGCGCATTGGCTGGTGCAGTCCCCGATTCCGGGGTATCCGGCTTGCCTGCCGAAGGCGAAACAGTGCCTGCTGCAGGGACCAGCACTTCGGCTGGCGCGAGCACCTGCGGATTCATGACCTGTTGCGGCGTCGTCCCGGGCGGGAATACTGGCTCTGGTGCGCCAGTAGCCGGGATGGGTATTGATACCTCCGGCTCCTTGCGGCCCAGCGAGTCAAGCAACGACTGCGTGCTTTCGCGCAGCGACGACAAATCAGCGGGCATCAGGAAATAAGCCAACGCTGCCAGAACAACCGATCCCGCTCCGACAAGCACGAATAGTTTGCTGCGCTGGGAGCCGGCAGTACCGGAATGCGGCATCGCCGCTGGCGTCATTTCGGAAACACCCAAACTGCTCACCGGCGCTTCGAGGACATCGTCCAGTTGCACCATCAGCGGGGCCGGGTCTATCTGAACCAGGCGGGCATAGTTACGCACAAAACCGCGGATGAACGTATTCCCCGGCAAACCCTTCCAGTCGTCCGCTTCCAATGCTTCGACCTGCCGCGGCCCGAGCTTGAGCGTTTGAGCGATATCCGCTACCTCCAGACTGCGCGCCTCGCGCGCCAAACGCAACCGTTCTCCGACTGGCGGACCGGACATCACGACAACATGTTCCGAGACGACTTCCTGGGTATTCACCTGCTCACTCATTCAAAATTGCCTTTAAGAAATTCCTGATACTCCTGCGACGTCGGATACCGACCACGCAGCTGCGAAGCGTAGCCTGCCTCTGCAGCACGGTTGCCCTGCCTGCGCTCAAGGCGCAGGCCAAGCCAAAGTGCTTCGGCCGTCGGTGGCTCCATCATTTTTAACGCTTCGGTCAGATAGATGCGCGACTCTTCAAAATTTCCGCGCCTGTAAAAAATCAGGGCCAGTTGCAAACGCGCCGGGACTGCGCCATCGCGCGATAGCTGCAAGGCCTTGAGCAAGTAACTCTGCGCACCATCAAAATCACCTGCCTTGAAAGCACAGGTGCCGGCGTTGGTGTAGGCCTTGTCTGGCGTTTCGTACAAAGGGCTCTTCAACGCATTGAGAAAGTAGGCGATAGACTGGCGCTCTTTTCCCGTTTCGCAGAGAAACCAGCCGTAATTGTTATTGACCTCGGGATCGTTCGGCGCGAGGTCCAGCGCCTGACGAAAATCGTCTTCCGCTTTGTCGTACTCCTTCAGCGAAAGGCGGACCAGGCCGCGAACACTGTACGCTTGATAGTAGCCGGAGTCCGCACTCAACGCGATGCGCAACTCATCAAGCGCAACCCCCGGATTTCCCGCCTGAAAGTACAGCGAGCCCAGTTCTGTGTGAATTTTGGCCCGATTTCGCGGATCGCTCGATGGTTTCAACTGGCCGGTATCGGACGGATTGAAGTCGTATTGCGCATGGACCGGCAATGCACACGACACGCCCAGACACAGCACCGAAACCCAGTTTTTCAGCGAAAAAACAGTCACGATCTTGCCTCCACAAGGGGAATCACTCGCCCTGCTGTCCGTTTGGTTTTATCCAAAACCTGGCCGGCCAACTGGCCACAGGCAGCATCAATGTCGTCACCGCGCGTCTTGCGCGTCGTGGTAACAATACCGGCCTGCATCAGGATATCGGCAAACCGGCGCACTCGCTCCGCTGGCGAACGCTTGAATGGCGAACCCGGGAAGGGGTTGAAGGGAATCAAGTTGAACTTGCAATGCACGCTCTTGACCAGCGCCAGCAGTTCGCGGGCATGGGCGTCGCTGTCATTAATGCCGTCAAGCATGATGTACTCGAAGGTGATGAAATCACGCGGCGCCTTGTCGAGGTAGCGCTGGCAGGCTGCCATCAGTTCTTTGAGCGGGTATTTCTGGTTGATCGGCACGATCTGGTCGCGCAGCCTGTCGTTCGGTGCGTGCAGCGAGACAGCCAATGCAACCGGGCACTCATCGCCCAGACGGTCCATGACCGGCACCAGACCGGAGGTCGACACCGTGACGCGCCGGCGCGAGAGGCCGTAGGCGTTGTCGTCGAGCATCAACTTGAGCGCGGCAACGGAATTTTCGAAGTTGGCGAGCGGTTCGCCCATGCCCATCAGGACGACGTTGGAAATAACCCGTTCGTCGCCGTGGACCGCACCGAGTGCGTTGTTGGCCAGCCAGAGCTGGCCGATGATTTCCGCCACCGTCAGGTTGCGGTTGAAGCCTTGCTTGCCGGTCGAACAGAAGGCGCAGTCGAGCGCACAACCGGCTTGCGTCGAGATGCACAGCGTGCCACGGTCGTCTTCGGGAATGAACACGGTTTCAACGGCATTGCCGTTGCCAACGTCGATCAGAAACTTGCGCGTGCCGTCATCCGACAGCTTGTCGGAGACGATGGCTGGCGGCGCCACGACCGCCCTCGCCTTGAGCTTTTCGCGAAGGCTCTTGGCGATGTCGGTCATGGCATCGAAGTCCGCCACGCCGGAACGATGGATCCAGCGCAAGACCTGCTTGGCGCGGAAGGGCTTTTCGCCCTGCTCGGCAAACCAGGCAGTCAGGCTTTCGCCATCGAAATCCAGCAGATTGACACTCATATTCATCTTTCCATGTTCAGATCAGGCGTGGCGTGAAGACAAGCCAAAGACGGTGCGAACAGCACCGCCAGGCGCCGTCGTCAACGCCACGGCCGCTCCGGGCACGGAATAGATTAGCGACCGGCGTAAACGTTCAAACCCGGGAAGAAGAAAGCGACTTCCACGGCGGCGGTTTCCGGAGCATCGGAGCCGTGCACGGCGTTGGCATCGATGGACTCTGCGAAATCGGCGCGGATGGTGCCCGGTGCGGCTTCCTTCGGGTTGGTGGCGCCCATCAGCTCACGGTTCTTGGCGATGGCGTTTTCGCCTTCGAGCACCTGAACCATGACCGGACCGGAGGTCATGAAGGAAACCAGGTCCTTGAAGAAAGGACGGGCCTTGTGCACAGCGTAGAACTGGCCGGCTTCCTGCTCGGACAACCAGACCATCTTGGAGGCAACGATCTTCAGACCGTTGGATTCAAAACGGGAGTAAATCTTGCCGATGACATTCTTGGCGACAGCATCGGGTTTGATGATGGAGAGGGCGAGTTCGATAGCCATTTAATTGCTCCGCAAAAAGCTAGACAGTTGAAAAACGAGCAATTTTAGCAGATTCAGAACACGAACGCCCGAATCACTGCGCCTGAGGTTTCTCGCCTTCCAGCCTGCTCAGCGGTTCGCGCAACTCGGCAAAGTTGCGTGGCGCCACGTATTGCATCAACTCCTTGCCGTTGCCGTCGACCACCACATCGAGCCCCTTGTCAGGGTAGAGCAGATGTACCCGCTTCTCCGATACGACCAGCCGTTCGCCCGGCGCCCCAAAGCGCTGGATCACTGTTACCTCATCCAGTTGCACCGACGGAATGACGCTGATGGCCTTCACCGGCATTTTTTCAATTGCGACCAAATCGTCCTGGCTCAACGTGATCTTGCGTGTCGTGCTCTCCATGTGCTTGGCCTTCAGGGCCCGTTCGCGCATTTCCAAAACCAGCTCTTTTTTCGCGTCGACCGTGACAATGACCTTGGCCAGCACAAAGCCGAGTGCCACTTGCGCGTAGTAGCCTTCAATCGCACCCGTTTCGTTGGGTTCGGCGACGATCGCCAGATCGATCTCATTGCCGAGCTTCTGGCGTACTTCGCCGACCGTGCTGACTCCTGGACGCAGACCGAAAACCGAACTGCCGCCCTGGCCATCCAGTTCGATTTGCCATGGGAGATTGGCGTTGGGATCAACACCCTCCCGCTTTCCCAGCTCCGGAACCAGAAAGGGAACGATCAAGGCAATGGCGATCAGCGCGATTATCGAGAGTGCGAATTTCATGATTTCCTGAAGAACATGCCGGGGGCTGGATTGTGCCACACCGGCAGCCCCAAAAAACAAGCCCCGAACGGCGTCGGGGCTTGCAGGGTACGACCTAGGAAGGAATGCCCTGTTAGAGCATGCCCATCGTCCGTGGCAACCACAGCGAAAGGTCAGGCCAGTAGGTGACAACTACCAGGAAGCCGAGCATGGAGAGCAACCACGGCCACACGGCAACGGTCAGTTCGGTAATGCCCATCTTGGTGATGCCCGATGCGACGTAGAGATTCAAGCCGACCGGGGGATGGCACATGCCAACCTCCATATTCACCACCATCAGGATGCCGAAATGCACCGGATGGATACCGAGCGCGATCGCCACCGGGAAGAGAATCGGCGCGAAAATCAGGACAATGGAAGACGGCTCCATGAAATTACCGGCGAGCAGCAGAATCACGTTGACCGCCAGCAGGAAGGTGATGACACCCAGCCCATTGCCCAACATCCAGTCAGCCAGCGCCTGCGGGATATTCTCGTTGGTCATGATGAACGAGAAGAGCACGGCGTTGGTGATGATGTAGAGCAGCATCGCTGACATGTTGGCCGAATTGAGCAACACCTTCGGCACATCCTTGAGCCCCAGATCCTTGTAGATGAAAACGGCGCAAATAAAGGCGTAGACCGCAGACATTGCTGCTGCTTCGGTCGGCGTGAAGATGCCGGAGTAGATACCGCCCATCACGACCACGATCAGCAGCAGGCCCCAGACCGAAGCGCGGAATGCCTTCCAGCGCTCGCCCCAGGTCGCCTTCGGTTGACGGGGATAGTTGAACTTCTTGGCGCGATACCAGGTGACGCCGCCCAACACGCCAGCCAGTGCCAGACCCGGAATCACCCCCGCCATGAACAGGGCGCCAACCGAGGTATTGGTTGCCACCGAGTACATCACCATGACGATGGACGGCGGAATCAGGATGCCAAGCGCACCGGAGGTCGCGATCACGCCTGCCCCGAACTTGTTCGGGAAGCCCGCCTTGACCATGGCCGGCAGCAGGATGGAGCCGATCGCCACGACCGTCGCCGGGCTGGAACCGGACACTGCTGCGAACAGCGCACAGGCCAGCACACCGGCCAGACCCAGACCGCCGTACCAATGGCCGACCATCGATGTGGCGAAATTGATCATCCGTTTCGCCACCCCGCCGTGGGTCAGGAAATTGCCAGCGAGGATGAAGAACGGAATCGCCATGATTTCGAACTTCTCGATACCCGTGAATAGCTTGAGGGCAACCGATTCGAGCGGCACCTGCGTCATGGTGAAGAGGAAGGTCAACACGGTCAGGCCGAGCGAAATCGAGATCGGCATGCCGGTCAGCATGAGGATGGCCAGCAGGCCAAAAATCACCAGTGCGTTCATTGCTGGTCTCCTTGCTTGTCGGATGCATGACGGCGTTCACCACCGGCGCGACGCTCTTCGGCGGCAGCCTGGGACGACTCGTGGCGACGTTCCTCGCCGGAGCGACGCTCGCCAACCATGGTGTGCTTCAGATCCTTCATGTGCAGGTTGTCGTCCATGCTATAGGGGTCGAAATCGACCGGTGGTACTTCGTCTTCCAGACCGTCGACGTGTCCGTGATCGTGATGCGGCAACTCACCCGTCTTGATGAATGCCCAAGTAACCTGCAGGAAGCGGAAGCACATCAGCGACGAACCGAACGGAATGGCGCTGTACACGATCCAGGTCGGCCACTCCAGGTCAGGCGTCGTCGGACCTTCGTAGATATCTTCAGCCTGGATGCCCAAGGTATTGAAGGCGGCGTAGTGAGCACCGTTTTCCCAAACGAAATGCGCGCCCAGCGTGGCAACGATGCCGGTAAACAGCGCACCAGCCAGCAGGCCGAAGATGATGAATTTGCCACGCATACCGTCGTCAAGCCTGTTGATAAGGACATCGACCCCGACGTGAATGCCGGTCCGAACGCCATAGGCTGCACCGAACTTGGCCATCCACACGAACATGATGATGCAGAGCTCCTGGGCCCAGCTGAAATTCAATGTCAGCAGCCAGTCCTGCAGACCGGGAATATCGACCCCGGCCAGATAGCGGTGCGCCACCGAGGCGAAGATGATCAGCGTGGCCGCGCCCATCAGGAACGTGACCAGCAACTCTTCGAGGTGATTGAGCGCTTTGTTTAACATCGTGAATACCCCCATTTATAAACCGGGGGCTTTCGCCCCCGATCTTTACTGCCAAGAGACTTACAGGCTATCCGGCTTGAAACCGATATCCTTGTAAACCGCCTGGATAACTTCCTTGCCGATACGCCCTTCCATCTTCTGATGCACCGGCGCCATGGCCTTCTTGAATGCCAGACGCTCTTCCTTGGTCGGCACATAGACCGTGGTCTTGCCGCTCTTCTTCACTGCTTCCAGCGAAGAATCGTTCTCGACCTTGGCGATCTGGTTGGCATAGCGGGTTGCCTGCTCCATCGCATCGTCGAGCTGCTTGCGAATGTCTGCCGGCAGACCGTCCCAGAATTTTCTGTTCACGATCACCGCGTAACCAAGATAGCCGTGCTCGGTCAGGGTCAGGTGCTTTTGCACTTCATGCATCTTCTGGGTGTACAGGTTGGAAAGCGGGTTTTCCGTCCCGTCGACCACGCCAGTCTGCAGCGCCTGATAGACCTCGGAGAAGGCCATTACCTGCGGCAGGCCGCCAACTGAACGAATCTGCTCTTCCAGGACCTTGGACGACTGGATGCGCAGCTTCTTGCCCTTCAGGTCAGCCGGCGTCTTGATCGGCGAATTCAGAGAGAAGGACTTGAAGCCGTTGTCCCAGTAAGCCAGACCACGAATGCCCTTGGGCTCCAGCTTGGACAGCAGTTGCTTGCCGACTGCACCGTTGGTGACCTTGCGCAGATCGTCATAGCTGCTGAAGATGAACGGAAGATCGAAGACTTCGAACTCCTTGACCCCCAGCGGGCCGAATTTAGCCAGCGACGGCGCCAGCATCTGGACGGCGCCCAACTGCAGCGCTTCCATTTCTTCCTTGTCCTTGTACAGCGTCGAGTTGGCATAAACCTCGACCTTGACCTTGCCACCAGTCAGCTCGCCAGCCTTCTTGGCGAACATCTCGGCTGCCTTGCCCTTCGGGGTATCGGCTGCCACGACGTGGCTGAATTTGATCACGATCGGTTGTTGGGCGTAGGCACCGAGCGAAGCGGCACAGAAAAACAGGCCAGCCAGCAGCTTTGAAATTTTCATGTTCTCTCCTCCAATTGAAGTTGTCGCAAATTACGACTAGGTACAAGTATTACGAAAGGAGCAATCGCTGAGTATTGTGGTTTTCCACAGACGATCGGAAGCTGACCTCAAGATATCCATGGTCAACAAAAAACCGCCGGGCTGGCCGGCGGTTTTTCTGGGTTAAGCAACGTTTAGTGGTGTTCGACAATCGGACGCGGCACGTGCGGAATAACCATATCCGGCGCATCGTCCAGCACCAGCTCTGGGTTATTCGCCTCGTCGTCCGTTTCGTCATTGAGCACAGCGTTCATACGATCGACATCGAGCGCCTTGCACCATTTGGCAACGACCAGTGTTGCCACGCTGTTGCCGATGAAATTGGTCAGCGCCCGGGCTTCCGACATGAAACGGTCGATACCGAGAATCAGCGCCAAGCCGGCCACAGGAACGGTACCCACGGCCGACAACGTTGCGGCCAGCACGATGAAACCGCTACCCGTCACACCAGCAGCCCCCTTGGAGGTCAGCAACAGGATGAGCAGCAGCGTAATCTGCTGCCCCAGATCCATCGGTGTATTGGTTGCCTGGGCAATAAAGACGGCAGCCATCGTCAAGTAGATCGACGTACCATCAAGATTGAAGGAGTAACCCGTCGGCACAACCAGACCAACCACGGATTTCTGGGCGCCGGCGTTCTCCATTTTGGCCATCAGGCGCGGCAGAGCCGATTCCGAAGACGACGTACCAAGCACCAGGAACAATTCCTCTTTGATGTACTTGATCAATTTGAGGATGGAAAAGCCGTGGACCGCAGCAATGCTGCCCAGAACACCCAAAATGAATATCACGCAGGTCAGATAGAAGGCACCCATCAGGCTGGCCAACTGCGTCAGGCTGCCGACGCCATGCTTGCCGATGGTGTAGGCCATGGCGCCGAAGGCACCGATCGGAGCAACCTTCATGATCACACCAACGATGCCGAACAGGACGTGCGACAGCTTTTCAATCAGGTCGAAGACCGGCTTGCCACGCTCGCCGAAGGCATGCATGGCGTAGCCGAAGAGGATGGAGAAGAACAGCACCTGCAGCATGTCGCCCTTGGCGAAGGCATCGACGACGCTGGTCGGGATGATGTTCAACAGGAAATCAACTGTCGATTGCATCTTGCCCGGTTCGGCATATTTGGCGATACCCTTGGTATCGAGCGTCGACACATCGACGTTCATGCCGACACCCGGCGCCCAGAGATTGACCACGATCAGGCCGATGATCAGGGCAATGGTGCTGACGACCTCGAAGTACAGCACAGCCAGACCACCGGTCTTGCCGACCTTCTTCATGTCTTCCATGCCGGCGATACCAACGACGATGGTGCAGAAGATAATCGGGGCAATGATCATCTTGATCAGCTTGATGAACCCATCGCCCAGCGGCTTCATTGCCGCACCGGTTTCAGGGTAGAAATGCCCGAGAGACACACCAATGATGATGGCGATGATTACCTGAAAATAGAGACTCTTGAATACCGCTCTCTTGGCCATGGATAGTGCGCTCCTCGAATACCATGCTCCGGAAAGGTCCGGAAAACGGCCAGCAGTATCTATTTCCAGGCCTCAGCCGGCCATTGTGGATATCCGACTGGTGGAAAACCACAATCGAGCGTCACGAAAAAGCGTGGTATACCATTTCAGTCATGAATCAGGCCCCTCGTATCCCATCCGGCAGTTCCCGCCGACTGCGCTTGCTCTTGGCTTTGCCCAAGCTGGGCATCGTGTTGCTGCTCGCTGCGGTACTCAGCCTGCTCTGGCTGCTCCAGCGCAACGAAGCCGACGTTGAACGTTCCGCACTGATCAAGGATGTGCTCTGGCTGGAGCAGAATCTGCGCTTTCATTTTGACGGCAACGAGGAGCAGTTGCAGCAACTTGCGCAGGACATGAGCAATTCGACCAGCCAACAGAGATTGTTCAGGCTGCGCGCCGCGCACATGATGAAAAACTCGCCGGAAATCGCGCAAATCATCTGGTTTGACACGAAGCAACGGCCCATCGACGCCGTCCCGACTTCGAACCTCCCTGACCAGGGAGTCGACGCCTTCGGACCGCCAGTGACCGCCAAGGCCTTTGATCTCGCAGTCCGCCTCGGCACTCGGCAATACAGCGAACCATTTTTTCGCGAAGGCAATCGCGCCTTTGTCCAACTGCTCGTACCGATATTTCATGAGCGTCGTATAACCGGCATGCTGGCGTTGCTTTACCCGCTGGATACCCTGCTGGCCAATCAGGTCCCGTGGTGGTTCACCGAGAAATACAAGGTCGAGATCGTTGACGACAACAACATCAAGTTCGCCACGAAAACGCACATCTCGGGCAATCGCAGCCAAAGCTATGAGATTCCCTTCGACCCGCCCGGCTCCGGCCTGATTTTGCGTATCACGAACTACGACGCCCCGGACAATACGATGCAGCGACTCCTGGTCGCAGCCATCGTTCTGCTTGCTGCCGGCGTCTTCTGGAGCCTCTGGCTGGTTCGCGACCTGATGAAAAAACGCTCGCTCGCAGAGGATGCGCTACGTGAAGAACACGCCTTCAGGGCCGCCATGGAAGATTCCCTCACCGTTGGCATGCGCGCTCGCGACTTGCTCGGGCGGGTAATCTACGTCAACCCTGCCTTCTGCCGAATGACTGGATTCAGTGCGGCCGAACTCGTCAACCAGGCGCCGCCCATGCCGTATTGGGCACCGGAGCAACTGGAAGAAACTTACGCCATGCACCAGACCGTGCTGGCCGGAGACGCGCCACCCGACGGCTTCGAAATCACCTTCATGCGCAAGAATGGCGAGCGCTTCCACGCGCTGGTATATGAAGCGAAGCTGATCGATGGCAGCGGAAAACACACCGGCTGGATGGCCTCGGTACTCGACATCACCGAGCGCAAACGCGCCGAAGAACTGGCCCGCCAGCAACAGGAACAACTGCAATTCACGTCGCGCCTGGTCACCATGGGCGAAATGGCATCAACACTTGCCCACGAGCTGAATCAGCCACTCGCCGCCATCGCCAGCTACAACACCGGCTGCCAGAACTTGTTGAGTACTGGCAAGGCAACGCCACAGGAGATTCTTCCCGCTCTGGAGAAAATAGGCGTACAAGCCCAGCGCGCCGGCAAGATCATCCGCCGCGTCCATGACTTCGTCCGCAAGAGCGAGCCCAAGCGCGCCCCCTGCCAATTCGGCGAGGTCGTCGAGGATTGCCTGGGCTTCGTTGAAGCAGAGGCGCGCAAGCGGCACGTCCGGATCGAATGCGCCATTCCGGCACTTCCACCAATCCCGGCGGACCAACTGATGTTGGAACAAGTTCTCCTGAACCTTATCCGCAACGCAATGGAAGCGATGAGCAACAACGCACTGGGCCAACGCGTACTAAGCATCGCAACCGAAATCATCGGTAGCGAACTGCGCGTCAGCGTCAGTGACAGCGGCAGCGGAATCGCGCCGGAGATCCGCGACAAGCTGTTCACCGCTTTTTTCACCACCAAGCCGGAAGGCATGGGTATCGGCCTGTCGATCTGCCGCTCCATTATCGAATTTCATCGTGGCCGGCTTTGGGTCGAAGATAACCCTCAGTCGCCGACTGGAAGCGGTACGATATTCATATTCACACTGCCTCTGGAAGCCTAATGAGCACCCCGCAAGCACATCTGGTAGACGACGACGATGCCATCCGCGACGCACTGGCGTGGTTGCTGACTTCACGCGGCATTCCCTACGCAGCATACGACTGTGCTGAAAGTTTTCTGGCAGCCTGGACACCCGCCACCAGCGGCTGCGTCGTTCTCGATATGCGTATGACCGGCATTAGCGGCCTCGACTGCTTTGATCAGCTGCTAGAACGAAACTCGACGTTGCCGGTCATTTTTCTGACTGGCCACGGCGACGTTCCGCTCGCCGTGAGCACGCTGAAGAGAGGTGCCTTCGATTTTTTCGAAAAGCCGCTCAACGACAACGAACTGGCCACGCGGATCGAAGAAGCCATGGCACTCGACGCAAGCCAGCGCGCAGCCAGTGCTACGGTCGACTCCGTGAAAGCACGAATTTCGACACTGACCACGCGAGAGCGGCAGATCATGGAACTCGTCCTGCTCGGCAAGTTCAACAAGGTCATCGCCGATGAGCTCAATATCAGCATGCGCACCGTCGAGGTACATCGCGCCAACCTTTTCGACAAAATGAAGGTAAAAACCGCAGTCGAGCTGGCCAATCTACTTAAACCCTGACACCAATACTTCCCTAGCGCTTCATTTTTCGCTAGCATCACGCAACATTCACGTCGCCACCCCGGCGTAACCTTACCCATTCGTTTCACCCATCCCATGAGGCAACCATGAGCGAGCACATCCATTACGTAACCGACGACACATTTGAAGCGGAAGTGCTGCAGTCGCAGCAACCCGTTCTCGTCGACTACTGGGCCGAATGGTGTGGCCCCTGCAAGATGATCGCTCCGATTCTCGACGAAGTGGCCAGCGAGTATGCTGGCAAGCTCAAGGTTGCCAAGGTCAACATCGACGACAATCAGGCAACTCCGGCCAAGTACGGTATCCGCGGCATCCCGACGCTGATGATCTTCAAGAACGGCAACATCGAAGCAACCAAGGTTGGCGCACTATCCAAATCCCAACTCGCTGCCTTTATTGACAGCAACCTGTAATCTCCGTAGTCTCCCGGCCTGAAGGTGCGTCCTGCACTTTCAGGCAGATGCCCCCCGGCCAAGCGCCCGGACATCACTCCCCACCCAAAAGCTCTCAAGCTATCGCGCCCCCGGTCTCGGGCAGCCGCCAGGCCCATAATTGATTGGCGCCACACACTCCTACATGCAACTTTCCGAACTCAAAACACTACACGTCAGCAAATTGCTGGACATGGCCACCGAACTGGCCATCGAAAACGCCAACCGGATGCGCAAGATGGAGTTGATCTACGCCATCCTGAAAGCCAAGGCCAAGAACGGCGACACCATCTACGGCGATGGCACACTGGAAGTCCTCTCGGACGGCTTCGGCTTCCTCCGCTCCTCGGACACCTCCTACCTCGCCAACCCGGATGATATCTACGTCTCCCCGTCGCAAGTTCGCCGCTTCAACTTGCGTACCGGCGATACGGTCGAAGGCGAAATCCGCACGCCGAAGGAAGGCGAACGCTACGTTGCATTGACCAAGCTGGAATCGATCAACGGCTTCCCGCCGGAAGCCAACAAGAACAAGATCATGTTCGAGAACCTGACGCCGCTGCATCCGACGCGTCACCTGAAACTCGAACGCGACATCAAGTCCGAAGAAAACATCACCAGCCGCGTTATCGACATGATCGCCCCGGTCGGTTGCGGCCAGCGCGGCCTGCTCGTTGCCCCGCCGAAGACCGGCAAGACGGTGATGCTGCAGAACATCGCCCACGCCATCACCGCCAATCACCCTGAAGTCGTGCTCATCGTACTGCTGATCGACGAGCGTCCGGAAGAAGTGACCGAAATGACCCGCACGGTCAAGGGCGAGGTCGTCGCCTCAACGTTCGACGAGCCGGCCACCCGCCACGTCGCAGTCGCCGAGATGGTCATTGAGAAGGCCAAGCGCCTGGTCGAACACAAGAAGGATGTGGTCATCCTGCTCGACTCGATTACCCGCCTCGCACGCGCCTACAACACCGTCCAACCGGCCTCCGGCAAGGTGCTGACCGGCGGCGTCGATGCCAACGCCCTGCAGAAGCCGAAGCGCTTCTTCGGCGCTGCACGCAACATCGAGGAAGGCGGCTCGCTGACCATCCTGGCTACCGCGCTGATCGACACCGGTTCGCGCATGGACGAAGTGATCTACGAAGAATTCAAGGGTACCGGCAACTCGGAAATCCACCTCGACCGCCGCATGGCCGAGAAACGGATGTACCCGGCAGTCAATGTCAATCGTTCCGGCACCCGCCGTGAAGAACTGCTGCTCAAGCCCGATGTCCTTCAGAAAATGTGGGTCCTTCGCAAACTGTGCTACCCGATGGATGACCTCGAAGCGATGGAATTCCTGCTCGACAAGGTCAAATCGACCAAGGGCAACCAGGAGTTCTTTGACGCCATGCGCCGCGGCTAAAGCCGCATCGCATCGGCAGCTTTGGCTTCGGCCGCCCTCTTGCGAGGGCTTAACTTTGCTAGCGAAGTTAGCCTTCGCCGCAACAAACCTGTGGTGTGTTGTGACGCCATGCGCCGTGGCTAATATAAATATTGCAAGCTGGTGATTATTCAACGATAATGACCGGCTTACCAGATCGGCCACATCCGCCGGTCGCTTGACTTAAGGACTAAAGATGAAAGCCAATATCCATCCGGATTACAACGAGATTCAGGTGACCTGCTCCTGTGGCAGCACCTTCACGACCAAGTCGACCATGAAGAAAGCGCTTCATGTCGAAGTCTGCTCCCTGTGCCACCCGTTCTACACCGGCAAGCAGAAGATCGTCGA
>JAEUOG010000067.1 GCA_016790815.1 Dechloromonas sp.
CCTTCATCAGCACCCGCGGCGGCGTTGCGCTGCGTCCGGGCGACGGCGTCATCCACTCCTGGCTGAACCGCCTGCTGCTGCCGGATACCGTCGGCACCGGCGGCGACTCGCACACCCGCTTCCCGATCGGCATCTCCTTCCCGGCCGGTTCCGGCCTGGTCGCCTTTGCCGCCGCCACCGGCGTCATGCCGCTGGACATGCCGGAATCCGTGCTCGTCCGCTTTAAGGGCCAGATGCAGCCGGGCATCACCCTGCGCGATCTGGTCAATGCCATTCCGCTGTACGCCATCAAGGCTGGCCTGCTGACCGTCGAGAAGAAGGGCAAGAAGAACGTCTTCTCCGGCCGCATCCTCGAAATCGAAGGCCTGCCGAACCTCAAGGTCGAACAGGCATTCGAACTGTCCGATGCTGCCGCCGAGCGTTCCGCAGCTGCTTGCGCCGTCGCCCTGAACAAGGAACCGATGGTCGAGTACATGCGTTCGAACATCACCCTGATGAAGTGGATGATCGCCGAAGGCTACGCCGATGCCCGCACCCTGAAGCGTCGCATCAACGCTATGGAAGACTGGATCGCCAACGGCACCCTGCTCAAGGCTGACGCCAACGCCCAGTACGCCGCTGTCATCGAAATCGATCTGGCCGAAGTCACCGAGCCGATCCTGGCCTGCCCGAATGACCCGGACGACGTCAAGGTGCTGTCCGAAGTCGCCGGCGCCAAGATCGACGAAGTCTTCATCGGCTCCTGCATGACCAACATCGGCCACTTCCGTGCTGCCGCCAAGGTTCTCGAAGGCCGCTCCGACATCCCGACGCGTCTGTGGGTTGCCCCGCCAACCAAGATGGATGCGCTGATCCTGACCGAAGAAGGCTACTACGCCACCCTCGGCAAGTCCGGCGCCCGAATGGAAATGCCGGGCTGCTCGCTGTGCATGGGCAACCAGGCGCAGATCCGCAAGGGTTCCACCGCGATCTCCACCTCGACCCGCAACTTCCCGAACCGCCTCGGTATCGACACTCAGGTTTACCTGAGCTCGGCCGAACTGGCCGCAATGTGTGCGCTGGCTGGTCGCATCGTGACCGTCGCGGAATACATGGAGCAGATCAAGCTGGTCAATGCCAAGTCTGCTGAAGTGTACCGCTACATGAACTTCGACCAGATCCCGTCGTTCGTCGAACAGGCAGAGACCGTCGAAATGTAATTCGCGAAATCGGCAGGTTTTTGCCGGTCGACCGCAGCAAGCAAAAATCCCCATCCGGGTAACCGGATGGGGATTTTTCTCATTGCACGCAGGTCCAACATCGGGATGTGCATGACAAACCTATGGCATGTACTAGATGTAATTTGCAGGCTCAGGATGTACTATCCTGATTGAGTAGCGATGCAGCGTTTTGCGATTAATCCTTTGCCAAGGTGGAGTATGTCTTACGAGCTTGTCTGGGAACCAGACGGTGTGATCAAGGAGTTTTCCGGGGTTGTCTCTGCCCGGGAATTCATCGAGGCGGTTGAGAATGTGCAGGGTGACTATCGGTTTGATGATGTTCGCTATGTAATCAATGATTTTCTCGCAGTCACGAAACATGAGCTTTCGGAGGATGTGCTGACCGAAGTTGCCGTGCTTCAGTATGGCGCTTATGCTTCGAATCCGAATTGCCGTATCGTCTTTGTGACGACTGATCAGGAATTGGCCGCTCGCATCAGGAATACGCCGGCTGTGGCCGGACTCATCTCCTATCAGACAGAAGTCTTTCCGACGGTTTCGACCGCGCGGGACTGGCTGGAGGCCCAGCCCCAGTTGCATCTGATGAGCAACGTGATGGGTTTTCGCATCAACTGACCTGCTTGTTGTGCAGGGTCTTCAGGCCGTGGGGATTTTTGCCAGAAATCGGTCGAGCTGGTTCGCGAAAGCCTGCCGGTCGGCTTGGCTGAAAGCGCTCGGACCGCCGGTTTCGACACCGGCGCCCCTTAGTTCTTCCATGAAGTTTCGCATGCTCAGGCGTTCCTGAATGGTCGCCGTCGTATACATCTCGCCACGCGGGTTGAGCGCATGGCCGCCGCGCCCGATCACCAGCGAGGCGAGCGGGATGTCGGCGGTAACAACAAGGTCGCCTGCCGTCAATTGATCGACGATGTGCGCGTCGGCCACGTCGAAGCCGCTCGGAACCTGAATGGCGCGGATGAACTTTGATGGCGGCGTGCGCAGCATTTGGTTGGCGACCAGGATGGTCTGGATCTGCCGACGCTCGGCAGCGCGGAAGATGATTTCCTTGATGACGCCGGGGCAGGCGTCGGCATCGACCCAGATTTGCATTTGGCGTCCTATTTTGGCAGAGGGGTGAATTCGGCCGGCACCCAGGTGTAGCAGCCGGCCGATTCCTTGCGGATGTGGCCGATGCCGGGGAAAGGCAGGTGCATGCCGGCGACCATCAGCTTTTCCTTGGCGGCCTTGAAAAAGATACGTTTGCGGGTGGCAAAGCCTGCTTTGGATCGCTGTCGTACTCAAAGGCAACTTCGGGGCGGGCAAACCGAACGGCGTGGTTATGCACTAGGTCGCCGAGGATAAGCAGGCTCTGGTTGCCACTCCGGAACGGGTAACTGGCGTGGCCCGGCGTGTGGCCGTGAGTGTCGACGCTGGTGACTCCGGCCAGCAGTTCGCGGTCGCTGTCGATGGTCTTCCATTTGCCGGCAGCGACGCAAGGTGCTGCGGCATCGCGTGACATCTTGAAGAAGGCCAGGAAGTTCTTTGGCGCTTTGGCGGCAATTTCCTCACTCAGCCAGAAATCGTTGTCGGCCTTGGCAGACCAGACTTCAGCATTGGTGAAAACGGCCTTGCCGTCTGGCTTGACCAGACCAATGATGTTCTCGCCGTGCAGGTGGGTAATGAGCACGGTGTCGACCTGCTCCGGGGCGTAGCCGGCGGCCTTCAGGTTGTCGATGATGGTGCCGAGGCCTGGCCCGAACAGTTTGGCGGCGCCAGCATCCACCACAACCAGCTTGCTGCCGGTGTTGACGGCGGTTTGCACCTTGGGGCCTAGCAGGAACTGGCGGGCGAGCAAGCGCTGTACATCGCGCTTTGCGAGGTTCTTGAGCAGTTTTTCATCGAGATCGATGGCACCGTCGAAGAGCGCGAAGACTTCGAAACTACCCAGCATCAGGCGGAAATAGCCGGGAACCTGGGTTTTTTGTTGCGGCGCTTCGGCAATGGTAAAGCTGGAAACGGCAGCGAGCATTCCGGCAAAGATGCAACGGCGAACAAGGGATGAAACTGAATTCTGCATCGATTTCTCCTGAGGGGAGTGACCGGGAAATGCCAGCGCGTTTGTCGCCAATGTGGCCGGAAGGCGAATATTGCCATGGCTTGGCTGGTTGACAAGTGCATGGCTGCTGCCGTTTCATGAGGGGCCGGGTGGTTGCCCTTTCTTGCCAACCTTTTTTGGGGCGCTTTTCGTCCTCCCAATTGAGAATCCGATGATTAGAGAACGTTTCCGTCGCCGTTTCCTTCCTTTTGGCCTGGCGCTCTTGCTGCTTGCTCCGGCCGGATGGGTAACTGCGCAGAGTCCCGACAAACTGCCACCGGCACCAGATTATATTGGTGAGATCCGCCGTTCTCCGGATGGACAATTGAAAACGGTCGTTGGTGACCCAAAGCAGTTTGCCGTGGCAGCAAAGCCGGCAACGATGGTCGTCGGTCCCGGCGAAAAGATCACCAGCATCACCGAGGCCGCCAGGTTGGCGCAAGACGGCGATGTCATCGAGATTCGCCCGGGCGATTACCACGGTCAACCGGCAATTTGGACCAAAAATGAACTCATCATCCGCGGCGCCGGTGGCCGGCCGGTCATGCTGGCCGACGGCAAGAGCGCCGAGGGCAAGGCGATCTGGGTCGTGCGTGGCGGCAAGGTGCGTATCGAGAACATCGAATTCCGGGGAGCGCGGGTTGCCAGCCGGAACGGTGCTGGTATTCGTTTCGAGAAAGGGAATCTGACAGTCCAATCCTGTACTTTTTTCGACAACGAAATGGGCATATTGACGGCAAATTTGGAGGAACTGACCCTTGAGGTGATTGATAGCGAGTTCGGTGATGCGCCGAGGGACAAGAACGATCTGCACCATCTCCTCTACGTCGGCGCCATCGGCAAGTTCGTGCTGCGGGGCAGCCGCCTGTCAAACGGCCACATTGGTCATTTGGTCAAGTCGCGCGCCCGTGAAAATCACATTCTCTACAACATGCTGGTCGATGGCGCCGGCGGTCGCGCGTCGTATGAACTTGAGTTCCCCAATGGCGGCCTTGCCTATGTGATTGGCAACGCCATTGGCCAGAGCGCCGGGACGGACAATCCGAGCATTGTGTCCTACGGTGCCGAAGGCCGGCGCTGGTCCGATAACGCCTTGTATATGGCGCACAACACACTACTTAATGACAGCCATGCCGGAAAATTTCTCAACGTTTTCGCCGAGAAATTCGGCACCGATGTCGAGGTGTGGCTGCTCAACAATCTGTTGGTCGGCACCGGGGATCTGGTCAAGCCTGCTCAGGGACGATTCGATGGCAATCGTCAAATCGCGCGAGGCGAATTGATCGACTTTGGCGGCGTTCCGCTGCGCCTGACCAATTTGTCGCCGCTCCGTGGGGCGGTCAGGCCGCCGGGGCAAGCAAGGGGTATCGAATTGATGCCCGGCGCCGAATTTCGCTTCCCGGTCGGTAGCCGCCTGATGCGCCCGACCAGCATGCTGGCGCCGGGCGCCTTCCAGTAAGTTTCATGCGGGCTTGCCGCCCATCGTCTCACCCATGCGGATGGCGCCGGTCGGTGCCCATTCAGGATTGAAGGCGAGGGCGTCTTTCGGGAAAAGCATGACGACCGTCGAGCCGAGCAGGAAACGACCCATTTCGTCCCCCTTTTTCAGCACGATGTTCTGCTCGTCGTAGCGCCATTCGCGCACGACGCCCGGGCGCGGCGGATTGACCATGCCGTGCCAGACGGTGGCCATGCTGCCGACGATGGTGGCGCCGACCAGCGTCAGCACAAACGGGCCGAATTCGGAGTCGAAAACACAGACGACGCGCTCGTTGCGGGCGAACAGGCCGGGCACGCCGCGCGCCGTGGTCGGATTGACCGAGAACAGCTCGCCGGGCACGTAGATCATGCGCGTCAGCTTGCCGGCGCAGGGCATGTGGATGCGGTGGTAATCGCGCGGGCTCAGGTAGAGGGTGGCGAAGCTGCCGTTCTCGAATTGTTTGGCTAATTCACGGTCGCCGCCGACCAGTGCGGTCGTCGAGTAGCTGTGTCCCTTGGCCTGGAAAATCTGATCGCGGGCGATGGGGCCGAACTGGCTGATTGCGCCATCGACCGGGCTGATAAAGTCAGCCTCGGCCTGCGGGCGAGCGCCATCCTTGAGCGGGCGCGTGAAGAATTCGTTGAAGCTCTTGTAGCTGGCGATGTCGGGGTTGGCTGCCTCGGCCATGTTCACCTTGTAGCGGCCGACAAACCAGCGGATGACGCTGGTTGTAAGGCTGCCAGCCTCTTTCGACGCCAGCTTGCCGGCAAGGATGGTCAGCGCTTGCTTGGGAATCAGGTATTGGGGCAGTACGGCGAGGCGGTCGGACACGGGCTATTCCTGACTGAAAACAGGCAATTATACGGGGTCGACCGCAGGCGGTAGAGCCTCGGCCGGCGCGAAAGCCGGATGTGCATCGGGCGCCGTGGTGCCGAAGGCCGGGGCGGATGACCAGTGTTCCTTGCGCCATTTCTCGCGTTCGCCGTTGCCGAAGAAGCTCCAGGCGATCAGGCGGCTTTGCTTCTGGCCCTGGGTCATCGGGATGATGCGCGACTCGACGACCTTGGCTTTCTTGAGCGCCAATTCAATGTGCGGGAGGTTGTCGCCTTGCGAAAGCAGGCTGGTGAACCACATGACGCGCTTCGGGATGTTGCAGCTCTGCTCGATCATCAGTTTGACGAAGGCACGTTCGCCGCCGTTGCACCACAGCTCGGCGCCGCCGCCGCCGAAGTTGAGGCGCGGCTCGGCCGCACCGCGCTTGGCGCCCGGTTTGTTGAGGTTGTTCCACTTGCGCTGGCTGACGGCGTGAACGTCGTCCGGCGAGTTGTGGAAAGGCGGGTTGCAGATCGACAGGTCGAAGACTTCGCCGGATCGCAGCAGGCCGGTGAAGATGTTTTCCCAGACCGTCTGGTGGCGCAATTCGATGTCGCTCGCCAACTCGGGATTCTTGGCGATGATGGCCTGGGCATTGGCCAGCGCGGCCTCGTCGATGTCGACGCCAAGGAAGGACCAGCCGTATTCGGCGTGGCCGATGAGCGGATAGACGAGGTTGGCGCCGGTGCCGATGTCGAGCACGCGCACGCCGGCACCGCTCGGGATGTTCTTCTTGTTGCAGGTCGCCAGCAGATCGGCAACGCTGTGGATGTAGTCTGCGCGGCCGGGAATCGGCGGGCACAGGTAGCCGGCCGGAATGTCCCAGCCCTTGACGCCGTAGTGATGCATGAGGATCGCCCGGTTGAGCATCTTGACCGAAGCCGGGTTGGCGAAGTCGATGCTCGGCGTGCCGGCCTGCGTTGTCTTGATGTGCTTGGCGAGCGCCGCCGAGGTGGCGGCCAGGGCGGCGAAATCGTAGCCGTCGGCGTTCTTGTTGCGGGGATGCATGGTGGTCCTTCCTACAGCGGGGACGGGATTGTCCCACGAAAGTGCTGCCAACACGACAATGGCCCGTTCAGCATGGCTTTGATTTTTAGCCGTTTTTTCCCGTTGACCGTGGCAGGGCACCACACAACCGCATGTTGTGCCAGGTTGCTTGCGCAGTGGGAAGGTAGTTGTCGAAGTCACATGGCGGCAGCCCACTGCGGAGCGCCGCCTCATCGGCATGCTCAAACGCCCGCGTGTTGCGAAGCGTCGCGAGGCATTGCTCGGGATTGCCGGCATGAAGATAGGCGAGCGCAATATCGTTCCGCACTCGGTCAATTTCTATCCAGCCGAGAAACGCGCTGCATTGCTCAAGTACGGGGCGCAGCCCTGCTAGTGCTTCGTTGAATCGTTTGGCCCGATAGTGCCGGATGAACGTATCGCGGGCATTGCGCTGACCAGCGCCGGTACAGCGCCCCTGCGGCTTTCGATACACACCATCGAACCGAGCACGCATGCCGCAGAATTGCCGACAAGCCTCATCCGTCAATGGCTCAACCGCGATCTGCTGCCCATCGGGGGATGGATTCATGCGAATGCGGCAAACCATCTCCCCCTCACTTGGATTCTCTTCAACGGTTTCAGCCGTCATGCCAACGAGCCGCCCCGATAACCCGCACATGTGGCAGTTTGCCCCGATCGAATCGATGGAGAAGCTCTTCGTCCCGTCTCGCTGCTCAATTTTCAGGCGGCCCCAGTTGCCGGTCAGCACATATTCGCCGGGGCGTACTGTGCCGGCCGCGTGGGCGCAGACAAGCCAAAGCGAGAGCAGCACGGAGGAGAGAAGCCGAATGACGGGACTCACAAGACGGCCCCCAAGTGCGAACAGTGGCCCGCTCGCGACGCGCCCTCAGTAGCGCGGCGCCCGATTTTCATTGCATGGAATGAAGGCCGATCATGTTGCCTTCCGTATCCTCAACCAACGCAATGAAGCCGTATTCACCAATCGGCATTTTGTCCTTGAAAATTTTTCCACCATTCGTCGCAGCCCTTGCAGCCTCGACGGAGCAGTCCTCACAGGAAAAATAGACCAACGTGCTGCCGCCAGAAGGGCATCCAGCCATTTTCACCAGAGCCCCAGCAGCCCCAGCGCCCTCCATGGACATGGGGAATGCCCACATTTCCATGTCTGTGAAGCTATCGGGGTCAGGGTTTTTCAACTCCTCCAAAGCGCCCTGGAACACCGCTTCGTAGAAAGCCTTCGCGCGCGGCATATCCTGAACATAGATTTCAAACCAACCGACTGGATTGCTTTTCATGGATGTTCTCCTTTGACGAATGGATTGTGGTGAGGCAGAACGTCCCTCTCGAAGCGCTTGTTAGGCCGCATTGGAGGAACGGCTAACGAAGAAGCGTTAGTCAACGGCAAGGAAAATGGCACTGGCGGCCAACACCGGGATCCCATTGGCACAATTCAGTGCACTGGCGTCTTGAATCGGCTTTGCCAGATGGGCCAGTCTTGTGAGACCACATCCAGAAGTCGACATATTCCTTTGGCGTCCCACGGTATACAACTAGATTTCCGTCATCTTGCATCGCGAGGTAGTAGTCTAAGAACGGCTTGGTGCCCGCGGTCGAGGACCACAGCCACTTGGCAGGGTCTCCTTCGTAGTCAATTGACTGGCCAGTTTTTTTCTCCGTGATTCCGCCAGCTGAATAGACTTGAACGTTTCCACTCTTGGTGATCAGTAAGCTAGCACCTGAGTTTCCTACTGTTCCGGCTGCCCACTCATGAATTCCCGGTCTATTGACGTCATACACAACGAGTTGACCGTCAGCTTGCATAACGACAACAAACGCTCGATTCGGGGACACCATGCATTCACCCGACTTTAGCCATGCGTTGGAGGTACGTGTGGCTTGGAGATATCGAAGTTCAGATCGGTACTTGGTAGCCGGTGCAATGTTTCCAACTTCGTCTGCGCATGACGCTACTGGCGGGGCGGCGAGCGCGAAAGAGGCAGTGGTGACCAGTAGAGTAAACAAAATAGAGATTTTCATCGTATTTCTCCGTTGGTGAGATGGCGTGGGGTGCGCGGCCTAACGAATGAAAGGGACTTCCCCGTCCCGAACTAGCGGCGGAAGCCGCCGGCAGCAGTAGCTGCCATGATTGAGTTTCCACACCAAATCATTCGCTCGAAAGGGGAAGTCCATGAGTATTGTCACCGTAGGCATCGAT
>JAEUOG010000001.1 GCA_016790815.1 Dechloromonas sp.
AACCAGCAGCGAAATCACGGTCTGCCCTTCCTGCAACTTCATGCCGCGCACGCCACGCGCGCCACGGCCCATCGGACGAACGTCCTCCTCGTCGAACCACACGGCCTTGCCGGCATCCGACACCAGCACGATATCGCTCTGACCGGTCGTCAATTCGACACCGATCAGGTAATCGTCATCGAGCAGGTCAACGGCGATGATCCCGGCCTTACGCGGGTTGGAGAAGTCGGACAGCGGCGTCTTCTTGACCGTACCGGCACGGGTGGCCATGAAGATGAACTTGTCTTCGGAGAACTCCTTGACCGGCAGCACGGCGTTGATGCGCTCGCCCTCTTCCAGCGGGAAGAGATTGACGATGGGCTTGCCACGGCTGTTGCGGCTGCCCTGCGGCGCTTCGTAAACCTTCAGCCAGTAGCAGCGACCTCGGTTGGAGAAGCACAGGATGTAATCGTGGGTATTGGCGACGAACAGATGATCGACGAAATCCTCGTCCTTGATCGCAGCTGCCTGCTTGCCACGGCCACCGCGTTTCTGGGCACGATAGTCGGCCAGTGGCTGCGCCTTGACGTAACCGCCATGCGACAGTGTGACGACCATGTCCTGCGGCGTGATGAAGTCTTCGATGCCCAGTTCCTGCGTGTGCAGCACGATCTCGGAACGACGCTCGTCGCCGAACTGGTCGCGGATCGCCGTCAACTCGGTGACGATGATTGCGGTAATGCGTTCCGGGCGGGCAAGGATGTCGAGCAGATCGAGGATCTTCGCCATCACTTCCTTGTATTCGCCAACGATCTTGTCCTGCTCCAGGCCGGTCAGGCGCTGCAGGCGCAGCTCAAGGATCGCTTGCGCCTGGGCGTCGGACAGCCGATAGCCCTGGGCAGACAGGCCGAACTCCGGCGCCAGCCCGTCCGGACGCGACGCATCCGAAGCGGCGCGCACCAGCATTTCCTCGACCACTGGACTGCGCCAGGTGCGCTCCATCAGGCCGCGCTTGGCATCCGCCGGCGTCGGCGCCGCCTTGATCAGGGCAATGATCTCGTCCACGTTGGACAGCGCAACGGCCAGGCCTTCGAGGATGTGGCCGCGCTCGCGTGCCTTGCGCAGTTCGTAGACAGTGCGCCGGGTCACCACCTCGCGACGGTGCGACAGGAAGCATTCGAGCATCTGCTTCAGGTTGAGCAGGCGTGGCTGGCCGTCAACCAGCGCAACCATGTTCATGCCGAAGGTATCCTGCAACTGCGTCTGCTTGTACAGGTTGTTGAGGATGACCTCGCCGACCTCACCGCGCTTCAGTTCGATGACGATACGCATGCCCGACTTGTCGGATTCGTCGCGGATATCGGAAATACCCTCGATCTTCTTCTCGTTGACCAGTTCGGCGATCTTCTCGATCAGCGACTTCTTGTTCACCTGATAGGGAATCTCGTCGACGATCAGCGCCTGCCGGCCGTTGCCCTTTTCCATGCCCTCGAAGTGCGTGCGTGCACGCATGATGACGCGGCCACGGCCGGTCTGGTAACCCTCGCGAACGCCTGTCATGCCATAGATCAGGCCGGCCGTCGGGAAGTCCGGCGCCGGAATGTAGGCAATCAATTCCTCGATGGTGATCGCCGGGTTTTCCAGCATGGCCAGGCAACCCGCGATGACTTCGTTGAGGTTGTGTGGCGGAATGTTGGTCGCCATGCCCACCGCGATGCCGGACGAACCGTTGATCAGCAGATTGGGGATGCGTGCCGGCATGACCAGCGGTTCGTGCTCGGAACCATCGTAGTTCGGCCCGAAATCGACCGTTTCCTTGTCGAGGTCCTCGAGCAACTGGTGGCCGATCTTGGCCATGCGAACTTCGGTATAACGCATGGCCGCCGCGTTGTCGCCGTCGACCGAGCCGAAGTTGCCCTGACCATCGACCAGCATGTAGCGCAGCGAAAAATCCTGCGCCATGCGCACGATGGTGTCATAAACCGCCGTATCGCCGTGCGGGTGGTACTTACCGATCACATCACCGACAATACGGGCCGATTTCTTGTACGCCTTATTCCAGTCATTGTTCAGCTCGTGCATCGCGAACAAAACGCGGCGATGCACCGGCTTAAGGCCATCGCGCGCATCTGGCAGTGCCCGGCCAACGATCACGCTCATAGCGTAATCGAGATAGGAACGCCGCATCTCGTCTTCGAGGCTGATCGGCAATGTTTCTTTGGCGAATTGGTCCATGTCTCACATTCGCACCGCTTGCGCGGTGCCTTATTAGTTGATTCAAGCGTAATTTGCTATTTTAACACGCCAACTTAACCGAACAGACCCCGTTTTACATGCCAACAACACCCCAAGTCATCGACCTGCTCATCGACGCCCGCTGGATCGCCACGGTCGAATCAGACACCGTGCTGACCAACCACGCAGTCGCCGTCGACAAAGGTCGCATTCTGGCCATTTTGCCCAGCGGTGAAGCACGCGCCCGCTTTGCGCCCGGCAAGCATGTGAACTTACCGGACCACATCCTGATCCCCGGCCTGATCAACCTGCATACCCACGCGGCCATGACCCTGATGCGAGGACTGGCCGACGATCTACCGCTGATGGACTGGCTGCAGAAACACATCTGGCCAGCCGAAGCGGCCCATGTATCACCCCAGTTCGTCTACGACGGCACCCGCCTTGCCTGCGCGGAAATGCTCAAGGGCGGCATTACCTGCTTCAACGACATGTATTTTTACCCAGAGGCTGCCGCGGCTGCCGCCTCCGAAGCCGGCATGCGCGCCATGCTCGGCATCATCGCGCTGGAATTCCCGACCCCCTACGCCAGCGATGCCGATGACTACCTGAACAAGGGACTGGCCGTCCGCGAAGCCTGGCTACATGACCCGCTGATCCGCTTCTGCCTCGCCCCACACGCCCCCTACACCGTCGCGGACAGCACCTTCGACCGGATCCTGACACTTTCAGAGCAATTGAACCTGCCTGTGCATTGCCACATTCATGAAACCCGGCAGGAAATCGAGGACAGCTTGAAGCAACACCAGCGCCGACCACTGGAACGCCTGCGCCAGCTCGGGCAACTGGGCCCCAATTTCATCGGAGTGCACGCTGTCCACCTCGACGAGGCTGACATGCATCTACTGGCTTCCACTGGTTGCAGCATTGCCCACTGCCCAACATCCAATCTCAAACTGGCCAGCGGCTTTGCCCCTGTGGCGCGAATGCGACAACTCGGCATCAACGTCGGGCTTGGCACCGATGGCGCCGCCAGCAACAACCGCCTCGACCTGTTCGGTGAAATGCGACTGGCCTCACTGCTTGCCAAGGGCCTGACCGGCGACGCCAGCGCCCTGCCAGCCAGCGAAATCCTGCGCATGGCCACCATCAACGCAGCCAATGCATTGTGCCTGGGCAAGGAAATCGGCTCGATCTCGCCCGGCAAATGGGCAGACCTTTGCGCGGTCGACCTCAGCGCCCTTGAAACGCGTCCCTGCTTCGATCCGCTGTCACATCTCGTCAATGTTGCCGGGAGAGAATGCGTTAGCCATGTCTGGGTGGCCGGAAAGTGTTGCGTAGACCACAAAACTTTACTCAAGAACGACCAAAACAGCTTGGAATCGGCCGTAGCACTATGGCAAAATGCTTTCGAAGTCCGCCGGCAGGCTTGAGTTTGCCCATAACGCGGGTTAAAGATTTTCAAATTTTCTTCAACGAGGGAAAACAATGATCAAAAATATCGCCAAAAAATCTCTGGTTCTGGCCCTGCTGGCTGGCATCGGTTTCTCTGCTGTTGCGCAAGAGCGCGTTTACCTGATCGACCAGCGTGACGTCGTCGCCAAGTCCGGTTTCGGCCTGTGCTGGCGTGATGGCTACTGGACCCC
>JAEUOG010000002.1 GCA_016790815.1 Dechloromonas sp.
CCAGATGCCGACCGAGCGGAACATGCCTTCCATGCCGAAGGTGCGGGACTCGTCCGGCACGATGGGCACGACGTTCTTGCCGACATTCTTGTCCTTCAACATCATGTTCATGATGCGGACGATGGCCATCGTCGTGGACAACTCGCGGCCTTCGCCGGAAGCCTTGAGCAGGGAAGTGAAGGCGTCAAGTGACGGGACAGCAAGCGGCTCGGCCTTGCGGCGGCGCTGCGGCAGGAAACCGCCGAGGTCCATGCGACGCTGCATCATGTACTTGTGTTCTGCAGAATCTTCGGCGAACTTCAGGTACGGCAGTGCTTCCAACTGGTCGTCCGGTACCGGCAGGTTGAAACGGTCACGGAAGCGGGCGATCTGCTCCTTGTCCATTTTCTTCTGCTGGTGCGAGGTGTTCATCGCTTCGCCAGCCTGGCCCATGCCGAAGCCCTTGATGGTCTTGGCCAGGATCAGGGTCGGGGCGCCCTTGGTTTTGACGGCACGGTCGTAGGCGGCAAAAATCTTGAAGATGTCGTGGCCGCCACGGTTCAGTTGCCATACTTCGTCATCGGTCCAGTCGGCAACCAGTTCGCGCAATTCGGGGGTGTTGAAGAAATGCTCGCGGACGTACGCGCCGTTCTTGGCCTTGAAGGTCTGGTACTGGCCATCGACCAGTTCCATCATGCGCTTCTTGAGGATGCCCTTTTTGTCGCGCTGGAAGAGGGCATCCCAGTGGGTGCCCCAGACCAGCTTGATGACGTTCCAGCCGGCACCACGGAATTCGGATTCGAGTTCCTGGATGATCTTGCCGTTGCCGCGTACCGGGCCATCAAGGCGCTGCAGATTGCAGTTGATGACGAAAATCAGGTTGTCCAGTTTTTCACGGCCGGCCATGCCGATGGCGCCGAGCGATTCGACTTCGTCGGTCTCGCCGTCACCCAGGAAGGCCCAGACCTTGCGATCGCCAGCCTTGGCCAGTCCGCGCGAGTCGAGGTACTTCATGAAACGGGCCTGATAAATGGCCTGGATCGGGCCGAGGCCCATGGAAACGGTCGGGAACTGCCAGAAATCCGGCATCAGCCAGGGGTGTGGGTAGGAGGAGATACCCTTGCCATCGACTTCCTGGCGGAAGTTGTCCATCTGCTCTTCGCTCAAACGGCCGAGCATGAAGGCGCGGGAATAGACGCCCGGTACGGAATGGCCCTGGAAGAAGATCAGGTCGCCGCCGGACGGGTCGTTGATGCTGCGCCAGAAATGCGAAAAGCCGACGTCGTACAGCGCGGCGGCCGAGGCGAAGGAGGCGATGTGGCCGCCGACGTTGGTGTCCTTGTTGGCACGCACGACCATGGCCATGGCATTCCAGCGGATATAGCTGTGAATCTTGATTTCCATGTCGGCATTGCCCGGGTACTTGGGCTGCTGGTCGGCTGGAATGGTGTTGATGTATTCGGTATTGGCCGAGTAGGGCAGATCGATACCGTCTTCGCGGGCTTGTCCGATCAGCTTCTCGATCAGGAAGTGAGCGCGCTCGGCGCCTTCCTGGGTAATGACGCCATCAAGGGCATCGGTCCATTCTTTGGTTTCCTGCGGATCTACGTCAGCGGGGTCAGGCAGGTTTTGCGGTTGTTCGGCCATGGTTTGTCTCCTGGATTGGACTTCATTCTGTTTTGCCTGTTTAGCAAAACAACTCTAACTGCTTAAAGATTGATTAGCGAGTACGGACTTTCCCTGATTTCGTTTCGCATTGTAAAAACAATATTCGCATCGTGCAATAAGGACAAACCCGTACCGAGGGTTTTTTTGCGGATTTACAACGAAAAAATTAGAGGGTGGCCCAGCGGGCCAGCGTGCCGCCGAAGAAGGCGGTGGCGATCAGCGCCAGGGGAGATATGGCGATGAAAACGCGCAGGACGCGCGCGATGAAGGGATGGGCGACATGCGATTCGATGAAGCAGCGTGCGACCAGGGCGCCTTTGAGCCAGATGATGGCGGCAACCAGCAGCGGCAACCAGCGAACGTCACGGAACCATTCGCTGAGCCCGAGGCTGACCAGCGTGAGCGCGACCAGAGCCAGCCATGCTGCGGTCAACATTGAAAAATGGTCGTTTTTGGAAACCATCATTCAGGCCAGGACGTAAAGCATGGGAAAAATGACCAGCCAGATGATGTCCGTGGCGTGCCAATAAGATGCAAGTGCTTCGAGTCCAGCGTAGTCCTTCGACGAATAGCCGTGGAAGATCAGTCGGGCCAGCACCCAGAGTATGCCGAGGATGCCCCAGGTGGCGTGAACCAGATGGGTGAAGGTCAGGTAGTAGTAGACGGTGAAAAAAATGCCTGACTCACCGTTGATGCCGCGCGCCAGGTTCCAGTCGATTTCGAGCGCCTTGGTGACGGGGTAACCGATGGCGACGACCAGTCCGGCGACTAGCCAGATGATGGCTGAGCGATGCTTGTCCTGGCGAATGGCGTTGACCGAGCAAGCAATGAAATAGCTGCTGGTGATCATGAGCAGCGTGATCACCGTTCCTGCTATGACCGAAAGGCGTTGCGCCCCATCGTGAAAAGCCTCCGGGAAATGGACCCGGGCAATGAAATAGACCGCGAAGAGCACCGTGAATTCGACAAACTCGCAGGTAATCCCTGCCCAGATGCCCTTGTTGCCGGGAATCCGGTTTTGGCTATCGCTGACATCGGGTGTTTCGACGGGGAAGGTGGTGGCGGTCATGGTCGTGGCGATGTGAGCAGTCCATTGTTCCCGGGACGGGAGGAGCCGGCCTTGATGTTCATCAACGGCTAGCAGGTTCGTGCCACGCCATCATGTTCGCCAAGCCTGGGCAAAGCGTCAGCCCCGCTGGCGTAATCTGGTAAAATACCCGCCAATTCAAAGGGAAAGGCCGCCGCCTTTCCCGTTTCTTTTTGTTGGATGCAACGATGACAGCACAAATTATCGATGGCAAGGCGTTGGCCGAGGAGCTTCGCCAGGGCTTCAAGGCGCGTGTCGAGGCGCTCACGGCCAAGGGGCACAAGCCGGGCTTGGTGGTCATTCTGGTCGGCGCTGACCCTGCTTCCGAGGTCTATGTTCGCAACAAGGTCAATGGCTGCCTGACCATCGGCATGCATTCCGAGAAGATCACTTACGAGGCCACGGTTGATCAGGACACAGTCCTCAACAAAATTGCCGAACTGAACGCAGATCCGAACATCCACGGCATTCTCGTTCAACTTCCGCTGCCCAAACATTTCGACGAAGAGAAGGTGCTCGAAGCCATTGCCGCCGAAAAGGACGTTGACGGCTTCCACGCCGAGAACGTCGGTGCGCTGGCGCAGGGAAATCCTCGCTTCATCCCCTGCACGCCCTATGGCGTCATGAAGATGTTCGAAAAGGGCAACGTCGATCTGACCGGCAAGGAGGCCGTGGTTATTGGCCGCTCCAACATCGTCGGCAAGCCGATGGCCCTGCTCCTCATTAACGCCGGGGCGACGGTCACCGTCTGCAATTCGCGCACGAAAGATCTGCTCAGCCACACCCGCCGCGCCGACATTCTGGTGGCTGCCGTCGGCAAGCCGAAATTCGTTACCGCCGACATGGTCAAGCCCGGCGCCGTCGTCATCGACGTCGGCATCAACCGCCTGCCTGACGGCAAGCTGTGCGGTGACGTCGATTACGCCGGCTGCCTTGAAGTTGCCGGCCAGATCACCCCGGTGCCCGGTGGTGTCGGCCCGATGACCATCACCATGTTGCTCGCCAACACGATTGAAGCTGCTGAACGAAAGGCCGGACTATGAACGCTGCTCACCAACCCGTCGTCGGCGTCGTCATGGGTTCCGACTCCGACTGGCCGACCATGCAGGCCGCTGCCAAGATTCTCAAGGAATTCGGCGTGCCCTTCGAGGCCCGTGTCGTTTCCGCTCACCGCACGCCCGACCTGTTGTTCGACTACGCCGCCATGGCCGGCGAACGCGGCCTCAAGGCGATCATCGCCGGCGCCGGCGGCGCAGCCCACCTGCCGGGCATGCTGGCCGCCAAGACCACGGTGCCGGTGCTCGGTGTGCCGGTGCAATCCAAGGCCCTGTCCGGCGTCGATTCGCTGCACTCCATCGTCCAGATGCCGAAAGGCATCCCGGTTGCCACCTTCGCCATCGGCGAGGCTGGCGCCGCCAATGCCGCCCTTTTTGCCGTCGCCATGCTGGCCAACGAGAACCCGGCGCTGAATGACAAGCTGCAGGCTTTCCGTCAGGCCCAGACCGAAAAGGTGCTCGGCATGATGCTGCCCGAAGTGTGATTGCTGCGGTCAACCGGCAAAATTGCCCCAATTTGAAGTGCCAATGAGGTTCCTGTCTTGAGCGCCACGATGATTCTCCCGCCCGCCACGCTGGGCATGCTCGGCGGCGGTCAACTCGGCCGCTTCTTCGTTTCTGCTGCCCACGAACTCGGCTATCAGGTCTGGGTGCTCGACCCTGACCGGAACTCGCCGGCCGCTCAGTTGGCCGAGCGCCACTTCTGCGTCGATTTCAACGACTACGCGGCACTCGACGAATTTGCCGCCGGCTGCGCCGCCATCACCACCGAGTTCGAAAACGTGCCAGCCGATACGCTGGATTACCTGGCCAAGTTCGTGCCGGTGCGCCCGTCGGCGACTGCCGTCGGCACCTGCCAGAACCGTATCGTCGAAAAGAGCTTCCTGCGCGACAACGGCTTGCCGCATGGTCCGTTTGCCGCCATCCGCTGCGAAGACGACATTCGCAATGCCGACACATCGCTCTACCCGGCCATCCTCAAAGTCGCCCGCTTTGGCTACGACGGCAAGGGGCAGGCAACGGTGCATAACGTTGACGAGGCCTTGATCGCGTTCGGCCACTTCAAGGGCGAGCATTGCGTTCTGGAACAGCGACTGACGCTCGACTACGAAGTTTCTGTCGTTCTGGCTCGCGATCAGGAAGGCCGGGTCGCCTGTTTTCCGACCGGCGAGAACCAGCACACCCGCGGCATTCTCGATGTCTCCATCGTGCCGGCGCGGACCACCGGCTGCGTGCGCAGCGACGCCGAGGATATCGCTGCGCGCATTGCCGAAAAGCTCGGCTACATCGGCACCATGGGCGTCGAATTCTTCGTGAGTCGCGGTCAGCTCATCGTCAACGAAATGGCGCCGCGCCCGCACAACAGCGGCCACTACACCATCGATGCCTGCGTCACCAATCAGTTCGAGCAGCAGGTTCGCGCCCTGTGCGGGTTACCGCTGGGCGAGCCGCGTGCCCACTCGGCATCGGTCATGGTCAATCTGCTGGGCGATCTCTGGTACGAAAATGGCAACCCCAGTGATACTTACCGCGAACCCGATTGGGCCGTGCTGCATGCCATCCCCAACCTCAAGCTGCACCTTTACGGCAAGCACCACGCCCGTCCGGGCCGCAAGATGGGGCATTTCACGGTGATCGGCGACAATGCCGAAGCCGTGCAAAAGGCGGCGCAGGCCGCGCGCGCCGCCATCGGCATCAAGGGCGAATGAATACTACGGAAGCGGATTTCGCCCGTGCCGTCGCGCTGATTCGCGCCGGCGAGCTGGTCGCCTTCCCGACCGAGACGGTCTACGGTCTGGGCGCGGATGCCGGCAACCCGGCCGCCGTTGCCAAAGTCTTTGCCGCCAAGGGCCGCCCGGCCGACCATCCGCTCATCGTCCATATTGCCGGCCACGACGCCGTCGACCACTGGGCAGAGCAGGTTCCCGCCGTGGCGTGGGAACTGATGGAAACCTTCTGGCCCGGCCCGCTGACCCTGATTCTCAAAAAGCAGGCCTGGGTGCCGGATGCCGTCACCGGCGGCCAGGATACGGTCGGCCTGCGCGTGCCCGGCCACCCGGTCGCGCTCGGCCTGCTACGCGCCTTCGCTGCCGTCGCCGGAGAGCACGCCGGCATCGCCGCCCCGTCGGCCAACCGTTTCGGCCGCATCAGCCCGACCACAGCCGAGCATGTTCGCGAAGAACTCGGTGACCGCGTGCCGCTCATTCTCGATGGCGGGCCGTGCAAGGTCGGTATCGAATCGACCATCGTCGACTGCTCGCGCGGCGAGCCGGTCGTCCTGCGCCCCGGTCATATTGCTCCGGCCCATCTCGAAGCCGTCCTCGGCTGTCGACCGATCATCGAAACTGCCGTTGGTGCCCCGCGCGTTTCCGGCTCGCTGGCCGCTCACTACGCGCCGCAAACGCCGATGCGTCTGGTTTCCTCCGAACGCCTGCTCGATTTCATCAACGCCCAGCGCCACAAAGGCGACCGTTGCGGTGTGATCAGCACCAGCCAGCCACCGCAGGCCGGCATGCCCCACGCCTGGCGCCTGCTGCCGGCCGACCCGGTCGGCTACGCCCACGACCTCTACGCAGCCCTGCGCGACATGGATCATGCTGGGGTAGACCTCATCGCCGTCGAGGCGCTTCCCGACGACCCGGCCTGGGCCGCGGTCGCCGACCGCTTGCGCCGCGCCGTTGCCGGGGCAGGGCAGGTCTGAGAGCGACCTTCCACGGTCGACCGGAAAAAACGGCCCAATTTGAAAGTGCCGGGGCAGAGAAAAGCTGCTTTGATATGCAAATTGGAGTGCGCTAGAATCACTCCGGATTGGGGGGGTAGCTCAGTTGGGAGAGCGCCTGGTTCGCAATCAGGAGGTCGTGAGTTCGATCCTCATCCTCTCCACCATCGAATTCCGGAAAAGGCCTGATCTGTCAGGCCTTTTTTATTGTTTCCGGGGTTAGGGTTTTCCCTTGGGGTGCTTGTATTGCAGCGCGAATCGCCGAATACTTTGGGCGTGTCAGCTTGTCTGACTCAACAGAGTGCTTCGTCGCAAAAACGATAACGGATGGAGGATCGAGACATGAGTTTGGTTCCCAAGGTGCAAACGCACAAGATTTCCAGCAACATCACCCTCAGCGCGGCTGGCTACAACGTGGTCGCTGCCGATTCTCCCGCGATCGAGGCGATGACCGATTTCCTGCGCGTCAGCGTGGTGGTGATTGCGCCAGATGCTTCGGTGGTTGACGCCAATGCGCAGATGATTTCCCGCGGCGTCCGCCTGCTTATGGTGACCGGCGCCAACGACAAGCTGGAAGGCCTGATCACGGCCCGCGACATTCTTGGCGAAAAGCCGATGCAGATAGCCTCTGCCCGCGGATGTAAGCGCGATGAACTGAAGGTCGCCGAGCTCATGACGCCGATCACGCAGGTCGATACGCTCTATTTGAAAGAGGTCCTCAACGCACGGGTCGTGGATATTCTTGACGCCCTGAAACGTCTCGGGCGCCAGCACATTCTGGTCGAGGACGTTGACGCGGCGACTGGCAAGCCGCGCGTACGTGGCCTGTTCTCTGCTACCAACATCGGTCGTCAGCTCGGCGTGCCGGTGCTTGGCTTCGAGCTGGCCAGCACGTTTGCGGAGATTGAAGCCGCGCTGGCAAACTGAGGTGACGGCGCCGCAGCATCCGATGGCGGCCGCCTTGCGGGCGAGTGACGCCGGCAAGGTGGTTTCCGCCAGCGATGCGGTGCGCCTGATTCGTGACGGCGACACGGTGGCGACGGGCGGCTTTGTCGGCATCGGCTTTGCCGAGAACATTGCCGTGGCACTCGAGCAGCGTTTTCTCGAGAGCCAGGCGGCGGATGTTCATGGGCAGGGCAGCCCGCGCAACCTGACGCTGGTTTATGCGGCTGGTCAGGGCGACGGCAAGGACAGGGGCCTCAACCATCTTGGGCATGACGGTCTGGTCGGCAAGGTCATCGGGGGCCACTGGGGGCTGGTCCCTAAGCTGCAGGCTCTGGCGGTGGCCAACCGCATTGCGGCCTACAACCTGCCGCAGGGTGTCATCACGCATTTGTTCCGCGACATCGCCGCCGGCAAGCCGGGGACGATCACGCGCATCGGGCTCGGTACCTTTGTCGATCCGCGCTTTGGTGGCGGCAAGCTCAACGAGATGACGACGGTCGACCTCGTCCGGACGATGGAAATCGACGGCGAGGAATACCTGTTCTACAAGGCCTTCCCGATCCACGTCGGCATCATTCGCGGTACGACGGCGGACCCGGACGGCAACATCACCATGGAGCGCGAGGCGCTGACGCTCGAGGCACAAGCCATCGCCATGGCGGCGCGCAATTCCGGCGGCATCGTCATCGCCCAGGTCGAGCGCATCGCCGAGCGCGGCACGCTGAACCCGCGCCAGGTCAAGGTGCCGGGCATTCTGGTTGATTGCGTGGTGGTTGCTGAAAAGCCCGAATACCACATGCAGACCTTCATCGAACCGTACAGCGCGGCGTTTGCCGGCGAGATCAAGGTGCCGATGTCGGCCATCGCGCCGATGCCGATGAGCGAACGCAAGATCATCGCGCGGCGGGCGGCGATGGAGTTGAAAGCCAATGCCGTCGTCAATCTCGGCATCGGCATGCCCGAGGGTGTGGCCAACATCGCGACCGAGGAACGCATCATCGACCTGCTGACGCTGACCGCCGAGCCCGGCGTCATCGGCGGCGTGCCGGCCGGCGGCCTGAGTTTCGGCGCGGCGACCAACGCCCAGGCCATCATCGACCAGCCCAGCCAGTTCGACTTCTACGACGGCGGCGGGCTGGATATCACCTTCCTCGGGCTGGCCCAGGCTGACAGGCAGGGCAATCTCAACGTCTCCAAGTTCGGCCCACGCCTGGCCGGGGCCGGCGGTTTCATCAACATTTCGCAAAGCGCCAAGAAGGTCGTTTTTGTCGGTACCTTCACGGCCGGCAACCTCGATGTTGCGGTCGACGGCGGAAAACTGCGGATTCTGGAAGACGGCAAGGCCATCAAGTTCGTTGATGAAGTCGAGCATCGCACCTTCAGCGGCCCCGAGGCAGCACGGCGCGGCAAGGAGGTCATCTACATCACCGAGCGCTGCGTTTTCAGGCTGACGGCGGCCGGGCTGGAGCTGACCGAGATCGCACCGGGCGTCGATCTGCAAAAGGACATCCTCTACCGCATGGCTTTCCGCCCGCTCATCAACGGCGAGCCGGCCCTTATGGATGCCCGCATTTTCCGTGACGAGCCGATGGGCATCCGCCCCGAACTGCTTGAGATTCCGATGGCCGAGCGGCTGAGTTACGACGTGGGGCAGAACCTCTTTTTCCTCGATTTCTCCGGTCTCGATGTGCGTTCCAGTGACGACATCGGGCGCATCGAAGCCGCCGTCGAGGCGGCTCTGTCGCCCGTCGGCCACAAGGTCAACTCGATCGTCAATTATGATCGCTTCAGCATCATGCCCGACTTGATCGACGACTATATCGCCATGGTCAAGGGCGTCGTCGAACGCCATTACCACGATGTGATGCGCTACACCTCGAGCACTTTCCTGCGCATGAAACTGGGCGAGGCGCTGGAGAAACGGCAGGTCGCTGCCAAGCTCAGCGCAACGGCCGAGCAGGCCCGAAAGCAACTGGCAAAGCCTTGATGACTGGAGGGTCATTAGGTTGCTGACATAGGCGCCGGGCAAGGTATCATTGCCGGATTGCTGCGGTCGACACAGGTTTCTGCATGAATAACAATTCTTCTGGCTCCCTCGCCGGGCGCAAGTTCCGGCTGTTGCTGCCCATAGCGGCCATCGTTCTGGCCGGCGCCTACTGGATATCGCGCTCGGATGCGCCACCGCCCGCCGGTGCTGCCGAAGCGGCCAAAGCGTCCTCCCGCCCGGCGCTGACCGTCAGCCTGACTACGCCGCAAAGCCTCGACTGGCCGCTAGTCCTGCCCGCCAATGGCAGTGTTGTCGCGTGGCAGGAAGCGGTGATCGGTGCCGAGATCGCCAATTACCGGATCACCGAAGTGCGCGTGCAGGTCGGCGATATTGTCAAAAAAGGACAGGTTCTGGCGCGCACTGCCAGTGACACCGTGGCCAGCGAAGTGGCCGAGGCACGGGCGACGGTCGCCGAACTCGAAGCCGGTGCCGCCGAGGCGAAAGGCAATGCAGAACGCGCCAAGGAATTGAGGGAAAAGGGTTTCTACAGTGCCCAGTTGAATGCCCAGTACCAGACAGCACAGCATACCGCCCAGGCGCGCCTCGCAGCAGCCCGCGCCCGGCAGCAGGGCGCCGACCTGAAAATGAGCAAGACCGGGGTGCTGGCGCCGGACGATGGCGTCATCTCGGCGCGCAGCGCAACCGTCGGTTCGCTGACCCAGCAAGGCCAGGAGCTGTTTCGCCTGATTCGGGGCGGCCGGCTGGAATGGCGGGCCGAAGTGCCATCGGCCGATCTCGGCAAGGTCAAGACCGGCGTCGTGGCGGCCCTGACCGCGCCGGGTGGGGAGGTGGTCAAGGGTACGGTGCGCGCGGTGTCGCCGAGCGTTGATCCGCAAACCCGCAATGGGCTGGTTTATGTCGATCTGCCAGCAACGTCCGCCATTCGTGCCGGCATGTTCGCACGGGGCGAATTTTCGCTGGCCCAAAGCCCGGCGCTGACCCTGCCGCAAACGGCTGTGGTGCTGCGTGAAGGCTTTTCCTATGTGTTCCGGATGGAGGGCGAGGACCGTGTGGCGCAGGTCAAGGTCAATCTCGGTCGTCGGGTTGGCGAACGCGTCGAGATTGTTTCCGGGCTCGACCCCGCAGCCCCTGTGGTCGCTAGCGGCGCCGGTTTCCTGGCCGACGGCGATGTCGTCAAGGTCGTCGCCGGGGTTGCAAAATGAGTCGATTTTTCCGGTCGACCGCAAGCGTTGCCGTTGCCGTAGCCAAGGGTGTGGCGCGATGAACGTTTCGTCGTGGTCGATCCGCAATCCGACGCCGGCCATCCTGCTTTTCGCGCTCCTCACGCTGGCCGGCATCATGGGCTTCAAGGCGATGAAGATCCAGCAGTTCATGGACATCGATCTGCCCACCGTCACGGTGACGGCCAGCCTGCCAGGCGCGGCGCCAGCGCAGATGGAAACCGAGGTGGCGCGCAAGATCGAAAACTCGGTGGCGACGCTGCAGGGTATCAAACACATCTACACCAAGGTGCAGGACGGCACGGCAACGGTGACCGTCGAATTCCGCCTGGAAAAAGTGACGCAGGAAGCGGTGGACGATGTCCGTGATGCCATCTCTCGTATTCGCGCCGATCTTCCGGGCGACCTCAAGGATCCGGTGATCAGCAAGGTCAACCTTTCCGGCGCCCCGATCCTGACCTATACCGTGGCCTCGAGTCGTATGGACGGCGAAGCGCTGTCGTGGTTCGTGGACAACGCCGTGACCAAGGCGCTTCTCTCCGCGCGCGGTGTCGGTGCCGTATCGCGGGTGGGGGGCGTGACGCGGGAGGTTCGTGTCGAACTCGACCCGGCGAAAATGCTGGCATTGAACGCGACCGCTGCGGATATCTCGCGCCAGCTCAAGCGAATCCAGCAGGAAGCCTCGGGCGGTCGATCCGATGTCGGCGGCGTCGAGCAGTCGGTGCGGACCATCGCAACCGTCAAGAGCGCCGACGAGCTACGGAGCATGGACATCGTGCTCAGCGACGGGCGACGCATCCGCCTCGATCAGGTATCGACGATCAGCGATACGGTAGGCGAGCAACGCACGGCGGCCTTGCTCAACGGCAAGCCGGTGGTCGGTTTCGAAATCATGCGCAGCAAGGGGGCGGGTGAAGTGGACGTTGCCGACAACGTCAAGGTTGTTCTCGAAAAGCTCAAGGCCGATCATCCGGATATCGTCATCACCGAGGCCTTCAATTTCGTCGATCCGGTCATCGAAAACTACGAAGGCTCGATGAAGCTGCTCATCGAAGGCGCGCTGCTCGCCGTGCTCGTCGTCTGGCTCTTCCTGCGCGACGCCCGGGCCACCTTCGTTTCGGCCGCCGCGCTGCCCTTGTCGGCCATCCCGACTTTTGCGGCGATGTACTTGATGGGCTTCTCGCTCAACGTCGTCACCCTGCTCTCGATGTCGCTCGTCGTCGGCATCCTGGTCGACGACGCCATTGTCGAAATCGAAAACATCATGCGCCACCTGCGCATGGGCAAGACGCCCTACCAGGCGGCCATGGAAGCGGCAGACGAAATCGGCCTGGCGGTCATCGCCACGACCTTCACGCTGATTGCTGTCTTCCTGCCCACCGCCTTCATGGGCGGCGTCGCCGGCAAATTCTTCGTGCAGTTCGGGTGGACCGCAGCGATTGCTGTCTTTTTCTCGCTGGTCGTCGCCCGCATGCTGACACCCATGATGGCCGCCTACATCCTCAAGCCACTCATCCATGACGAGCCGACCCCAGGCTGGCTCAAACGCTACGAAGGCTGGGCCGCCTGGTGCCTGAAGCACCGCATCCTGACCATGCTCGGCGCGACGGTCTTTTTTGTTGGCTCCTTCATGCTCGTGCCGCTGTTGCCCAAGGGTTTCCTACCGCCGGACGACGTTTCGCAGACGCAAATCTACCTGTCGCTGCCACCCGGCGCGATTTTCAAGGAAACGCTGGCGGCAGCCGAGCAGGCGCGCCACATTGCCGAGGCCAATCAGCACGTCAAGCTCGTGTATACCGCCGTTGGCGGCGGCAAGGCAGGCAGCGACCCATTCGCCCCGGCCGGCGCCGCTGAAGTCCGCAAGGCGACACTGACCCTGAACCTGACGCCGCGCAGCGATCGCTCGGGAACCAGCAAGCAGGCCATCGAAGGTCAGTTGCGTGATGCGCTGACCGCCATTCCCGGCGCCCAGGTCAAGGTTGGCCTGGCATCCGGCAATGAAAAATACATCCTCGTCCTGGCCAGCGAGAACGGCCCACTGCTCGCCGAGCACGCACGCCTCGTCGAGCGCGACCTGCGTGGCATACCGGGCATCGGCAATATCACGTCGACGGCCAGCCTGGTTCGCCCGGAGCTGGTCGTTCGCCCCGATTTTGCGCGCATGGCCGACCTTGGTGTGACCTCGGCGGCCATCGCCGAGACCCTGCGCATCGCCACGGCCGGTGATTACGACCAGGGCCTGGCCAAGCTCAACCTGACGCAGCGTCAGGTGCCCATTGTCGTCAAACTGCCACCCGAGGCGCGCACCGACCTTGCCTTGCTGGAGCGCCTGACTGTGCCGGGCAAGCACGGACCGGTCATGCTTGCCAACGTCGCCACGCTGAGCATTGCTGGTGGCCCGGCCGAGATCGACCGCTACGATCGCCTGCGCAATATCAATTTTGAAATCGAGCTGAACGGCCAGCCGCTCGGTGAGGTCGAGGCTACGGCGCTCGCCATGCCCAGTCTGACCAATCTGCCTCCCGGCGTCATCCAGACTACCGTCGGCGATGCCGAGGCCATGGGCGAACTGTTCGCCAGCTTTGCCCTGGCCATGGCGACAGGGGTGCTGTGCATCTACATCGTACTCGTCCTGCTTTTCAAGGATTTCGTGCAGCCGGTGACCATTCTCGCCGCACTTGTCCTGTCGGTGCCGGGCGCTTTCCTCGCGCTGTTCGTGACCCACACGGCACTTTCGATGCCGTCGATGATCGGTCTCATCATGCTCATGGGGATCGCCACCAAGAACTCCATCCTGCTCATCGACTACGTCGTGCTGGCCCGGCGCGAGCATGGCCTGAACCGGTGGGATGCATTGCTAGACGCCTGCAGCAAGCGGGCCAGGCCCATCGTCATGACCACCGTCGCCATGGGTGCCGGCATGATGCCGATCGCGCTCGGTATCGGCACTGACCCGAGCTTCCGTGCGCCGATGGCCATCGTTGTCATCGGCGGCCTGATTACCTCGACCTTCCTTAGTTTGCTCGTTATTCCAGTCGTGTTTACGTACATCGACGACCTGATCGGGATCGTTCGTGCAAGATTGGGCTTGAAGCCGCATTGAGCGGAATCGTTGCCAGGTGCGGGTTCACAGGCGTCGGCAGGCCAGCCGGCACACCTCGCCAAGGCACCTGATTCATGTCAAGTGTGAATTATTCCACTAGTCCGGCATAGCGACGGCGATATCGTACTGTCATGGAGGGTTCTGCTATGGCTATCAAGGCACACGTAACGTATTTCAAGGGTGAATTTGTCGCTTCCCTTAGCGACGGACGGCGAGTCGGACGGCAAGGCTGGCGTGAGATGGCGCATGCGCTTTTCGAAATCGGGGTTGATTCCACTGCTATCGAATATCCCTGGAGCACCGGTCAGCGCATGATTACGGCCGGCCAGCAGGTGGCCTTGCGAGCAGAGCTTCGCCGCTTGGCGCATGCTCCTGTCACGCATATCGTCAATCGGCACGCCGCCGCAGCCTGATCGAGCGCTGCCAGACCTCAGTCCTTCATCGGGCGGGGTTTTTCTTCTTTGCGTCCAAAGCTCAGCGTATAAAAAACGTCCAGCGCATTGTCACTGCCAGCGCGGCCGATGACGGCGATCTGTCGCGACAGGTTGACCGTCAGCTTGACGATGCCTTCGGCGCGGCCCAGCGTCTGTTCGTAGGTCAATAGTGCATTTGACGAGAGGCGTTTTCCGACGCTGAGAATTTGCTGGCCTGTGGTGCCGGCCGTGTCGATGCTGTTGCCACCGGCCACACGACTGCTGGGTTGGCGCCCGCCGGTGTCGCCGATGTTGCCCTGACGAAGGCCGAATTCGTCAAATCCAAAGGTTCTTTTCAGTTGCTGGACGACATTTCCGGATTCGTTGCCGAGCAAGCCGCCGGCAGCCGAAACCAGCAGTGCTGCATCACCGGCGCTCATTTGCTCGGGGCCATGGCCGAGGACTAGCCAGGCAAGTTTCTCTGCTTCCGGCAGGTCAGGGTCCGAGATTAGTCGGACCGCCGGTTTCTGTGCCGTGCCACCGATCTGCACGCCGGGTTCGACCGCCAGTCCCTTGCGCACGGCGCGCACATCGAGGCTTGGGTTGTCGAGCAGGCCGGTGAAACTCAGGATGCCGCGCTCGATGTCGAGTTTCTGACCATAGGCGTCGAAGCGGCCGTCGCGTGCGTGGATCGTGCCGTTCGCCCGCGGCAGGTCGCGACCCTGGGCGGTAATCCTCAGATCGCCGACCAAGCGGCTGGAAAGGCCGGCGCCGTTGAACAGGAAGTGGTCGCCAAGTGCTGCAGTGATGTCGATGTCGAGTTTTGGTCGCTGGGTGGCGGTGGATTTTCCGCTGCCGGCGCGCTTGACCACGACGTCGTCGGAGAGGCGGGGGGTGCCGCCGGGAGCGAGTTGCCAGTACCCGGCATCGACGGCCAGTTTTCCGGAGGCGCCGAGCGTGCCGTCCTTCAGGCTGAGGCGGCCGTTGCCGGAAACGGCGACCCACTGATCGGGAAGCTGGAAAGCACCGAGCCGGTCGAGTTTGATGTCGAGGAAGAGATTTTCACTCTGCATCCCGCGGTCAACCTTGATTTCGCCCGATATTTCAAGTCGCCCGGGTTGTTTGGTCAGCGCCGAGAGGTCGTCGCGTGTCTGCAGGCGGATCGCCCGGGGCATGGGCTGAAGCAGGCTGTCGAAGCCGAGGCGGTTGATGTGCAGCAGGTTGTCGCGCAGATCGACATCGAGCTCGCCACGCACCAGGTTGAGGTTTTGTGCCGGTAGCCGAAATGCCAGGTTATCGCCACGGAAGCGGCCGCTGGAAAGGGGTGCGGCGGGTGTGCCGGCCAGTTGGACGTCGCCGCTCAGCCGGCCTTCACTCTGCCATCCTTCGCCGATCAGTTCCGCCAGCCAGCCGAGGCTTGTGATCTCGGTGCTGAGCCGCCCCTGCCAGCGCGCTTTGCGGTCGAGCGTCCAGGCGTCAAGCATGGTCGCCGAGAGATCACCGTCGACCGTGCCGATACGGTTGCCCTTGGCGTTCAGCGTGGCGCGTAGCTGCTTCGCGTCGGCAGCGGCCTGCAGGGTGGCCTGCCAGTCGAGCGGATCGCCCATGAGTTTTGCCGGGCCAATGCTCCAGCCCGCGCCGGCCAGGTTGAGCGGCGTTGGTGCGGCGAGGCGGACGTTGCGGGATGTGTCGGGGCTGGTCAGCTTTGCGTCGAGCAGGCGGCCTTGCCAGTGGTTGAAATCGGCGCTCACCCCACCGTCGGCAGCTAGACTCAGCTGGTTATTGCCGGCCAGCTCGGCGCTGGCGGTCAGTGTGTGCGCCTGATTGCTGCCGTCGCCATGCAGGCGGACGTTGCGCAGCAGCCCCGCCTGATCCGGCGTATCGATGGCGGCGATGGCGATATCAAGCGTCAGGGGCGAGCTGGTCTCGCCGCCGACATCGGCTTTCAGGCTCAGGCCGTTGAGTCGGGCGACACCGGGCTTGCCGAGTCTGGCAGCATTCAGCTGGCCTGCGAGTCTTGGGTTCTGCACCGAGCCGGTAAGGTCGATACGACCACTCAGACCGCCATCGAGTCCATACGGGGCCAGCTGTGGCGCGTCGATATCAAGGTTCAGCGTGTCGCCGGGTTGGCCGAAAGCGCCTTTGGCCGAGAGGCGATTGGCTCCGGCGAGCAGTTGCACGTCGGCGCGCGGAATGCGCGGCCAGTCGATGGCCAGCGTGCCCTGGCCAGTCAGCGGCTGGTTGGCGACGCGGCTGTCTTTCAGCGTGAAACTGGCATCGACCACGGCGCGCGGGTCGAGTCGGCCATCGGCCTTGAAGCTCGCGTTGATCAGAGCCGCCGGCACTTTGGCGAAGCGGCTCGGGTCGAAGCGCTGCAGTTGGCCTTCAGCGCTGAAGGTGCGCGGCGCCTTGAGGGCGAGTTCGCCTTTGGCGCTGACGCGGGCGTCACCGGCGGAGAGTCGTAGATGGGGCAGGTCGATGCGGTCGCCGCTGCGGCTGGCTTCGGCAAGCAGCGCAAAGGTGGCGTCTTTCAGGTCGAACTGGATTTGTTGGCGATCGGCACCGACAAGCGCCGAAATCGGGCCGTTCAGGCGGGTCGACCGCAGCATCGAGACGATCTGGGCGGCGTCGAGCCGGCTGGCGGTGAGCGCCAGCTTGAGTTCGTCGCCGAGCCATTCGCCAGAGCCGGAGAGTTCGCTGCTGCCGGGAAGCGTGGCGTGCAGGGCGGCGAATTTGGCTGTCGAGCCTTGCCATTCGAGGGTGCCGGCCAACGTGGCCAGAGGCAGGCGCTGGCGGTCGAGGGTGCCGGGCTGGTGGTTGGTCAGGCCAAAGCTGCCGATGATCCCATTGTCAAGCGGTACGACGTCAGCGGTGATGCTGAGCCTGGCCTGTGGCGCGCCAGGCTGCCAGGTGGCCGGGTCGATGTTTTCGAGCAGGACGCGGGCGCTGGCGAATGCGGCTTCTGCGAAGGGAGTGAGCAACATCTCGGCGGTGCCGGTCACGCCTTGCGTGGCCACAGCGCTTACGGCGACGCGGTCGAGCGGGCCGCGGGCAGTCAGGGACAGGGCGAGCGGCCGATCGTCGAGCTGGCCGGAAACCTGGGCGCTGGCCTCCAGCGGCAGTGGAGCGAGGCCGTCGACAATGGCGTGGCCGACAATGGCGATGCCGCCGGTCGATACCTTGAGGTCGTCGAGCTGATGCCGGCGGCCATCGCTGCTGAAGCGGGCGGCGAGATCGGTGGCGGTGAAGCTGTCGTCAACGTGCAATGTGGAAATGGCCAGTTTTTTTGCGTCGACCGCAAGCGGCAGTTGCAGGTCGTTCGGGGGCGGTGTCGGCGCGCTGCTTGGGGTGGTGGCGATGTGCAGGCTGGCGGCGGTCAGTCCGGTGATGTCGAGGGTGCCGCTGAGGAGCGAGGCGGGGGACCAGTCGAGCTGCACTTCGTTTGCCTCGACCTGGAGGTCGGCGCCATGCCAGCGAAGCTGGCCGATCTCCAGCTTGCCGAGCAGGCGGCCGCTCGCGTGCTCGATCCGCAGTTGCCCGCCGCTGACTGTTTCGATCAGGCTGACGGCGCTCGGCAGCCCGCTCTCGCTGGCTGTCAGCCAGGCGAAGCCGCCGATGAGCGCGGTGCTGGCTGCGAGGGCAATGACGGTGATCTGGCGACGCATTTAGAACGGAATGGCCAGCGAGAAGTGCAGGTGCACTTCCTGGTTGCGTTCGCCGTAGGCGAGGTCGACGCCGATCGGCCCGGCCGGGCTGCGCCAGCGGGCGCCGAAGCCAGCGCCGACAGCGAGTCGGACATCCTGCAGCGAATCGATCGCGTCGCCCGCATCGACAAAGGCTGCGATGCCCCAGCTCTCATCCAGCCAGTGCGTGAATTCGGCGCTGGCGGTCAACATGTAGCGGCCGCCGACGGTTGCGCCGTTTTCCGTGACGCCGAGACTGTTGTAGGCGTAGCCGCGCACCGTTCCGGCACCACCGGTGCGGAACAGGTAATCCTGCGGGATGCCATCGCGCGAATCGGCGAAGGTATAGCCGACTTCAGCGCGCAGATTGAGTGTGTCTGCGCGGCCGAGCGGCATGAAATGCTGGACGCGGGCGTGCAGGCGAACGAAGTTCTGGTCGGAGAGCACCGCCTTGGCGCCGCCACCGAGTTGCACCTGGACAACCGAACCATCGCGCGGATCGAGCAGGTTGTCGATGCGGCGCCAGGTCCATACGCCGTTGGGGACCAGCGCGCGGGCTGTTTCCGGGTTGGTGCCGTTGGTTTCGCGGCGCTCCTCCTGCCAATTCAGCGATAGCCGCTGTTCAACGATGCCACGTTGCTGGACGGTTTGGGCACCGAAAGCGTAGCGCTCGGTTTTCAGACCCTGGATGTCGGCTGCCTGCGCCATGATGCCGATGCTGTGCCGGCGGTTGCGTTCGTCGGGTGGCAGAAAAATGTCGGCGTAGGCGGTCTGCCGTTTCTGCTCATAGCGCAGCCCGCTATCCAGCGACCAGCCCCGACCGAGCACGTTAGGCGTGTGATAGTTTATTTCGACGCGGGCGCCGGTGTTGGAACTGGCGCCCGCGCCGAAGGAGACGCGGTGCGGAGAGCGCTCGCGCACGCGGACGATGACGGGAATGGTTGCCGTGCCGTCATCGTTAACCTCGGCCGCCTCGCGGTCAAGCAGGGTCTGCACTGACGAGAAATACGGTGTCGCCTGCAGTGTGCCCTGCAGCGCGCTCAGGCGCTCCTCGCGGTAGGGCTGGCCGGGTTTGAAAGCCCGGTTGTAGCGCTCGACGAGATCGGGCGGATAGTTCTGCAGGCCCTCGACCCGTATCGCGCCAAAGCGGTAGCGCGGGCCGGCGTCGAAATGCGCACGGAGATCGGCGCGGTGCGCTTCGGCGTCGATGCCGGCCTCGCTGTCGACCAGTTTGGCGTCGGCGTGTTCGGTCGCCAGCAGATCGGCCAGGATCTGCTGCTTGGCATCGTTCCAGTCGGCCTGCCGGAAAGGCTGGCCGATCGGCAGGCCCCAGCCGGCGATCAGTTCCGATCTCCTTTTCGGCTCGATATTCCCGTCGACCGTGACATTGACACTGGCGATGATTGTCCGTGGCCCCGGGTCGAGGTTCAGCGTCAGGCCGTCATCGATGTCAGTGAAGTTGAATACCGGTGAGAAATAGCCCTCGGTCGCCAGAATTTCGCTGAGCTGCCCCTGCAAACGATTCGGGCTGCCGGCCTCTTCCGGCAGCCAGGGCGACAACAGTTCATTGATCTCATCCGGCGTCTGTACGGTCAATTCGCCAGCCACCAGCGGGGGGGCGATGGCCAGAAACAAAAGAAGAGGAAAGTGGCGGCAGATCACCCCGGCATTTTACGCGTCGCCAACGGCTTGGCGTGGCGGCATCAGGAAACTGCGCGGCTGGTGGTTGATCCGGTTCCACAGCACGCGAAGCAGTGGTCCCCAGTGCTCGAAATGAATGCCGCGGGCGCGCATGGCGGTACGCAGGGCGAGGGCGAAACTCACGGCGAGGTTGATGAAACCGATGGCGGCGATGCCGAAAGCGGCCCAGGCGATGGCCTTCAGCGGCAGTTCGAACTGGAAGCCGACCAGCGCGTAGCCGAGGTTGGCCGAAGCGAAGGCGATGTGGCGGATGTCGAGCGGCAGGCCGAGGATGGTGCCGATGACGCCAGTAGAGCCGAGCATGCAGCCAAACAGGAAGTTGCCCATGATGCCGCCCAGGCGTTCCTGGATGTAGTTGCCGAAGCGTCCGGCGCGCTCGCGGCCGAACAGCGCCTGCAGCCAGCGCAGGCGGCCTATGCGCGGGCCGATCTCGGCGTAGGCGGCACGGTTGTCGAAATAGCCGGTGATCAGGCCGGACAGGAAGAGGTAGAAGCCGGCGATGGCAGCGTGGGGCAGCGCCCAGGACAGCGGATCGACATCGGCGATGAGGTGGGCGCCCTTCTCCACCGTGATGGCTGGCTCACCCGCCCAGTAGCTCAGGCCGAAACCGACGGCGATGGCCACCGGCAGGGCGACCATGACATTGCCGGCAATGGCGGCGAGCTGGCTGCGGCTGACGGCGGCGACGACATCGACCAGTTTTTCCAGATCGGCACTGCGCGTCGGCTTGATGTCGCCGAGCATGCCGGCCAGCGTCTGCGCCGTCATCGCTGGCTGCTTGGTGGCGACGGTCATGCCGAGCAGGAAGATGGCGACGAAACCCAGGCCGTAGATCAAGCTGAACATGAAGGCTTCGCCGAACAACGGCGCGTGCAGCGCCGCCGCCTTGATCTTGAGCAACGCCATGCAGCCGATCAGCGCACCGGCGCCCGCTGCCGAGCGCCACATGTGGCGGTAATCGGCGTTTGACTCGCAGATGTAGTGCTCGCCCGAGCGGGCGGCGTTTTCGGTGACGCGCACAGCCAGCAGGCGGGACAGCTGGCTCACATAGAAACGCAGGCTGTTGCGGCGGTTTTCGGCAAGGAAGGCGGCGTGGGCGAACTCGGCCCAGGACTGGATAGCTTCGTCGCGGGCCGCTGTCTGCTGGCCAAAAGCCAGAATGGCGACCAGCTCGCGCAGGCGCTCAAGGCTTTGTTCGCTGCGTGTAAGCAGATAGGAAAGGTGGAGGCTGGTTCCGATAGTAAGCGCCCGCTTTCGAATGCGTTGCAAGGTGTCATGGCACTGGTCGGCGATGACCAGCAGCTGGCTGCCGTCGTCGGCGATTTGTTCGGGATCGTTCAGCGCGGCACGGAAGGCATTGACGAAATCCAGCGCTTCGGCCGAGAGCGCCACGAAGCGCGGCGTGTCGTCGTCGAAATTGGGTGAGGCACGCATCAGTTCGTTCTCGACGCCGAGACCGCTGACCCGGTGGGCGAGAAGCAGCACGGCATCGAGCATCTGTTCCTGGATGCTGCGCCAGTCGATTGTGCGCAGTTCATCGGCTGGCGCCAAGAGCGCCCAGAAGCGTCGGGAATATTCGGGTGGTGTGGCCTCCAGCCAGCGCCAGTCGTCGGTGCGGTCGTAGATGACGTGCAGGCAATCCTTGAGCCGGCGCTCGTCGGGAACTTCCGGCAACAGGCGGCTGCCGAGGATGCGCCACCATTCCGAGAAAAAGCCGGTCCCGGGCAGCACGCCGCTATCGGTGAAAAAAGTCACGAGCCGGCGAGTCGCAATGAAATGCACGACATGGCCACGAAATGCTGCGAGCAACTCGGGGTCTGCTTCCAGACGATCGAGCATGAACTGGTAGCGGTCGCCGGCGCCGGCGTCACGCCGGTTTTTCGGGCGCAGCGCAGCGACCAGGCGGCGCATCAACTCCAGCGTGTCTGCAGCAGGGTCTCGGAATCGGTTGAGCGCTTCGGTCAGCGGGTCGCCGACAGGCGTCGGTTTGCCCAGAAGCCAGCGAAAGAAGGACTGCATTTTCGTCATGTTTTTTGATGCCTGATAGGCGGTCTGGCGGCCTGGATGACACATGGTAACGGACAAAAAGTGTGCGCACCATGCGTGACAAGTGGTTGAAATGTGACCATTCGTAATAGAATCGGAGGGTTTCAAGAATTTACATCCATCCTCATTACGACATCGGGACTGCTGAATATGAATATGATCAAAAAATCTCTGGTTCTGGCCCTGCTGGCTGGCATCGGTTTCTCTGCTGTTGCGCAAGAGCGCGTTTACCTGATCGACCAGCGTGACGTCGTCGCCAAGTCCGGTTTCGGCCTGTGCTGGCGTGATGGCTACTGGACCCC
>JAEUOG010000063.1 GCA_016790815.1 Dechloromonas sp.
CTTGCCGCTGGTGCGGGGTTAGATCCTTCAAACTGCTCGACAGTTTCCGAAAATCATTGGCCTTCATCTCAACACCTATCCAATTGATTCAGATAACTTTGTTATAGACCAACATGCAAAGATTACATAGCCTAAATGAAATAGCCCGAACCGCATGTTGCAGCGGCCCAGAAAGCGAAACGCCGCCTCGCAGGGCGGCGTTCGACGTAAACGAACGATTACTTCTTGACGCCCATCCACTGGGCACTCTTGCCGTCGCTGGTCTTTTCACAGGTAACCTTGACGCCGGAAATCGTAGCCTTGGTGCCAACGGCCTCGAACTTGCCGGAATCACCGTTATAGCACTCCGGCACCTTCACTGCAGGCGCGGGGGCCGGTGCAGCGGCAGCAGCCGGCGCGGGAACGGGAGCCGGGGCAGGCGCGGGAGACTGTGTGGCACAAGCAGACAGGGAAAGAACAACAGCAGCAGTGATAAGCAGGGAACGCATGAAAATCTCCTGGAGTGTTAGGCGGTAGCTGGGCCATTGTCTTACGCCAATGTTTCAGCCTAGTTTCAGCACCGGCTACCCAAGCACGTCACCGCCGGGTTTATACTCATTGCATAACCACTTCCAAAAAAAAACCATGGCCATCATCCGCTGCAACAAATGCACCCTGCTCGCCGAGCAGCCGGACAACCTCGCCGGGCAAAGTATTGCTTGCCCGAAATGCGGCACCCCGGCCGCGGTCTACTCGACGCTGTTTTTCATCGAGAAACTGCTCGACAAGTATTTCGATGCCCAACGTGAAGTCATTCGCCTGAAATCGGCCACTTCAAGCCCCCATACCGAAGCCCCTGAAGCCGCACCGGCCAGTTTGCCGCAGACCGATGTCGACCTGGCCAACTCCGACTTTCTGGCCACTGAATTGCAGCACGGGCCGATCTACGACTGGTTCCACAAGAAGCAGATCAAGGTTCAGGCCAACATGCGCGGCGTGGACACCAGCGGCTTCTTCGATGAGGTTGCGGAAGCGATCGGTAACAACTTCGACGTCCTCAAGGAAGTCCTCGAACGGATTCGCTGGTCGCAGCATAAGGAACACGCGAGCACAACCATCCAGCTCGACAAGAAATCGCCGGCTGACGCCAAGGCCATCTCGGCCTTCTGCCAGCAGCTTTACGATTTTTCCTTCGTCGCAAAGTGTTTCCACAACAAACCGGAAAACAATGTCCGGCTGATTCTGCAAACAGCCCCGACCATCCGCGACTTTTTCAATGGCGAATGGCTCGAGTGGCACGCCCTGATGACCTGCCTGCGCTACGCGAAGGAGCGCGATCGCCGCTTTTCCTGCACGCGCGGGTTGAACCTCACGCTGGCAAACGGCGACCCCTGCGAACTCGATGTGTTCATGCTGATCGATGGCAAGTTGCCAATCTGCATCGAATGCAAGAGCGGCGAATTTCGCCAGAACATCGACCGCTATCTTGCGCTGCGCAAACGTCTGGGGCTCGATGCCAAGCAGTTCGTGATGTGCATCACCGGCCTCAGCGACGAAAACGCCAAAGCCTTTTCCGCGATGTATGACCTGACTTTCGTCAGCGAACGCGGGCTGGCCGGCCATCTCGGCCGACTGTTCTGAGGCGCGAGCCTTCGGAACAAACGTTGCCGGCGAAAACTCAATGAACTGTTTTTCGGATATATAACCTAAGTCCAGTATCCTCTGCGTTTGCCGGAATGATCCCGGCTTAACTCACGCTTCTCTATTGTCGCAACCAGTCCTGCAACGGTCGAACCGCTCTGGGTTTTCGGAAGGAAGTCGCTATGTCGCCTGTTGATGGAGATGCCGTCGAGAGAATCCACCGGGATCACGCACGCATGCTCGAGATGATCGACCGCATCCGTGCCGAATGCGGTCAGCGAAACACCATCCAGCATTGCAACGATTGCCACGCGCCGCATCGGGCGGTCTGCCAGGGCAACATAGATCAGTTGATTCGAGGCTTTATCGAAGCCACGATGAAGCACAGTCTCATTGAGTCGATGTTCATGGACGACAAGGTTCCGGCGGCACACCGCGCAGCCCACAATCAGGCGCACATGGTCATTGCGCAACAATTGAAGTCGATTCGCGTCGTCCTCTCCGAAGACGGAAACTACGTGCATGCAATTGATGGCATAGACGAAATCCATGCTGCGCTGATTTCCCACTTCAGGGATTTCGACCTTCCGCTTGAGCGCTACCTTCAGGAAACCGATTTGGCGCCTCAGTCCGGCTGGATCGCCGGCACGCGATGTATTTCGGAGAACGCCTCAACGCCTGGACACACCGGTTCGGAACCCTGTTCGCCACGATAGCCGCAATCTGGCTCTTCGCCACAGCTACCTCGGGCGGTGACGTCATCAAGACCATCAGCCTTGTCGTCTATGGCATCACACTGGTACCGCTGTAAGCGTTTTGACCATCGCCACCGCGTGCGCAAGCCAATCAAACACACCCTGCGCAAACCCGACCATCACTCGATTTGCCTGCTGACCGCCGTCAGCCAAATGCACTTCATCGCCATCCTGCGCCATATGGTCTGAATCAGGGCATTTTGGCCCAGTCATGCCAGGCCAGAACGGGGTAAATCAGGAACGACGATCCTGCGGATTCCACGAAAACAGCGAGCGCGCCATGTCATTCACGCGCTCCAACGCCGGCTCGATGGAAATAGCGAGTGGCTTGGGGCTGGCCTGCGGGTTCCAGGAAAAAAATGGGCGAAGGAACGCATCGAAAGCGTGCGCTCCAGCCAGTGCGCTGCCTGTGGCCAGGCTGACCATTTGTGCCGAGCGCTCGGCAAAAATACCGTGCACACGATGGATTTCTGCCGCACGAAGTTCGCGGGCCTGTTGCTCGATGCTTGGGATGTCAATAGGGGTCATGGTGCTCTCCATTTATTGTTGCGACGCAACATTTTTTTAAACAGTTCGCAGTCTAATTACCTGACCTTTGAATAACAATCATGCTTCCAGGCAAAACATTTGTGAATTTTCATCCATAATATAGTCATGGATCGTGCAGCCGAAATGACCGCCTTTGTCCGCACCGTGGAAACCGGAGGATTCTCTGCTGCCGCGCGGGAAATGGGACTGACGCCATCAGCACTCTCCAAGCTGGTCAGCCGCCTCGAAGACCGCCTCGGTGCCCGCCTGCTCAGCCGCACCACACGTCGCCTGCAACTCACCACGGAAGGCGAGGCCTTCTTCAATCGGGCCCGCCCCATCCTGACCGCGATGGACGAAGCCGAGGCCGAAGTGGCCGAAGCCGGCACCCATCCTCGCGGCGTGCTGCGCCTGCATTGCGGCACTGCTTTCGGCATGCACCAGCTGACACCGGCCATTCCACGGTTTCTCGAAAAGCACCGGGACATCGAACTGGAAATAACCATCAACGACGCCCCGCCGGCGCCGGCCGACGATCATTTCGACCTGACCATCCGCATCGGCACGCTCGAAGACTCCTCCAGCGTGGCGCGCCGCATCTGCAACCTGGAGCGGGTCATCTGCGCCGCGCCGAGCTATCTCGAACGCTTCGGAACCCCGCGCACCCCCGATGAACTGCAGCAGCACAACTGCCTATGGATCACCACCCTGCCTGCCCTTCGCCGCTGGCCGTTCAACACGGACGACGGCATCCGGGTCGTCCACATCGGCGGCAACGTCGTTGCCAACAATGCCGAATCGGTGCTGCAACTCGCTGTCGCCGGCGTCGGCATTACCCGCCTGACCGATGTCATCGTCGACGAGGCCCTGCGCCGTGGCGCCCTTATCCCGATTCTCACCGACTGGCACCACGTCGAGCCGGTGCCCCTCTTCGTCACCTACCCAAGCGGCCGCCACCTCGCCCCCAAGGTTCGGGTCATGGTCGATTTTCTCGTCGACCAGTTCGGGCATACACCCTGGCGCATGTAAGCATGCAGAATGCAGAATGCATTCTGCGGTCAACCGCAAAATACACCCCAATTTCACGTACCGGGCGCTACCTGACTGACGGCGTAGCGATCAGGACCAGATACGCGTTGCGCCGACTGTCAGCAATCCGAGATAGGTTGCCGTCAGAGAACCGGCCAGATGCACTGAAGCCAGCCCGATGGCCCACGCGGGCTGGCCGGCGAGCAGGCGTTCGACGACCTCGGCCGAGAAGGTCGAAAAGGTGGTCAGGCCACCGAGGAAGCCGGTAATGGCAAACAGCTTCCAGGCCAATGGAAAATGGGTATTGAGGTGAAACAGGCCAGCGGCGACTCCGACCAGATAGCCGCCGATTACGTTGGCGGCCAGCGTGCCGAGCGGAAGCGCGACGAACAAAGGATTGAGCGCCAGCCCGAGAAACCAGCGCGACCAAGCACCTAGCGCGGCACCGCAACCTACCGCCAGGAAGTTGAGTGCTGAAAGGTTGTGCAATGCTGACATGCTCTGAATTTTAGCGGTTTATCGGCCCCAACCGTTAAAATGGCGTGATTGAAATCTGAGGTTTTACCGTGAGCAGCCCCAACCAGCCCGCCAGTACACCGGCCCCCGCCGCCAATTTCATCAAGAACATCGTCGAAGCAGACCTCGCCGCTGGCAAACACGCCCATCGCCACTGGGCCGGCCATCCCGGCATCGCTGCCGATCACGCCGCCGCGCCGCTCGACCCGGCCAAACTGCGCACCCGCTTTCCGCCGGAGCCGAATGGCTATCTGCATTTTGGCCACGCCAAGTCCATCCTGCTCAATTTCGGCCTGGCCCAGCAATACGGCGGCCGCTGCCACCTGCGTTTCGACGACACCAACCCGGAGAAGGAAGACCAGGAATACGTCGATTCCATCATCGACGCCGTCAAATGGCTGGGCTGCTCGTGGGAGCAGGCGGGCGAAACCAATCTCTACTACGCCTCGAATTATTTCGACTGGATGCTGCAATGCGCCGAAGCGCTGATCGCCGCCGGCCACGCCTACGTCGATAGCCAATCAGCTGACGAAATGCGCGCCAATCGCGGCACGCTGACCCAGGCCGGCAAGAACTCGCCTTTCCGCGACCGCCCGGTGGCCGAGAACATGGACCTGTTCAAGCGCATGCAGGCCGGCGAATTTGCCGATGGCGCCCACATCCTGCGCGCCAAAATCGACATGGCCGCGCCCAACATCAACCTGCGCGACCCGGCCATCTACCGCATCCGCCACGCCACGCACCACAACACCGGTGACAAGTACTGCGTTTATCCGATGTACACCTTCGCCCACCCGATCGAGGACGCGCTGGAAAACATCACGCATTCGATCTGCACGCTGGAGTTCGAAGACCAGCGCCCGTTCTACGACTGGCTGCTCGAGCGCCTGGCCGAAGCCGGCCTGCTCCAGCGACCGCTGCCGCAGCAGATCGAGTTCTCGCGCCTCAACCTGACCTACGTTGTGCTTTCCAAGCGCAAGCTCATTCAGCTCGTCGATGAAAAACACGTTACCGGCTGGGACGATCCTCGCATGCCTACGCTGGTCGGCGCCCGCCGTCGCGGCTATTCGGCCGACGGCTTCCGCCTGTTCGCCGAGCGCATCGGCGTCTCCAAGAACGATTCGCTGATCGACTACGTGCTGTTCGAAGATGCCATGCGCGAGATGATGAACGAGTCTGACCAGCGCCGCATCGCCGTGCTCGACCCGGTCAAGCTGATCATCGACAACTACCCGGAAGGCCAGGTCGAAGAGTGCTTCGCGCCGAATCACCCACTGCATCCTGAACTCGGCCAGCGCAGCATTCCATTCAGCCGCGAACTGTGGATCGAGGGCGAGGATTTCATGGAAGTCCCGAGCAAGGGATTCCGCCGCCTCTTCCCCGGCAACATGGCCCGCCTCAAGTACGGCTACGTCGTCGAATGCACGGGCTGCGACAAGGATGAAAACGGCAAGGTTGTTGCGGTCCACTGCAATTATTTGCCCGAAACCAAATCCGGCACGCCGGGCGCTGACAGCGTCAAGGTCAAGGGCAATCTGCACTGGGTTTCCGCCGCCCAGTCCTACGCCGCCGAAATTCGCCTCTACGAACGTCTGTTCAAGGTGCCGGCTCCCGGTTCGCGCCGCGAAGGCGATGCGCCCGACCTGGAGCGCGATTTCCTCGACGACATGAACACCGACTCTGCCCGGACCATCACCGCCCAGCTTGAAGCCTGCCTGAGGGATGCAAAACCGGAAGAGCGCTTCCAGTTCGAGCGCCACGGTTACTTTGTCGCCGACCGCGTCGATTCGAAGCCGGGCGCCCCGGTCTTCAACCGCGCCGTCACGCTCAAGGATTCGTGGGGCAAGGCGGGCTAAGGCCATGGGAGGTGGATGGGGCTGCCCGCATGAGGTCAATGATCGTTGCCTCAAGATCAACAACCTGCCGTGCAATCCCGGCATGAAGGGCTGCGAGCTTGCCGGCCGCTACCGCTTTGCCGACGAGAGCAAGAACGAACGTTACTGGGAGAAAAAGGGGCGCGCTGACCAGCCGAAAGCCGCCCCCGGCCAGCCCGCCAAAGACAGCCAGCCGGACTGAGCCATGCCCCGTGATGTCGAACAACTCGGCCAGGTTTTCACGCCGCCCAATGTGGTGGCCTTCATGCTCGACCTGTGTTCGAACAAGGGCCGGACGCTCGAACCGTCGGCCGGTGACGGCGCCTTCTTCAACGAGTTGAAGGCCCAACAGGCCGACTGCATTGGCATCGAAGTCGACCCGAGCGTAGCCCCGGAAGGCGCGCTGGTTCGCGACTTTTTCGATTTCCCGCTCAGCGAGCAGTTCGACAGCATCATCGGCAACCCGCCTTATGTCCGCTTTCAGGATGTTGCGGTCAACACGAAAAAACGGCTTAAATCGGAATTGTTCGATGCACGCAGCAACCTTTTCCTGTTCTTCATCGAGAAGTGCATCCGCCACCTGAAGCCGGGCGGTGAGCTGGTTTTCATTGTGCCGCGCGAATTCATCAAACTGACTGCGGCCAAGAAGCTCAACGCCTGGCTGTTTGAGCAGGGCAGCATCACGCATTTTTTTGAAACGGGCGATGTCCGCGTTTTCCAGGGCGCAACACCAAACTGCTGCATCTTCCGCTTCGAAAAAGGCCGCCAAGATCGCCGCATGGCCGATGGCCGGCGCTTTGTCGAAGCCGATGGCCAACTCATGTTCCTGCGCGACGATCACAGCCTGCGCTTCGCCGACGTGTTTTCGGTCAAGGTTGGCGCCGTTTCCGGTGCCGACCACATCTACACCCACCCCAAGGGCAACATGGAATTCGTCTGCTCGAAGACCGTGGAAACCGGCGAAACGCGCCGCATGCTCTACGGCATCAAGCATCCGCATCTCGACAAGCACAAGGACGAACTGCTCGCCCGCCGCGTCAAGACTTTCGACGAGCGCAACTGGTGGCAATGGGGCCGCGCCTTCCCGGTCAGCGAGTTGCCGCGCATTTACGTCAATGGCCGGACGCGCAAGCCGGAACCTTTCTTCCTGCACGACTGCCACAGCTTCGACGGCGCCATCCTCGCCCTGTTCCCCAAGAACACGCGCATCGCCCGCCGCGACCTCATCGAATGCACGATGATGCTCAACCGCGAAGTCGACTGGCAACAACTCGGCTTCGTCTGCGACGGCCGCTTCATCTTCACTCAGCGCAGCCTGCAGAATTGCCTGCTGCCGGAAAAATTCTCCCGCTATTTACCGTCTGATAAACACAAGGACGTCGCATGACCTTCATCGAACAACTGTCCGCCGCCTGGCAAAAGAACAACTCGCTGCTCTGCGTCGGCCTCGACCCTGATCCGGCCAAGTTTCCCGCCCACCTTAAGGGCCGCGATGACAAGATATTCGAGTTCTGTGCCGCCATCGTCGATGCCACGGCCGACCTCGTCTGCTCGTTCAAGCCGCAGATCGCCTACTTCGCCGCCCGTCGGGCGGAAGATCAGCTTGAAGCGCTGATTGCCCACATTCACGAAAAACACCCGGGCATCCCGGTCATTCTCGATTCCAAGCGTGGCGACATCGGCTCGACCGCCGAGCAATACGCCGTCGAAGCCTTCGAGCGCTACAAGGCCGACGCTGTCACGGTCAACCCGTACATGGGCCGCGATTCCGTCGAGCCCTACCTGGCCTACCCGGACAAGGGCGTCATCCTGCTCTGCCGGACCTCCAACCCAGGCGGCTCCGACCTGCAGTTTCTCGAAACGAATGGTGAAAAATTGTATGAGCGCGTCGCCCGTCTTGCTGCCCAGGAATGGAACACCTCGGGCCAGATCAGCCTCGTCGTCGGCGCCACCTTCCCGGCTGAAATCGCCCGTGTCCGCGCCATCGTCGGCGATATACCGCTGCTCGTCCCGGGCATCGGCGCTCAGGGCGGCGACATCGAAGCGACCGTCAACGCCGGCAGGACTGCCAATGCCACCGGCTTGATGATCAACTCGTCCCGTGCCATTCTTTACGCCGGCAAGGACGAAGGCTTTGCCGCTGCGGCCCGCAAGGTCGCGCTCGAAACCCGCGACGCCATCAATCAATACCGCTAAGGAATTTCTACCATGCGCATGGACAACCAACGCGAAAGCGACAACCTCGAAGACCGCCGCGGCAGCGGCATGGGCGGAGGTGGCGGCTTGCGTCTGGGCGGCGGCCGCATGGGTTTGGGCACCATCGCCATCGCGCTGGTCGCCAGCTATTTTCTTGGCGTCAATCCGATGACGGTGATCAACCTGCTGAGCGGCGGCGGCATGCCGGCCATCGAGCAGAGCGCTCCCGCAGCCCAGCGCCCGCCAGCCGACGACCAGATGGCCAAATTTGTCTCCAAGGTGCTGGCCTCGACCGAAGACACCTGGAACGAAGTCTTCCGCGCCAACGGCCGCCAGTATCAGGAACCCAAACTGGTGCTGTTTACCGGCGCCACACCGACCGCCTGCGGCACCGGCCAGTCAGCCATGGGGCCGTTCTACTGCCCGGGCGACCAGAAGGTTTACATCGACCTAGCCTTCTACCGCGACCTCAAGGACCGCTTCAAGGCGCCGGGTGAATTTGCCCAGGCCTACGTCATCGCCCACGAAGTCGGCCACCACGTACAACACCTGCTCGGCATCGCCGACAAGGTTCATCAAACCAAGCAACGCGTCAGTGAACGCGAAGCCAATGCCCTGTCAGTACGCATGGAACTGCAGGCCGACTGCCTGGCAGGCGTCTGGGGCAAGCGCACCGACACCATGAAAAACGTGCTCGAACCGGGCGACCTCGAAGCAGCACTGACCGCCGCCTCGGCTATCGGCGACGACCGTTTGCAGCAGCAGTCGCAGGGACGCATCGTGCCGGAGAGTTTCACGCACGGCAGTTCCGAACAGCGCGTCCGCTGGTTCCGGAAGGGTTTTGAAACCGGCGACATGAACCAGTGCAATACCTTCAAGGCCGACCGCCTGTAGCCAGGACGTCCGTTTGACCGATACCTCCCCTGCCGGAAAGGCGGCGCCGCGCTGGCGCCGCTGGGCGCTTGAGGCGGTCATTTTCGTCACCCTGTTTGCCGCCTTCCAGGCGTGGCAGCTACGAAACACCCCGAGCGGACCGGCGCCGTACTTTGCAGGCAAGCTGATCGACGGCCACCCTTTCGACCTCACCGCCTGGCGCCAGCAACACCCCGGCAAGGCTTTGTTGGTCTATTTCTGGGCAGATTGGTGTGGCGTGTGCAAAGTGACATCCGGCACCATCAGCAACATCAACGCCGACTGGCCGCTCATCACCGTGGCCATGCAGTCCGGCCCCGCCGAAAAGGTCGTCGAAACCATGCGCCAACGCGAATACGCCTGGCCAACCATAGCCGATCCTGCTTCCCAAATCTTCCGGGAGTACGGATTCAAGGGCGTTCCCGCTTTCGTCATCATTGCCCCTGACGGCACCATCCAAACCACATCAATCGGCTACACCAGCGAAATCGGGCTGCGCCTGCGTTTATGGTGGACCACCCAATTCCACCCATGAAAACAAACCACCTCGTCTTCGCCCTCATGCTGGGCTGTACGACCAGCGCCGTCGCCCTGCCCAAACATGCGCCGGTCCCCGGTGGCGTCGCAGTCGTCGATCTTGGCCCGGCAACTCAGGAAGCACCGACCGCCCGCATTGGCGAACAGCAGATTGCCATCGTCCGCGAAAACGGCCGCTGGTTCGCGCTGCTTGGCATCCCGCTCGACACCTTGCCAGGCGAAATGGAAATCAGGGTTTTTTCCGGGTCGACCGTAGCAACCAGGACGGTTGGCATCCAGATTCGAAACTACCCGGAGCAACGCCTGACCATCAAGGACAAGCGCAAGGTCGAGCCCAACCCGGACGACCTGGCCCGAATCGAGCGCGAAAAGGAAGTCACCGAGACCGTCAAGCGCCGTTTTTCCGGCACGCCGCCCGCCACCGACTTCACCCTGCCGGCTAACGGGCCACTGTCGTCGCGCTTCGGCCTGCGCCGGTTCTTCAACGGCCTGCCGCGCAACCCGCATGCTGGCCTCGATGTGGCCGTCGGCACCGGTGCGCCGGTCACAGCCCCCGCGGATGGCATCGTCGCCAACGTCGGCGATTACTTTTTCAACGGCAACACCGTTTTCATCGACCACGGACAAGGGCTCATCACCGCCTACATGCACCTGTCACGAACCAATGTGCGAGCCGGCCAGGCAATCAAAAAGGGAGAACTGCTCGGCGCCGTTGGTGCGACCGGTCGCGTAACCGGTCCGCACCTGCACTGGGCTGTGATACTCAACAATACCCCGGTCGATCCGGAACTATTCCTCGCCCGGCCGTAAACGAGAACAGGCGACCGAAGCCGCCTGCACATCGACAAGAGCCACTTAAACCTTGGGCTTGCCGGGGGTACTCATCTGCTTTTCATCCTTGGCCTTGTCACCACATGCCAAAACGGAAGCGCTGGTGAGCGCAAACACGGCCGCCAAAACGACAGAAATCAGTTTCTTCATCACGAGCCCCTTTTCGAAAATTCGCACAAGTTTGATCATTTTCGCAGGACATGGTTCATTAACGTAACGTGCAAGAAGAAATAATCCACCTCAACCACAACTCGCCGCTCAAACCGGCAGAGGGTCAGCCGTGCAACGGCTGCGGCGTATGCTGTGCGCTCGAAACCTGCCCGGCGGGCCGTCTTCGCTTCCTGCAAACGAAGGGGCCATGTCCGGCGCTGCAGTGGTCTGATGCAGATCACCTTTATCGATGCGGCCTGCTGGCAAATCCGCGCAAATATCTTGGCCTGCTTTCCGCCAGCACCGAACCACTTGTCCGGAAGCTGCTGGGCCGCTGGATCGCAGCCGGCCAAGGCTGCGACTGCAGCGCTGACGTTCAATCCTGAACGACTGCTGCGGTCAACGCCATTTCAACCCGATATTTCGGATTCGCCAGCCGAGCTTGCACACAAGCGCGGGATGGCGCATGGCCCTCAGGCACCCAGGCATCCCATACGGCGTTCATCGCTTCGTAGTCGGTCATGTCGGCCAGATAGATCGTCACCATCAGCACACGCGATTTGTCGCTGCCTGCCTGGGCAAGCAGCCGATCGATACTCTCCAGGATATTTTGGGTCTGAGCCGTCACATCGGCATCAAGATTGGCAGGCACCTCGACGAGGTAAACGGTACCGGCAAAAACAACACTGTCCGAAAAGCGGCGCGTCGTCCCGTGGCGTTGAATCGACATTTCCAATCCCTGAAAACGTGAAGCCCATGCGTTTCAGGCACGGGCTTCGGTTACTGCAACCCCGGCTCTTTCGGCTGGGGCATTCGGCTATTCGCCGTTACGGAGTACTACACGGTCATCTCAAGAAAACATCTATTGAAACCTGCCATAGAATCTCCAGCAGCGCAGCGGGTACTACCATTTCGTGTCGGGCTTGCTGCAAACCAAAACACGGCCTTAGCTTATCACTCCGGCAAAAAAAAGCCAGCGCGTTATCGCTTGAAAATCACGTTGGCGCCCGCCGGCACTTTTGACGCGGGAAGATAGCCAACTGCACCGGGCGTCGTCATGACATGACCCACAACAGCATCAACATCCGGCAATACCAGCGGTGGCGCGCCTTTGCCTACGTAGCGCCGAACCAGCCAGTAGCCAGTGTATTGCTCTTCAGTCTGCCCCATGATCGCAGCCAGGAATCTTTCACGCAGCGGGTGCCCAGGCGGGTAATTTACCGGGGCTGCGGCCAGTTCCCCGATGGAAACGACTCGGCCGGTAAAAAGGCGCTGCAGCGTCGCCTGCTCGGTCTTGGGAAGGCCTCCGTAAGCAATGAAGACGAGCGCTTCCTCCGCCAGAGCCAGACCTGGCAGACAGGCAATCAGGAGGAAAAGAAAAAAGCGGCGCATCAAGCCGATCAGAAGGTGAAGTTGTAAGAAAGGGAGAAGACGTTGATCTGCCTGTTCGCGCTATCACCTCCGGAAGGAGCATCAACCAGACTGGATGCAACCCCGGTATCTGCCTGCGACCATTCAGCCTTGAGCAATGCACTCGGCGTAAGGCGATAGGTTGCCCCAAGAGCCACGGTTGACTGGTCGTAAGGGACGATGATGTCAGCAAAGAATTTTTGGGAGGCTGCATAGGGAAGCGGCACAACGTTGCCATTGATCGCCTGATACTTGGAAAGCGCCGAATCCCTGGATTTGGCCTTGGCGTAGTAAACATAGGGCGTCCAGTCGCCAATGCGCTTTGACAGTGCAAGGTAGGCGCCCCAGCGGTCCAGCCCCTCGCTGGTAGAGCTATCCACCTTGATCCATGCATACTCTCCGATCAGCCTGATATCTGCGGGCAACTGGATACTTGCCCCCGCGGTAAACAGGGGGATGATGAGCTTGTCGTCGCCCCCGCTGCCAAATTGGTAAATACCGGAGCTATTCTTCACTATTGGCTGCCCGATTTTTGCACCATCTCTCGTTACCGCAACACGATGGGCGCCGATCCGGAAAGTGTGGTCCAAACTTCGTGCTGTCAAAACCAGGCCGGCGCTTTTGACGTTGTAGGGAAAGAACCAGCTTCCGGGCGCCCCCTGAAAGGGTGTCATTTCTCGCCCGTAATAGCGCCAGTTGGTCTCAACCTTGCCTGCATACGCTTCGGCGATCCAGTCCATACTCTCGCCAAACCAGGTCTTGCTGACCCCCAGCCCCACGAGATCGGTCAGCGGCGAAATGGAATACACCTCCTGCGGCAACCGGGCGAAATCGAATGTGGCGCCAACGTCGTTGTTTTCCGTATTGAGCATCAAGGGCAGACGTATCTTGCCGGCACGGATCAGCCAGTCATCGCTCGGGCGCCATGACAGGAAAGCCCAGGCCAGAGAAGTCTGCCATTCGGTATCGCTGTGATCGGAAGGCGCCAGCTTGGCCTGTACAGTCGCGCTCCAATGGGGCGACAAACGCGCATCGAGTTGCCCACCGAAAATGGTGTCACGCTTGAACGTACCGCGATCGTCGATGAAGCGCTGATATTTATAGGATTTATCTGACTGCGCAAAGCCGACAGTACCAAAGCCGGACCAGGTCAGATCGAGTGCCTGAGCCGGCATGGACAACACACCCAGCAAGGGCAGCAACGCAAAGCGCTGAAGTTTGAGAGTCATGTCTGCAGGAAATATGTTGAGCATGGCGAATCTACTCATCAGCCAGCTTAATGGCAATATCAGCAAACTCCCCTTCCAGCGCGATGAAAGCATCAATCAGCAAGGGATCAAAATGCTTGGCACGCCCCTCTCGCAGGACATTGACTGCTTCTGCGTGGTCAAACGCACGCTTGTAGGGACGGCGCGAGCGAAGCGCATCATATACGTCTGCAACAGCCATTAGTCGGGCGGGCAGGGGAATGGCTTCGCCCACCAACTGATCGGGATAGCCGCAGCCATCCCATCGTTCATGGTGGCTACGCGCAATCTGGGCAGCGTAAAGCAACATCAGGTTTTCCTCCCCGAGCTCGTGCTGAGACCGCAGCAGCATACCCTCTCCCTTGACGGAATGGGTCTTCATGATTTCGAACTCTTCCGGCGTGTGCCGCCCGGGCTTGAGCAGGATATGGTCCGGAATCGCGATCTTGCCGATATCGTGCAACGGTGCAGCCTTGGCGATCTGGTCGATGTGCTCGGGTGTCAGGAATTCACGATCGCGCTCGTGCTTGCTCAGGTGCTCTGCGAGCAAGCGAACATAGTCCTGTGTCCGACGGATATGGTTGCCGGTACATTCATCACGGAACTCAGCAAGCGAGACCATGACGCGAATCGATGCCTCCTGCAGGCGTAGAACCTCGTTGACCCGCCGCTCGACCTCGCTTTGGAGCCAGGCGCTCTTGTCCTCCAGAAAGGTCTGCCATGTGCGTATTTGCAGATGCGTTCGCACCCGCGCGAGGACGACCGAAGGTGCAATCGGTTTGCGGATGAAATCGACGGCCCCCATGGCCAGCCCATATTCTTCGTCATCCGCACCCGCCTTCGCTGTCAGAAAGATAACCGGCACCCCTGCCGTAGCTGGATCTGCCTTCAGGCGCTTGCATACCTCGTAGCCATCTATTTCAGGCATCATGATGTCGAGAAGAATCAGGTCAGGACGAGCACTCGCCGCCAATTCAAGCCCCTTGGCGCCGCCGTTGGCCAACTTGACCCGGTAGTGGGTTCGAAGCAACTGATTGAGCAGGCTGAGATTGGCCGGAGTATCGTCGATCACCAGTATCGTTGCACTATTTCTCATTACTGCCCGCCCCCACCGTGATGCGCGTTGTCCAGAATATGCAACGCCTGATCAAAATCCCATTGTCCGATTGCATGATCTATGGCCGCCACCTGTCTTGCCGGATAGAGCCCGACCAATCTCGCCTTGTTCATGCGCCAAACCTCTTCTGCTTCGCCGTCACCGCTGCCCAGTTGCTCCCGCAACAGGGCAAGCACCACTTCGATGGGTCTGTTGTCCGTTGTAGCAACCGAGTCAGTCAAACTGGAAGGCATCTGTTCTATTCCCGCCAACAATGGTTGCAACACTCGATCGATTTCGGCTATTTCCCCAAAAGGCTCGACGCCACCGCTGCCGATGACCGTTTCCAGATCATACAGTGCCGACTGCAAACGGCCCATGGCAAAAGTGCCCGCCAGCCCCTTGAGAGAGTGCACCTGGCGGTGCGCCGCTTCGAGATTGCCCTCCTGCAGCGATGTGTCCAGTCGGTCGGACCAACCCTGGCAATCATCGGCGAATCGGCGCAAGGTTCGCGCCAGAAACGGAAGGCGTCCGGAAAAGCGCCGCAAGAGAACTGCCGCATCGATTTCCGGGATGGCCGCCAAGGCGGTTGCGAAGATTTTTTCCGCCTCGCCCATATCGGCCGGGGAAGGAGCCAACTCGATCAATCCTCGGCAAAATGGCTGAACCATGGCCAGCAGCTCTTCCGGCTCGAAGGGCTTGGCGATATAACCGTTAACCCCGTTCGCCAAGCCGTCCCGTACCCCCTGCCCGGCGACATGAGCAGTCATGGCAATGATGGGCAAGTCCTGAAAGCGTCCATCCTCCCGCAGTCGCCGGGTAGCTTCGCGACCATCCATGACGGGCATCTCAATGTCCATCAGGACCAGCGCATAGCGCTCCGAGCCACCGTTAAACAAGAGATCGAGCGCGACTTGACCGTTTTCGGCGATATCGACGTTCGCCCCCCAGCCTTTGAGTATTTCGCCGGCAACCTGCTGGTTGAGCTCGTTGTCTTCGACCAGCAAAATCGACATTCCCTGCAGACAACCCGGTCTAGGAATGAGGTGTTCCAGCCTGACACCGGTGTCCGCTTCAATACCGGAGCCGAAAATTCTGCGCAGGATGTTTGGCAACAACGGTTTCTGGACCACATCGGCAATGTCGGCATGATTGATCTCCTGACGGAGCAGAGACGCGTCTGCCACGGAAACGACAAGCGTCCGCGCCGGCAGCGGAATTTCCAATCCGTGAAGTGCATCAATCAACGCGCCTCCGGACATGTCAGGCATCAACCAGTCAAGCAGCAACAAGTCGTAACCCAAGCCATCGTTGTTAGCTTTTTTCAGGCGAGCCAGCGCATCGGCGCCGCCCGATGATTGATCCACCACTGCGCACCCCATCGCGCGCAGCATTGCCGACATGCTTTCGCGAGCGGGCGCGTAGTCATCGACGACCAACGCGCGCCGGCATTCGATCAGCGCTGTGGCGTCGCCACTTTCCTCACCGTAGGGTTCAATCGGTAGCTGGAGCACGAAATGGAACACCGAGCCGCGGTCCACTTCGCTTTCGACCCTGATTTCACTGCCCATGGCAGCCAGCAGGCGCTTGGATATGGCCAGCCCAAGGCCGGAACCACCATACCGACGGGTTGTCGAACCATCAGCTTGCGAGAATTCCTGGAATATGCGTCCGATCTGTTCCTGGCTCATGCCGATACCAGTATCTTCAACGCGGCACATGATGGTGGATAGCTGTTTATCGCTCGTGCGTTCGCCTACAACCAAGCGAACATGGCCAGCATCCGTAAACTTGACCGCGTTGGAAAGCAGGTTGATCAACACTTGCCCCAGTCGCAACGGGTCACCCACCAAATGATGCAGGTTCTGGGACGGCTGATAGTCGAGTATCAGCTCGATCTGCTTGCCTTCGGCACGCTCCTGCACCATGAACAGTGCGTTCTGAAGAAGCTGTTCAAGATCGAATGGAACAGCTTCGAGGGCGACCTTGCCTGCCTCGATCTTCGAGAAGTCGAGGACATCGTTCAGGATACCGAGCAACGAACGCGCCGCAGTGTGAATCTTGGATACATAGTCATGCTGCCGGGGCGGCAAACCCGACTTGAGAGCCAAATACGCCATGCCGAGAATCGCGTTCATCGGCGTCCGTATCTCATGGCTCATATTGGCCAGAAAAATCGACTTGGCTTCCGCGGCCACCTCAGCCCGCGCCCGCGCCTGGCGCAAGGAGCGCTGAACCTGTTCCCGCTGCGCAATATCGGCCTCGATGGCTGCGGCCATGCTGTCGATCGTCGTCGCCAACGACTTGACCTCCTCAACGCCCTTCAGGTCACCGACGCGCTCGCTGAACGATTTCTCGGCCAGCGCTGTCGCTGTGCGGTGCAGGGCGGTCAGTGGGGCCAGCAGATGCCTCTTGAGATAGTTGTAGCTGAGCACCATTACGACGCCTGCACCAAGCAACAAGAGCAATGCAGCGATAATCCAGCGCAGCAGATATTCCCCGGCCCGAGTCAGGTTCTGTGTCGTTCTCTGGTCGACCTGACGGGCAAGATCGTCGACGGCAATGGCCAATCCGGCGCGTAGTTTCAGATAACGAGCCTCATGCAACAGCGCGCTGGCGAATTCGCGCTGCGGCTCAGCTTCCGAGACAAATTCGCGTTTTACCGGATCGTACAAGCCCTGGGTCGCAGCGAACGCTACCTGCTCCACCTGCTTCATCTGATCGGAAATCTGAAAAATCCTGCGGAGAATGGCCACTTCAGCTGGATCGAACCCGAGCATGCTGGTCCGCTCGGCGAGCGCGACGCCGGCACCGGGCGGCGGCACGACATATGCGACCGTCCCGCCAATCACCTGCTCCCAGTAGGTTTCCGGCACGGAATCCGGAGCACGCTTGCTACCTTCCCGGATCGCGAGGATGTCGTAGTAGTAAATCAGAAAGCGCGGATTGGCAGTACTGACGTACGAACTGACCAGGCGGCTGAGCAGATCAACCTCATGGCGAACCGAACCCATGAGCGCCAAGGAGTCCTGGCGATGCAACGCCGCCTTGTGGGCATCATTGTATGCCGACAGGGCACCCAGCGTCGCTCCGGCAATCAGTGCAAGCACCCCGGCAAGGGCGATCAACACACTGAAAAAGGCTTTTCGCAGGTTCATTTCACCGATACGTACCAAAGCTCAAGGATCCTTTCAATACTCCGGGACTAAGACTGTGGCCACCTGCATGCGAACACCTGCCCCGCCGACCGCTTGTCGAGTTTCCATCATATTCCAATTCGCATATATTTTGGGATTTTGGAACTACCGTCCTGCATTGTTGAATTGGACAAAGGCCAGCTATCGTTCAGAATAGCTGCATCAACTTCCCACCATAGGTCCATGGACAACCTGATCAAGGACACTGCAACGCTGGAGCTCTTCTGCTGGCTTGAGCCTGGCGCGGAGCTGCCGGGCTGGGACATTCTCAAGGGCAGCCCCTTTGGCGGCACGCTGGCCTCACCCGAGGGCGGCGCCCCGACGCCCGGCGACCAGTTGCTGTCGGTGCAGAATTATTTTGCCGAATACCATCTGGAATATTTCCGGCAGCGCCGCTACAACCACTTTCCGAGCCGCCTGCACGCCCTGCTCCAATTTGCCACGCGAACCGATGCGACGACCTTCCGCATCAAGCACCCACAAAAGGTCTTTGGCAAGAACCTCGCCTGCTCGCGCACCAAGGGGGCCTACATCTGCTCCTTTCACGATGCTAGCTGGCTCGACTACCTGCGCCTGCCGCACAATCTTTCGCTCGGCGCGCTCGACGAAGTGGCCGACCACTACTGGTCGGGCCGTACCGTCGAAGAAATCGGCCTGACTTTCATGAACGAGCCCTGGCAGGAAGCCCCGGTCATCGAGGCGCTCTACCAGGGTGCGCTCGAACCGGTCTGGGGCCATGAACAATCCGGCTGGCTACCCGGTTTTCGCTAGGAAGGATCATGCGTCGCATCGCCATCATCGTTGCCATCATCGCAGTCATCGGCCTCGGACTGTTTTTTGCCACCCGCCCAAAACCTATCCCTGTCATCCTCAAGGAAGTCGCCGCCGGCAAGGTCGAGGCAACACTGGCCAACACCCGCGCCGGCACGGTCGAGGCCTGCCAGCGCACCAAGCTGTCGACGATCATTGGCGGCCGCATCGAATATCTCGGCGTCAAGGAAGGCGACAAGGTCAAAAAAGGCCAGCTACTGCTCAAACTGTGGAACGACGATCAGCAGGCCAACGCGGCGCTGGCCCAGGCGCAGATGACATTGAGCGCCAAACGCAGTGAGGAAGCCTGCATTGCTGCGGTCAACGCCGAAAAAGAGGCAAAACGGCAATCCGAGCTGCGCGCCAAAGGCTTCGTATCGACCAGCCGCGAAGAAGCCGCCCGCACCGACGCCGAGGTTCGCCGGGCCAGTTGCAACACCGCCAGGGCCGACATCGCACAGGCCGAGGCGAGGCTCAAGGCTACCCGTGTCGAGCAGGGCCGTGTCGCACTCTATGCACCCTTCGACGGCACGGTCGCCAAGATCGTCGGCGAATTGGGCGAATACTCGACGCCGTCGCCCCCCGGCGTGCCGACGCCGCCGGCCATCGACCTGATCGACGACTCCTGCCTCTACGTCAAGGCGCCGATGGACGAGGTCGACGCACCTAAGATCCAGATCGGCCAGCCGGTCCGCATCACGCTCGACGCGCTGCCCGGCAAGGTGCTGGCCGGCAAGGTCCGGCGGGTTGCACCTTACGTTTCCGCCGTCGAAAAGCAGGCGCGAACGGTTGACATCGAGGTCGATTTCGCCCAGCCGGCCGAAGCAGGAAAATTGCTCGTCGGCTACAGTGCAGACGTGGAGATCATTCTCGCTGGCCGCGACCAGGTGCTGCGCATCCCGACCGCCGCCATTCAGGAGAGCAGCAAGGTGCTGGTCTTCAATGCCGGCACCGGCAAGCTGGGGGAGCGCCCGATCAAGGCCGGTCTGGCCAACTGGGAATACACCGAGGTGCTCGAAGGGCTGAAAGCCGGCGAGCGCATCGTCACCTCGCTCGACAAGGTTGGCGTCAAGGCGGGTGCCAACGTGACGCCGGACAAGAAGACCAAGAAATGATAGCCAGACGCGGAGGCACGGAGACGCAGAGAAAGACAGAATCATCTTTTGTTTTTGAGTTTCTCCGCGCCTCCGCGCCTCTGCGTCGAAACCTCAAGCCATGTCGCTGATCGAGCTTTCCGGCATCGAACGTCGCTTCCTACTCGGCGATACCACGGTCCACGCGCTGGCCGGACTGAATTTGCAGATCAACGCCGGCGAATACGTGGCCGTGATGGGCCCATCCGGCTCGGGCAAATCGACGCTGCTCAACCTGCTCGGACTGCTCGACCGCCCAAATGAGGGCACCTACAAACTCGAAGGCCGCGACGTGACGACGCTCTCACCCGATGAGCAGGCCACCGTGCGCAGCACGCGCATCGGCTTTGTTTTCCAGAGTTTCCACCTCGTGCCGCGCCTGACGGCGGCCGAAAACATCGCGCTACCGATGACGCTGGCCGGCACTCCGGCTACCGAGCGCAACCGTCGCGTCGCCCAGGCGCTCAAGGATTTCGGCCTCGACCAGCGCGCCGATCACAAGCCGGACCAGCTTTCCGGCGGCCAGCGCCAGCGCGTCGCCATCGCCCGCGCCACGATCATGCAGCCGGCGCTCATTTTGGCCGATGAGCCGACCGGTAACCTCGACCGCCATACCGGCGACGAGGTGGTCAATCTGCTCGAAGCGCTCAACGCCAAAGGTGTCACGCTGATCGTCGTCACCCACGACCAGGGCATGGGTGCCCGCGCCCGGCGGCAGCTGATCATGGAAGACGGGCGACTGAAAGCCGATTTACAGCAGGCGACCATGCCAAATTTGGCCCAAATTTCCGGTTGACCGTGGCAGCCCCACTCAGCCCGGCCAGCCCCCGCCGATCATGCGCCTGACCGACACCCTGCGCTTCGCCCGCGATGCCGCCACCGGCTACCCGATGCGCACGACGCTCTCTGTCCTCGCCATGTCAATCGGCGTCGCCGCCGTCGTCATCCTCACGGCGCTGGGCGACGGTGCGCGGCGCTACGTCGTCGCCCAGTTTTCCTCGCTCGGCACCAACCTGATCATCGTCCTCCCCGGCCGTTCGGGCACCGGCGGCTTCAATCCCGCCAATGCCATCACCAGCACACCACGCGACCTGACCATCGACGACGCCGGCAGCCTGCGCCGCCTGCCCGGCGTCCGCCGCGTCGCCCCGCTCGCCGTCGGCACCTCGGAAATCAATTTTGGCGGCAAGCTGCGTGAAGTCATGGTCGCCGGCTCGACGGCCGAGTTCATTCCGATCCGAAATTTCGAAATCGCCCAGGGTCAGTCCCTGCCCGAAGAAGACTGGAACCGGGGCTCGTCGGTAACCGTCATCGGCGCCAAGATCCGCGAAGAAATGTTCGGCAACAACCCGGCCATCGGCCAGCTCGTCCGCGTCGGCGACCGCCGGCTACGCGTCATCGGCGTGCTCAAATCGACCGGTCAGGGGCTCGGCATGAATACCGACGAACTGGTCATCGTCCCGGTCTCGCTCGCCCAGGCCATGTTCAATTCGAACACCCTGTTCCGCATCATGATCGAGGCCAACAGCCGCGATGCCATCCCCGGCGTCAAGGATCAGGCGATGGATACCCTCAAGCAGCGCCATCGCGGCGAAGAGGACGTCACCGTCATCACGCAGGATGCCGTGCTCGCCACCTTCGACAAGCTGCTCGGCGCGCTGACCCTGGCCGTGGCCGGCATTGCCGCGATCAGCCTGGCTGTCGCCGGCATTCTGGTCATGAACGTCATGCTCGTCGCCGTCACCCAGCGCACGGGCGAAATCGGGCTTTTGAAAGCGCTCGGTGCCACGGCGCGCACCATCCGCCTCGCCTTCCTGGCCGAAGCGGCCATGCTCTCGGCCGTCGGCGCGCTGGTCGGCTATCTGCTCGGCCAGCTCGGCGCCTTCGCGCTGCGCCAGTTCTTCCCGGTTTTCCCCGCCTATCCGCCGGACTGGGCGGTGATAGCCGGCCTGAGCACGGCACTCGCCACCGGCCTGATCTTCGGCGTCATGCCAGCCCGCCGCGCCGCCCGGCTCGATCCGGTACAAGCCTTGATGAAGCACTAGCCATGCTCGCCGCAGATTCACTCCAGCTCGCCCTCCGCGCCATCACCGCCCAGCGCCTGCGCAGCTTCCTGACGCTGCTCGGCATCGCCGTCGGCATCGCGGCCGTCATTCTGCTCACCTCGATCGGTGAGGGCATCCACCGCTTTGTTCTGGGCGAGTTCAGCCAGTTCGGCACCAACAACATCAGCGCCATGCCGGGCAAGACGAAGACCGGCGGGGCGCCGTCCGGCCTGCCGTCGAGCGCCCGGCCGCTGACGCTGGAAGACGCGAAATCGCTGGAGCGCCTGCCGCACATCGTCGGCGTAACGCCCAACGTACGCGGCAATGCCGAGATCGAGGGCAATGGCCGCACCCGGCGCACGCTGGTCTATGGCGTCAATTCGAAATCGCAGCTCGTCTTCAAGTCCACTGTGCGCAGCGGCCAGTTCCTGCCGCCTGACGACGAAGGCAGTGCCCGCGCTTTCGTTGTGCTCGGCGCCAAGGTCAAGGACGAACTGTTCGGTGCCGACAGCCCGCTCGGCCAGCGCCTGCGCATCGGCGGCCTGCATTTCCGGATCATCGGCGTCATGGAACCGAAAGGGCAGTTCCTCGGCATCGACCTCGACGACACCGTTTTCATCCCGGCGGCGCGCGGCCAGGAACTGTTCAACCGCGAAGGCGTGGACGAGATCAACATGGCCGTCGAGGAAGGCGCACCGGCCAAGTTGGTTGCCGAACGCATCCGCCAGCACCTGATCGAACGCCACGGCCGCGAGGATTTCACCCTTGTCACGCAGGAAGAAATGATGGCGACGCTGTCCAACATCCTCAACGTGCTGACCATGGCCGTCGGTGCGCTCGGCGGCATTTCGCTGCTCGTCGGCGGCGTCGGCATCGTCACCATCATGACCATCGCCGTCACCGAACGGACAGGCGAAATCGGCCTGCTCGTCGCCCTCGGTGCACCGCGGCGAACCATCCTCGCCCTCTTCCTCGGCGAAGCCGTCGCCCTTTCGGCGCTCGGCGGACTGTTCGGGCTGGTGCTGGGCATCGGCCTCACCCAGCTCATCCACTTCGCGCTCCCCGCCCTGCCCGTCCACACACCGCTCAGCTTCGTGCTTTTGGCCGAAGGCATTGCCATCGCCATCGGGCTGACCGCCGGCGTCCTGCCGGCACGGAACGCCGCCCGGCTCGATCCGGTCGAAGCCCTGCGCACCGAGTAAGCAAGCTGCAACAACCATACGCTAACGTATGTTAGAGTTTCGTTTCCAACTTCAACAAACCCAGCAAGGAGTCCAGCCATGGCGTATCACATCGATCAACTCGAACCCGGCATGTCAGCCAGCACGTCCAAGACCGTCACCGAAACCGACATCATCCTGTTCGCCGGCATTTCCACCGACGTCAACCCGGCCCACCTCGACGAGGAATACTGCAAGGGCACGATGTTCGGCACCCGCATCGCCCACGGCATGCTATCGGCCGGTTTCATCTCCGCCACCCTGGCCAACAAGCTGCCCGGCCCTGGCACCATCTACCTGTCGCAGACGCTGAAGTTCAAGGCCCCGGTCAAGCCGGGTGACACCGTGACCGCCACCGTCACCGTGCGCGAAGTCAATGTCGCCAAGAACCGTGTGATTCTCGACACGGTGTGCACCGTCGCCGGCAAGACCGTCATCGAAGGCGAATGCGTCATGATGCCGCCGGTTCGCGCCGCCTGATTTTCGGCAAGGCAAAAAAACGCCGGCCCGGTTAAATCCGGCCGGCGTTTTGTCTTTCAGTGGCTGAGCCGTGTTTCCACGGTCAACCGGAAAAATCACCCAAAAATCAGAAAGCCTCGTCCGGGCGCAAAAAGCGCCACTGACCCATGGGCAGATCACCCAGCCTGATCCGGCCAATCCGCACGCGTTTCAAACCGATCACGTGCAAGCCGACCAGTTCGCACATGCGGCGAATCTGACGCTTCTTGCCTTCCTTCAGGATGAAATGCAGCTGGTCTTCATTCAACTGCTTGATCCAGGCCGGCTTCAGAGGCTTGCCATCGAGCTCCAGACCATGACGCAGCAGATCGAGTCCGCCCTTGATCAACTCGCCTGAAACGCGAACCAGATATTCCTTCTCAGCGTCGCTGTCCTCGCCAATCAGACGCTTGGCCACCCTGCCATCACTTGTCAGCACCAGCAAGCCCGTCGAATCGATGTCCAGCCGCCCGGCCGGCGCCAGACCGCGCAACATCCACGGCTTGAACTCCGGGCCAATCGAATTGGGCGCCTGATTTTCGGCCGTAATCAGCGTCACCGCCGGCACACAATCCGGCTCCGGCTGGCCAGAAACATAGCCCACCGGCTTGTGCAGCAGGATGGTCACGGCCTTCGCCTGATCCTTCTTCGCATCCTGCGTCACGGTGATCTCGGACGACTGCGGATCAACAATACGCGTACCGAGTTCGCTGACCTGTTCGCCATTCACGAACACCCAGCCGCGCTCGATCCACAAATCGGCCTCGCGGCGCGAACACATGCCACGCTCCGACATCACCTTGGACAAACGCACACCTTCCGGCGTCGGGCCTTCGCGAACGACCGCCACCTTGGGTGCGGACGCAGGTCTGGCCGCACGTTCCGGACGACCCGGACGATCCGTCTTGCGCGCCCAAGCCGATTTCGGCTCCGATGAAGCGACACGTTCAACCGGCGCAGCCTTCGGCACAGACGGCTTCCTCAACGACGAACCGCCCCGCAACGGCAACTTGCCCCACTCGCGCGGCACGGAGCGACGAACGCTCAGCGTCCCGGTCGGATCGACGGGCTTTTCTTCTACCACCGGCGCCACGACTTCCGGCGCAGGCCGACGAGCCCTCGCCGGCGCCGCATCCGCCGATTTGGTTTTGGGCTTTTTTTCCCGGTCGACCGCAGGCGTGGCGCGTGTTTCACGCTCTCCGGCGTCAGCGCTCCCATCCGGAGCGCCGGCAACCGGCTTGGCCTCAGCCTTGGGCGCTACCGCCTCCGGCTTGCGCCATTTGCCCCAGGGATCGTCGGAACCGCTCATCGCAGACCGAGGAGTTCAACCTCGAAAACCAGCGTTGCATTCGGCGGAATAACGCCGCCAGCGCCGCGTGCGCCGTAGCCGAGTTGCGGCGGAATGGTCAGCTTGCGCGTGCCACCGATCTTCATGCCCTGGACGCCTTCGTCCCAACCGCCGATAACCTGACGCATGCCGAGCGAAAACTCGAACGGGTCGTTGCGATCCTTGCTCGAATCAAACTTGCTGCCATTGGTCAGCCAGCCCGTGTAATGCACGATGACCTGCTGGCCAGCCTTGGCCTCGGCGCCTTCGCCGACAACGGTATCTTCATAGACCAGCCCGGAGGCGGTGGTGATTTCAGCCATGGGAACTCCTTTTTTCAAAGACGGGCAGTTTACCACACCCCCACGACAAGGCTTTGACTTGTCAGAGAATTTCCGTATAATGCGCGGTTCTTTGTAGCACCCTTTAGATTTATTTTCGGAGTCCAACCCATGTATGCGGTCATAAAAACCGGCGGTAAGCAGTATCGCGTTACCAACGGTCTAAAACTTAAAGTAGAACAGATACCGGCAGACGTTGGCGCAGAAGTTACTCTCGACCAGGTCCTCATGGCAGGCGAAGGCGAGTCGGTAAAGATCGGCGCTCCCTTCCTTGCTGGCGCCACCGTCAAAGCCACCGTGATTTCCCACGGCCGCCACGACAAGGTCAAGATCTTCAAGATGCGTCGTCGTAAGCACTACCAGAAGCATCAAGGCCATCGTCAGAACTACACCGAATTGCGCATCGACGCGATCGCGGCCTAAGTTCAAGGAGCTAATAAATGGCACACAAGAAAGCAGGCGGTAGTTCACGTAACGGCCGCGACTCACAAGCCCAACGACTGGGCGTCAAGCGCTACGGCGGTCAATTCATCCTGGCTGGCAACATCATCGTTCGCCAGCGTGGCACCGAATTCCACCCGGGCGACAACGTCGGCTGCGGCAAGGATCACACCCTGTTCGCACTCAAGGACGGCGTGGTTCAGTTCTCCATCAAGGGCTTGAAAAAGCGCCGCGTGGTGACCATCGTTCCGGCTGCCGAATAAATCGGCCAAGCGGAAGCAAAAGCCCCGTCCGCAGGATGGGGCTTTTTAGTTTATATGCCCGGATTTTCGGGTAGCACCATCCCTCGCGGATTTATAGGCGGAAAAAATGAAGTTCATCGACGAAGCAAAGATTTACGTTAAAGCCGGTGACGGCGGCAATGGCGCCGCAACTTTCCGCCGCGAAAAATACATCCCGATGGGCGGCCCGAACGGCGGCGACGGCGGCCGTGGTGGCAGCATCTACGTGGTGGCCGACTGCAACATCAACACCCTGGTCGACTACCGCTACACCCGCAAATTCATCGGCAAGCGCGGTGAAAACGGCGGCGGCGCCGACTGCTACGGCGCCGGCGGCGACGACATCATCCTGCGCATGCCGGTCGGCACGGTCATTTCCGACCTCAACACCGGCGAAATCCTGGCTGACCTCGATGTCAACGAGAAGCGCGTCCTGATCGCCAAAGGCGGCAAGGGCGGCCTCGGCAACATCCACTTCAAATCCTCGACCAACCGCGCCCCGCGCCAGAAAACCAATGGCGACCAGGGCGAAGAACACGAACTGACGCTCGAACTGCGCGTCCTCGCCGACGTCGGCCTGCTCGGCCTGCCCAACGCCGGCAAGAGCACCCTGATCCGCGCCGTCTCTTCGGCTCGCCCGAAGGTCGCCGATTACCCGTTCACGACGCTGCATCCGAATCTCGGCGTCGTCCGCGTCGATGCCGAAAAGAGCTTCGTCATGGCCGACGTTCCGGGCCTCATCGAAGGTGCCGCTGACGGCGCCGGCCTCGGCATCCGCTTCCTCAAGCATTTGCAGCGCACGCGTATCCTCCTGCACCTCGTGGACATCGCGCCGATTGACCCCGACTCCGACCCGGTACGCGACGCCAAGGCCATCGTCGGCGAACTCATCAAACACGACCCCGCGCTGGCCGACAAACCGCGCTGGCTGATCCTCAACAAGGTCGACCTGATCCCTGAAGAAGACCGCGAAAAGACCGTCAAGGACTTCATCAAGGCCTACAAGAAGGCCACCAAATACGATGGCCCCATTTTCCCGATCACCGCCATCAGCGGCGAAGGCACCAAGCCTTTGATCTACGCCATCCACGAAGCACTGGAGCAAATGGCTCGCCCGGAAATTCCTGATGACGACGAGTTAGAATCCGACGAGGAAAATTCCTCGGAGGCATAAACCATGCTGACACTCGAACAACTTCGCGAAAAAAGAGAGGCTTTGATTGCTCTCGCCGACCAGCATAAAGCTGAGAACGTACGTGTTTTCGGCTCAGTGGCGCGGGGCGAAGAAAACGAGAACAGTGATGTTGACCTGCTGGTTCACTTTCGCGACGGCGCCTCGCTGTTCGACCTGATCCACCTGATTGACGACACATCTGCGCTTATTGACACCAAAGTTGACATTGTTTCCGATGGTGGCCTATCTCCTTATCTGGCTAAGCGGATTCTTTCGGAAGCAATTCCACTGTGAGCAAAAAGGATCCGAACGTATACCTTGCCCACGCACGAGATTGCTGCGAGAGGGTTCTCGAATACACCCAAGAAGGCCCATCCAGCCTGTTTCACGACCAAAAAACACAGGATGCTGTTCTGCGAAATCTTGAAATCATTGGCCAATGCTTCAAAGACGCCAATCTGACGCAGCTAGAAAGCGAGTATCCGAATGTTCCCTGGCGAGACATTGCTGCCTTTCGCAACATTCTTGCACATGCCTATCTTGGTGTTGAATTAAAGATCGTCTGGGACATCATCGAACATCAGGTTCCACCGCTCTTCGCACAACTTAATCAGATACTAGAAAATTGGAACCCTTGACCCGCCTCGCCACTGCCAAACGCCTTGTCGTCAAAGTCGGCTCGGCGCTCGTCACCAATAACGGCGCGGGCCTTGACCTTGCAGCCATCGAAGACTGGGCACGCCAGATTGCCACGCTGCGCCAGGCGGGACGCCAGATCGTCCTCGTCTCGTCCGGCGCCGTCGCCTGCGGCGTGCAGCGCCTCGGCTGGGGCCGCCGACCGAAGACTGTTCATGAAAAGCAGGCCGCTGCCGCCGTCGGTCAGGCCGGGCTGGTCGAAGCCTACGAAGCCGCCTTCGCCAAGCACGGCCTGCACACGGCGCAGATCCTGCTCACTCACGATGACCTCGCCGACCGCAAGCGCTATCTCAACGCCCGCTCGACGCTGACCACCCTGCTCGAACTCGGCGTCGTACCAATCATCAACGAAAACGACACGGTCATTACCGACGAAATCAAGTTCGGCGACAACGACACCCTGGGCGCCTTGGTCGCCAATCTGATCGAAGCCGACGCCCTGATCATTCTTACCGACCAGATCGGCCTATTCACCGCCGACCCGCGCAAGGACCCCAACGCCACGCTGATCAGCGAAGCCACGGCCGGCGACGAATCGCTCGAAGCCATGGCCGGCGGCGCCGGCACGCGCGTCGGCACCGGCGGCATGATCACCAAGGTCATCGCCGCCAAACGCGCCGCCCGCAGCGGCGCGCACACTGCCATCGCCAGTGGCCGCGAAATCGACCCGATCATCCGCCTGGCCGCCGGCGAGCCCGTTGGCACCCTGCTCGTCGCCCAAACCCAACCCCTCGCCGCCCGCAAGCAATGGCTCGCCGACCACCTGCAACTCGCCGGGCGCCTGCGCCTCGACGATGGTGCGGTCAACGCCCTGAAAGCCGGAAAAAGCCTGCTGCCCATCGGCGTCATCGCCGCCGAAGGTGAATTCGAGCGCGGCTCGGTGGTTTCCTGCATCAGTCCGTCGGGACATGAAATTGCACGCGGACTCTGCAACTACGGCAGCGGCGAAGCCCGCCTGATTACGCGCAAATCCACAGCCGAAATCGAGAGCATTCTTGGCTATGTCGACGAACCGGAATTCATTCACCGGGACAATCTGATCCTCTTTTCCTGAGGATATGGGCGCGACTACAAACAAAGGGCACCAAGGTGCTCTTTTTCAATTGCGATCGGTCATTTTTGGCAGCAGCAGGCCGGCTCGACCCCATCAGCTTATCGGCCATTCTCATGCACAATATTTGATCTGGAATCGATTTATCAAAGCCGGAAGCCGCGCAAGCTATCGGAGCCAATTTGGGCAGCTTGGGCAATTCGAGACAAGCCAAAGCAAAAAAACGGGAGCCGAAGCTCCCATTTTAGTACATCTGGTTTAAACCAGATTAGAACATGTGACGCAGACCAACAAGGTAAGCGTTGCTGTCGCCGTCTTTTGCGTTGTCAACACGCTTGCCGGTGATACCAGCGTAAGCGGTCGTACGCTTGGAGAGCGCGTAGGTTGCAGCAACGGTAGCAGCGTGGACATTGTCCTTGGCAGCCGTTGACTTCACAGTGTTGTGAGCGTATTCAGCGATGACAGCAACCTTTGCGCCAACCGGAACGGTGGCGGAAAGCAGCCACAGGTTGTCAGAGCCAAGGGAAAGAGCCTGAGACTTGGCGGTCTGATACTGAGCTTGCAGTTTGACAACATTGAAGTCGTAACCACCGCGCAGACCCCATTCGGTGACGTTGTTGTTGGCACCAGACATGGTAGCACGGGTGTAGATTGCACCAGCTGTGAGCGGGCCGTTGGCATAGCTCAGCGACAGCAGATCGCCGTGAGAATCGGTGTTGCCGGTCGTGCCAGCGGTTTCAGACACACGAGCGTGGTTGTAAGCAACGGTCAGGCCACCAAAGGACGGCGAGATGTAGGCTATTGCGTTGGAGTGACGACCGCCTTCAAGAGCGGAAATCAGGTGAGTAGCTGCTGCTGCCTGGAGGCCATTACCCTTGTGGGCAACGCCGAGGCCGGTAGAGCCACCCAGAGCAGAACCGGCGACCGTGAAGTCAAGACCGGTGGTCTGCAGGTGACCTGCAACAGCCGTACCAAAACCACCGGTCAGGCCAACGAACTGCTGGCGAGCAACAGCGGAAGTGGTTGTGCTGTAGCCGATACCGTTTGAACCATCGATACCCAGGCCGTATTCCAGAACGAACAGAGCCTTCAGGCCATTACCCAGATCTTCAACGCCCTTGAAACCGATACGTGAGGTAGACAGGCCACCGGAATTAATGCCGTATTGGGTTTGCTTGCCAGCAGCGCCCAGGTAAGTATTGGCAACGAAGTTGGCATCAGCGATACCGTAGATGGTGACGTTGGTTTGTGCGAAAGCGGCGGTAGAGGCCAGAGCGGCAACAGCCAGAGCAATAATCTTCTTTTGCATCAGAAAATCTCCTTAGTGGTTAGTTTTTAATCCAGCAGTAAAACCGAATTAAGCTTTACCTCTCGGATCGAGAAGTTGGATCCGATTGTCGCAAAGAGCGAAACGCCCTAGCAACCGGTGATTGGCATGTTGGGATGCTTCTCTGCGCTTCTGTTGTTTTGATGCAACACCTGAATTTGCCCGAATGGCCTTTTCTGCGGCGTTAATTTCCCGATACGGCGGCCTGCGACCCGTTACCGCAGGCCACTGCTTTACTATCAAGCCGCCGCTTGATGAAAGACACGGATACGCGGCGCGATTTTCTCTTGCAGGGTACGAGCAACGGTCCGCATATCGTACTCAGTTTGCAGGTTCAGCCAGAAACGCGGCTCCATTTCGAAGAAAAGGCCCAGGCGTAGCGCTGTATCGGCCGTGATGGGCCGGGTGCCGTGCACGAGCTCACTAATGCGACTCGGCGATACGTCAATATCCGCCGCAAGCTGGCGGGCCGAGATACCCAGCGGCTTCATAAAGTCTTCCAGCAGAATTTCGCCGGGGTGGATTTCGTCAAGTAGTTCAGCCATGTTCAACTCCTAGTGGTAGTCCACAATTTCAACTTGGTATGCCCCGTCTTCTTTCCAGACAAAGCACACACGCCATTGACCGTTGACGCGGATACTGTGCTGCCCTTTGCGGTCGCCTTTGAGGGCTTCGAGCTGATTTTCCGGGGGAACCCTCAAGTTCAGCAGCACGGTAGCGGCGTGCAGTTGCAGTAATTTGCGTCGAGCCACACGCTCGATGTTCCTGAACCGGGGCACGGCCTGACTATGAAAAAGCGCCTCGGTATCGAGACAGGTGAACGAGTGGATCATGCGCCATTGTGTTCCGCAATACGGAACCTGTAAATCAGATTTTTTCAGTTGCGTGGGGGTGCTGCCTCAAACGCTTTTGATTTTGTCGCGGACTGCATTGGCTTTGAGGATTTGGTACGAAACGATCCCGCAAGCCCACTTCGCGCTGATGGCGCGTAGCTTAAGGTCGAGCGCCGACCGTCGCATTTCCGGCAAATAGCCTTGCCAGCTCGGCACCCGGTTCCGGCGCGCGCATAAAGGCTTCGCCGACGAGGAAGGCGCTGACCTTGTTCTGCTGCATTAGCGCGACGTCTTCCGGAGCCAGGATGCCGCTTTCGGTGACGACGATCTTGTCGGCGGGGATGCGCGACAGGAGGCCGAGGGTGGTTTGGAGCGTGACTTCGAAGGTGCGCAGGTTGCGGTTATTGATGCCGAGCAGCGGGGTCTTGAGTTGCAGGGCGACATCGAGCTCTTCACCGTTATGCACTTCGACGAGCACGGCCATGCCGTAGACGTGGGCTTGTGCTTCGAGGGCCTGCATTTCCGCCAGCGTCAGCGCGGCGGCGATGAGCAGGATGGCATCGGCGCCCATGGCGCGGGCTTCGGCAACTTGATAGGCGTCGACCATGAAGTCCTTGCGCAGCACGGGCAATGCACAGGCGGCGCGGGCGGCTTGCAGGTATTCGGGACAGCCCTGGAAGTATTGGCGGTCGGTGAGCACCGACAGGCAGGCGGCGCCGTGCTGCTCGTAGCTGCGGGCGATGTCGGCCGGGTGGAAGTCCGGGCGAATGACGCCTTTGGACGGGCTGGCCTTTTTGATTTCGGCGATTATTGCCGGTTGACCGTGGGAGAGCTTGTTGCGGATGGCACCGACGAAATCGCGCGGCGCGGGCTGGGCGGCGGCTTCGGCCTCAACGGCGGCAAGCGGTTTGACTGCCAGTGCGGCGGCGATTTCTTCGCGCTTGGTGGCGATGATTTTGTTGAGGATGTCGCTCATTTCACCGCCAACTTCTGCGTGCATTCGACAAACTGCGCGAGCTTGGCACGCGCCGCACCGCTTGCAATGGCTTCGCGCGCCTTGAGGATGCCGTCGCCGATGCTGTCGGCGACGTTGGCGACGTAGAGCGCGGCGCCGGCGTTGAGGCAGACAATTTCGCGGGCGGCGCCCGGTTTGTTGTCGAGGGCGCCGAGCATGACAGCCTTTGATTCTTCGGCGCCATCAACGCGCAGGTTGCGCAGGGACATCATTTGCAGGCCGAAGTCTTCGGGGTGCACTTCATACTCGGTGACTTCGCCGTTTTTCAGTTCGCCGACCAGGGTGGCGGCGCCGAGCGAGATTTCGTCGAGATTATCGCGGCCGTGCACGACCAGCACGCGTTCGGCGCCGAGGCGTTGCATGACGCGAACCTGAATGCCGACGAGATCAGGGTGGAAGACGCCCATCAGGGTGTTCGGGGCGCTCGCCGGGTTGGTCAGCGGGCCGAGGATATTGAACAGCGTGCGCACGCCCATTTCGCGGCGCACCGGGGCGACGTGCTTCATGGCGCTGTGATGGTTGGGGGCGAACATGAAGCCGATGCCGCAGGCTTCAATGCAGGCGGCGACCTGCTCGGGCGAGAGCATGATGTTGGCGCCGAGGGCTTCCAGCACGTCGGCGCTGCCGGAACTGGATGAAACGCTGCGCCCGCCGTGCTTGGCGACTTTGGCGCCGGCGGCAGCGGCGACGAAAATGGAGGTCGTCGAGATATTGAAGCTGTGGGCCGAATCGCCGCCGGTGCCGACGATGTCGACGAAGCGGTTGTCGTAGGGCACTGCGACCTTAGTCGACAATTCGCGCATGACGCTGGCGGCAGCGGCGATTTCGCCGATGGTTTCTTTCTTGACGCGCAGCCCGGTGATGATGGCGGCGATCATGACCGGCGTGACTTCGCCGCCCATGATCTGGCGCATCAGGGAGACCATTTCGTCGTGGAAAATTTCGCGGTGTTCGATGACACGCTGGAGGGCGGCTTGCGGGGTCATTTCTTGAATTCGTCCAGAAAGTTCTTGAGCAGGTCGTGACCGCGTTCGGTCAGGATGGATTCGGGGTGGAACTGCACGCCTTCGACGGCCAGCGTCTTGTGGCGGACGCCCATGATTTCGCCGTCGTCTGTCCAGGCGGTGATGTCGAGGCAATCGGGCAGCGATTCGCGCTCGATGGCCAGCGAGTGGTAGCGGGTGCAGGTCAGCGGGTTGGGCAGGTCTTTGAAAACACCCTCGTTTTTGTGGTGGACCGCAGAAACCTTGCCGTGCATCAACTGCTTGGCGTGGATGATCTTGCCACCGAAGGCTTCGCCGATGGACTGATGGCCGAGGCAGACGCCGAGTAGCGGGATCTTGCCGGCGAATGCCTTGATGGCGGCCAGCGAGATGCCGGCCTGGGCCGGGGCGCAGGGACCGGGGGAGATCACCAGATATTCGGGCTTGAGCCGGGCGATTTCGTCGACGGTGATGGCATCGTTGCGATACACCTTGACGTCCTGACCGAGCTCGCCGAAGTACTGGACGATGTTGTAGGTGAAGCTGTCGTAGTTGTCGATCATCAGCAGCATGCTGTTGATTCCTTGTTGATTCGTGATTCGGCGATTTTACATTAAACGTGGAATCCGGCCTTTTGGATTAAAATGCTGCCTTTCCCGCCGGATTCACCCATGAGCACCGATCTTTCGATTGCCCCGCACAGCCTTTCCATCGTTGTCCCGTTCTATAACGAGGAGGAAAACATCGCGCCGCTGGTCAAGCGCGTGCATGAGGCGCTGGTTGGTTACGACCATCCGTGGGAACTGGTGCTGGTTGACGACGGCAGCAGCGATGCGACCGTGGACCGTGCCGTGCAGTGTTCGCGCGAATATGGCCCGCACGTTCGCGTCGTTGAACTGACGCGCAATTTCAAGCAGACGGCAGCCATGCAGGCCGGCATCGACGCGGCGCGTGGCGACGTGATCGTGACCATGGATGGCGATCTGCAGAATGATCCGATCGACATTCCGCGCATGGTTGCCCGGCTGATCAACGAAGATCTCGATCTGGTCGCCGGCTGGCGGCAGAACCGCCAGGACGGCCTGTTCCTGCGCAAGATTCCGTCGAAGATCGCCAACAAGCTGATCGCCCGGATGACCGGCGTGCATCTGCGCGACTATGGCTGCAGCCTGAAGGCTTTCCGCGGCAGCGTGATCAAGAGCGTGCGCCTGTACGGCGAAATGCACCGTTTCATCCCGGCCTGGCTGGCTACCGTGACGACGCCGCGCCGCATCGCGCAGGAGCCGACGACGCACCATGCGCGCACGGCTGGCGTGTCGAAATACGGTATCTCGCGCACCTTCCGGGTCATTCTCGATTTGATCGCGGTCTATTTCTTCATGCGCTTCCGCGCCCGGCCCGGCCACTTCTTTGGCGGCATCGGCCTCGGCCTGACGGCGATGTCCGGCCTGATCATGACTTGGCTGGCCTGGGTCAAATTCGGCCTCGGCGAAAACATCGGCGGCCGTCCGCTGCTGATCGTCGGCATCGGCACGCTGATTGCCGGCATTCACTTCATCACGACCGGCGTGCTGTCCGAACTGCTGGCCCGCATCTATTTCGAATCCGGGACCATCCGCTCCTACTCGGCGCGCCCGGAACGCGTCCTGGCAGCTGACGAAGGCTGGCACAAGTCGGCGTGAGCCTTTCCACGGTCAACCGGAAAAACAGCGTAAAACTGCTGTTTGGCCTGACGGCCGCATTGCTCGCCTGGCGCTTCTGGCTGCTGCCCAATCTGGGCATCACGCTCTACGTCGATGAGGCGCAATACTGGACCTGGGCGCAGCATCTGGATTGGGGCTATTTCTCCAAGCCGCCCGGCGTCGCGGCGCTGATCTGGCTGTCCACCGCGCTGTTCGGCGACGGGCTGGTCGGCGTCAAGGCACTTTCGATGCTCTGCTATCCGCTGGCTGCGGCGGCGTGTTGGGCGATTGCCCGCCGCCTTTACGACGAGCGTGTCGCCTTCTGGTCGGCCGTTGCAGTGCTGACCCTGCCGATTTTTTCCTGGCTCGGCCTGTTCGTTTCCACCGATGCGTTGCTCACGCTGCTCTGGGCGCTGGCGCTGTGGGCCTTCCTACGCGCGCTGGACAGCGATTCGTGGGGCGACTGGCTGTTGCTCGGTCTGGTCTGCGGCCTCGGCCTGCTCTCCAAATACACGATGGCGGCGTGGCTCGGCGCGGCCTTCCTGTTCCTGCTGGCGTTTCACCCGCCACGCCTGGCTTCGGCCAAGCCCTGGCTGGCGGTTGGGCTGGCGCTGTTGATCCTGTCGCCGAATATTGTCTGGAATTTCACCCACGATTTTCCGACGCTCAAGCACACCGCCGACATCACGCTGAACCGCGCTGCCGGCGGTGGGCTGGCTTCGCTCGGCGAGTTTTGGGCGGCTCAATGGATCGCCTTCGGCCCGGTGCTCGGCAGTGTTTTCGTGCTGCTCCTCGTCCGCGTTCGCGAAAGCTGGCGCGACGACCGGACCCGGCTCCTGCTCTGGTTCGCGCTGCCGCTGTGGATCGTCGTCTCGGCGCAAGCCATGAAGAGCAGCGCCAACGCCAACTGGGCGGCCCCCGCCTTCGCACCGGCCGTCATCGCCGCCGTCGCCTGGCTGCTGCAGCGCGAGAAGAAAAAGCTGCTGATTGCCGGCCTGGCAATCAATCTATTGGTCGTCGGGCTCGTCTATCACTGGCCGCAGGTGATTGCTGCGGTCAACCCGGAAAAACAGGCAAAATTGAACCCGTTCAAGCGCGCCATGGGCTGGGACGAACTGGGGCGACAACTAAAACCGATCCTGCTCGCCCACCCGGACAGCGTACTGGTCGCCGACAACCGTACCCTGCTCGCCCACATGCTCTACGAACTGCGTGACCTCAAGCCTGCCGCCGCCAGCTGGAACCCATCCGGCGTCGCCAGCGACCATTACAAGCTGACGACCGACCTGCGCCCTTACATCGGCAAGGATGCGATCCTGATCACCGACACCGCACCGGGCGCCGACTTCGCCCCGCGCTTCGCCAGCATTGAAAAGTTGGCGACCCTGAAAGCGCCGCTCGACGCCGCGACCAGCCGCGACATGGATGTTTATCTGCTGCATGACTTCCAGGGCTATTGAGCTTCGCGTCGCCGGCGTCGTGTTCGCGCTGCTGGCGGTGCTCTTCGTGGCGTTTCCGGAAATTGATCTGGCCGCCAGCGGCGCTTTTTATCAGGATGGCCGCTGGGCGTTTTCAGGCGGCAACTGGCCGTTCTTCGAACTGCTGTACCGCGGCACGCCGCGCGTCGGTCAGGCGCTGCTCATTGTCCTCGCCAGCGGCCTGCTGCTTGGCAGCATCAAGCGCCTGACCTGGCTGCATGCCCGGCGGACAACCTTCGGTTTCCTGCTCGCAGCGGCGCTGCTCGGGCCGGTGCTGCTCGTCGACGCGACGCTCAAGGATGGCTGGCACCGGGCGCGCCCGGCCACAGTGGCCGAATTCGCCGGGCCGCTCACCTTCACGCCGGCCTTCGTGGTCAGCGACCAGTGCCCGAAGAATTGCTCCTTCGTCAGCGGTCACGTGGCCACCGCCGCCTTCGTCATGGCCTTCGGCTGGCTCGGTGCTCCCGCTGTGCGTCGGCGCTGGTTGCTGGCCAGCCTGGCCACCGGCACGCTGCTCACCGTGGTGCGCATGACCGCCGGCGGACATTTCCTGTCCGACACCATCTTCGCGTGGTTCGCGACCTATTTCAGCCTGTGGCTGACGGAATGGGTTTTCCGACGGCTGAAATGGCTACCGCCGACCGAAAAATAAGCATTCCCACGGTCAACCGGAAATAATCCCCAAAATCAAAAACCGCCGAAACCGGCGGTTTTATGCTTTTTGGGTCACGCGCCATTAATTGGCCCGACTATCGAGCCTCCGCCCTTCGGAAATCCGAATGCCAGCCCGGCCGAATCCTCGGGAATCCGGCACTCTCGCCGCTCCGCCCCGAAAAATTCATTAAAAATCAATGCCTGGCAAACCGATTGCCGCTGGCATGCCTCCTGCAATGAAAAGCGAACCGGACGGCGCCCCGCCCGACCACAACACGCACAGGAGACAGCATGACCCAACAACCAACCCATCGCCTCGAACACGACCTGCTCGGCGACCGCGAAGTCCCGGCCGAGGCCTACTACGGCGTGCACACCCTGCGCGCCCTGGAAAACTTCGACATTACCGGCATTTCCATCGCCGTCTATCCCGACCTCATTCGCGCCCTGGCCCAGATCAAGAAGGCCGCCGCCCAGGCCAACCAGCAACTCGGCCTGCTTGACGCCAAACGCGCCGACGCCATCGCCGCCGCCTGCGGCGAAGTCATCGACGGCCAGTGGCATGACCAGTTCGTCGTCGACGTCATCCAGGGCGGCGCCGGTACCTCGACCAACATGAACGCCAACGAGGTGATCGCCAACCGGGCGCTCGAAATCCTCGGCCACGCCAAGGGCGAGTACCAGTACCTGCACCCGAACGAACACGTCAACATGAGCCAGTCGACCAATGACGTCTATCCGACGGCGCTCAAGCTCGCCACCTACGTCGGTATTTTCCGCCTGGTCGATGCCATGGCCTACCTGCGCCGCGCCTTCGAGCGCAAGGCCGAGGAATTCGCCGACGTGCTCAAGATGGGCCGCACCCAGTTGCAGGACGCCGTGCCGATGACCCTCGGCCAGGAATTCTCGACCTACGCCGTGATGCTCGGCGAGGACGAGGAGCGCCTGCGTGAAGCCGCCCTGCTCATCCGCGAAATGAACCTCGGTGCCACCGCCATCGGCACCGGCATCAACGCGCATCCGGATTACGCCGCCATCGTCTGCCGAAAACTGGTGGAAATCAGCGGAATTCCGGTGTTGACCGCACCCAACCTGATTGAGGCAACGCAGGATTGCGGCAGCTTCGTCCAACTGTCCGGCGTCTTGAAGCGCGTGGCCGTCAAGCTGTCCAAGGTCTGCAACGACCTGCGCCTGCTCTCCTCAGGTCCGCGCGCCGGCTTCGGCGAAATCAACCTGCCGCCGCGCCAGGCCGGCTCGTCGATCATGCCGGGCAAGGTCAATCCGGTGATCCCGGAAGTGGTCAACCAGATCGCCTTCGAGGTGATCGGCAACGACACCACCGTCACCTTCGCCGCCGAAGCCGGCCAACTGCAGCTCAACGCCTTCGAGCCAATCATCGCCCACAGCCTGTTCAAGAGCGTGCTGCACCTCGGCAAGGGCTGCAAGACGCTGGCCGATTACTGCGTCGACGGCATCACCGCCAACCGCGACGCACTGCGCGCCAGCGTCGAGCGCTCAATCGGCATCGTCACCGCGCTGAACCCCTACATCGGTTACGCCAACGCCACCGAAATCGCTGCCGAGGCCCACCTGAGCGGCCGCGGTGTCGCCGAGATCGTCCTCGAACGCAAGCTCATGAGCCCCGAGCAACTGGCCGACGTGCTGCGCCCTGAAGTCCTGACCAAGCCGCAAATGATCCAGCCCCGGGCGGCCTGAGCCAGCACCCATCATTCAATGCACAAAACAAGGAAACCATCATGAAAATGAACCGGTTAACCACCCTGATCATGATCGCCATGGTCCTCGGCGTCATCGTCGGCTACGCCTGCAATACCATGGCCGGCGGCCCGGCCGCCGCCAAGGAAATCGCCGGCTATTTCGGCATCCTGACCGACATCTTCCTGCGCCTGATCAAGATGATCATCGCCCCGCTCGTCTTCGCCACCCTGGTCGTCGGCCTGGCCGGCATGGGCGACTCGAAGACAGTCGGCCGCATCGGCGCCAAGGCGCTCGGCTGGTTCATCGCCGCCTCGCTGTGTTCGCTGGCGCTCGGCATGATCTTCGCCAACCTGCTGCAGCCAGGCGCCAATCTCGGCGTGCCGCTGCCCGAAGTCGGCGCCGCGGTCGGCCTGAAGACCAGCGCCCTGAATCTCAAGGACTTCATAACCCACGTCTTCCCGAAGAACATCTTCGAGGAGATGGCGACCAATGAGATCCTGCAGATCATGGTTTTCGCCGTCTTCTTCTGCCTGGCACTCCG
>JAEUOG010000070.1 GCA_016790815.1 Dechloromonas sp.
GGGTGGTGGCAGGCGGTCCAGCGCTTCGATTCGTCGTCGTACTCGAACATCGGGAAGTCGATGACCCACAGCGGCGCCCACTTGGCGCCAGTAACGAAGCCTTTTTCGTGGCCAATCTTGATGCGCAGTGCGCCGAGGGCATCATTGACGATCTTGGCTTTGTCGGCACCGAAGAAGATCAGGTCGCCGGACTGGGCGCCGGTGCGCTCGATGACGGCCTTCAGCGAAGCCTCGGAGAGGTTCTTGACGATCGGTGATTGCAGGCCGGTTTCGTTGATCTGGGTAACGTCATTGACCTTGATGTAGGCCAGGCCGCGGGCGCCGTAGATGCCGACAAACTGGGTGTAGGCATCGATCTCGCCACGGGTCAGCGTGGCGCCACCCGGAATGCGCATGGCGGCAATGCGGCCGCCTTCGCTGTTGGCGACGCCGGCGAAGACCTTGAAAGCGACATCCTTGAAGGTGTCGGTGACTTCGGTCAGTTCAAGCGTCACGCGCAGGTCCGGCTTGTCGGAACCGAAGCGATGCATGGCTTCGGTGTAAGTCATGCGTGGGAATTCGGGCAGATCGACGTCGATGGCTTCCTTGAAGACGGTGCGAATCAGCTTTTCTGTTAGCGCCATAATCTCGGCCTCGCTCATGAACGAGGTTTCGATATCGACCTGGGTGAATTCTGGTTGGCGATCGGCACGCAGGTCTTCGTCGCGGAAGCATTTGACGATCTGGTAGTAACGGTCGTAGCCGGCAACCATCAGCAACTGCTTGAAGAGTTGCGGCGACTGCGGCAAGGCAAAGAACTGGCCGGGGTGAACGCGCGACGGCACGAGGTAGTCGCGGGCGCCTTCCGGGGTCGACTTGGTCAACATCGGTGTTTCGATATCGATGAAACCGTTGTCGTCCAGGAAGCGGCGGAAAGCACGTGAGGTCTTGTAGCGCAGCATCAGGTTGTTTTGCATCTGCGGACGACGCAGATCGACAACGCGATGCAGCAGGCGAACGTTCTCGGACAGATTGTCCTCGTCCATTTGGAACGGCGGCGTGATTGAAGGATTCAGTACTTCAATTTCGTGGCAGAGGATTTCGATCTCGCCGGATGCCAGGTTGGCGTTGGTTGTGCCGGCCGGGCGCGGACGGACTTTGCCGATGATCTTCAGGCAAAACTCACTGCGGACCGATTCGGCGATGGCGAAAGTGGTTGCACGGTCAGGGTCGCAAACGATCTGTGCCAGGCCTTCGCGGTCGCGCAGGTCGATGAAGATGACGCCGCCGTGGTCACGCCGCCGATGGGCCCAGCCGCACAGGGTGACGATTTGCCCGTCGAGGGCGGCATTGAGTTGTCCGCAATAATGGGTACGCATGAAGCTTTCCGGTTGATTCAGGTATTGGTGATGACACGGGGATGCGGCAGGGGAGCCACGACACCCATCGAAATGATGTATTTGAGCGCTTCGTCGACTGTCATCTCGAGTTCGATGACATCTTTCGCCGGCAGCATCAGGAAAAAACCTGATGTCGGATTGGGGGTGGTCGGTACGTAAACGCTGACATGTTCTCCGTCGAGGTGATTGACGATGTCGCCACCGGGTGAGCCGGTCTGGAAAGCGATGGTCCAGCTTCCCTGATGGGGGTAGTGGATGAGCAAAGCCTTGCGAAACGCATTGCCATTCGGTGAGAAAAGCGTGTCCGAAACCTGTTTGACGCTATGGTAGACCGAGTTGACAACTGGAATGCGAGCCAGAATTTTCTCTGACCAGACAACCAGTTTCTGGCCAATGAAATTCGTGGCGAGCAGACCGGTAAGCAGAATCATGGCCAACGTCAGGACCGCCCCCGCACCAGGAATGGCGAAACCCACCAGGCTTTGCGGATGCATGCCAGCAGGCAGTAGACGCAAGGACTGATCGAGGGTGCTGACGATCAACGATAGCACCCAACCGGTAATGACCAGCGGGACCCAGATAAGCAGGCCCGTGATGAAGTAGCGTTTGATTAGTTGGCCACGCACGACGAGCAGCTTCCTTCTCCAGTTTGGCACGGCGGGGCTGCATCAGCCTTTTTGCTGCCGCCCTTGAAGTCGGTGGCGTACCAGCCATTGCCCTTGAGCTGAAAGCCGGCGGCGGAAAGTTGCTTGCTGTAGCTTTCCATGCCGCATTCCGGGCAAATCGTGAGCACGGGATCGCTCATTTTTTGCAGATGTTCTTTCTGGAAGCCGCAGGAATCACAGCGATATTCGTAAATCGGCATGGGAGTCCTCCAAAACCTTGAATTATAACCGAGAGTCAGGGCTGGTTATATTGGGCCTGAGGCGGCTTTTTTCAACCGACCATTCCAAGATACGCCTGAGTGATCGGCGCCCCCCAGAAAAGGGCGATGCCACCAGCGGCTGCAAGATAGGGACCGAATGGAATGGGGACGCTGCGACCATGGCGGGCCGCTACTATCAGCGTGATGCCGACGATGGCGCCAACGACCGAAGAGAGGAGGATAATGGCGGGCAGCATCTGCCAGCCCAGCCATGCCCCCAGCGCCGCCAGCAGCTTGAAGTCCCCATACCCCATCCCTTCCTTGCCGGTGGCCAGTTTGAATAACCAGAAAACACTCCAGAGCGCCAGATAGCCCAACATGGCACCGACGACTGCCGAAGGCAGATCGGCATAGGCGCTCCAAAGATTCAGCGCGAGGCCCAGCCAAAGCAGCGGCAGGGTAATCGCATCCGGTAGGAGCTGGGTATCAAGGTCGATGGCGGCGAGCGCAATAAGCGCCCAAACCAGCAGGAGCGCTCCTGCCGCCTGGATCGTAGGACCGAAATGCCAGGCAACATAAGCCGATGCGAGGCCGGTAAAAGCTTCGACAATCGGATAGCGCGGCGATATGCGTGCACCGCACCCGGAGCATTTTCCCCTGAGAATCAGCAGGTAGCTGATTAACGGGATATTTTCGATTGCGGTAATCTGGTGGCCGCAGTGTGGACAACGAGAACGCGGCTTAGCAAGCGACAGCGGTTCTTCTGCGGTCGACGTGGTTTCTCCCCTCAATTCGGCGCATTGCGCCTGCCACTCCTGCTCCATCATTTTGGGTAGGCGGTGAATGACTACGTTGAGAAAGCTTCCAATGCACAAACCGATCAGCCCGGCTATGGCGGCTAGGCCTGCCAATGATTCGGGGGGCATCACATTATTGCTCCGAGCTTGAAGATTGGCAGATACATGGCAACAACCATGCCTCCAATTAATATCCCAAGGACAACCATGATGATGGGCTCCATCAGGCTTGACATGGCGTCCACCGCATCATCAACTTCCTGCTCGAAGAAGTCGGCGACCTTCGAGAGCATGGAGTCCAGGGCGCCTGACTCCTCGCCGATCGATACCATCTGAACAACCATGTTTGGGAAAAGATTCACGTTTTGCATTGCAGTAGTGAGGTTGGTTCCTGTGGAAACCTCACCTTGAATCTGCCTCGTGGCGATTTTGTATACGTAATTTCCAGCAGCGCCACCTACTGACTCAAGGGATTCAACTAGCGGAACACCGGCGGCAAACATGGTTGCTAACGTTCTGGTCCAGCGAGCAATGACTGACTTCCGTACGATGTCGCCGAAAACAGGGGCCCTCAATAAGAGCCGATCCATGGCTATCTGGATTTTCTCGGATCGCCGCCAAGCTTCTATAAAGACGTATATTCCTCCGCCGATAATGCCGAATATTGCCCACCAATACGCAACGAAAAAGTCAGAAAGAGCGATCACAAACAAGGTTGGAGCGGGTAAGTCTGCGCCAAAGCCTTGGAATACCTCCTTGAATGCCGGGATGACGAAAATCATGATCACGGCCGTAATGATGAAGGCGACAACTAGAACTGCAACCGGGTAAAACAGCGCGGACTTGATCTTGCCTTTGATGGCCAGAATTTTTTCTTTATAGGTCGCCAAGCGGTCAAGCAAGGTATCGAGGATGCCAGCCTGTTCGCCTGCTGCCACTAGGTTGCAATAGAGGGTATCAAATTGAAGTGGAAACTTGCGGAATGCTTGGGACAACGAACTACCTGTTTCCACATCAGATTTAATGTCAAGAAGCAGTTTTCCTACTGCGGGATTTGAGTGCCCCCTGCCGACGATATCGAACGACTGCAAAAGTGGCACGCCGGATTTCATCATTGTCGCCAACTGGCGAGTAAACAAGGCGATATCTTTTTCGGCGATCTTGCCCCCCGCCTTGAAGCGAAGTTTCTTGACCTTGGCATTGGTCACGCCTTGCCGACGCAATGTCGTTTGCACGACAGACTCGCTCGCCGCGCGCATTTCACCGCGCACGGTTTTTCCGTCCTTGTTCTTTCCTTCCCACAGGAAGGTGCTTTCCTTGACTGCCGAGGCTTTAGATCTTGCGGCGGTAGCCATATATTTTCCTTTTCATTAGGCGTTGGTAGTGCTCAACACTTCGTCAAGCGACGTCATGCCTTGTTTTACTTTCAGCAAACCAGACTCACGCAGGTTTTTCACGCCTTCGGCTTTTGCCTGTGCTTCGAGGTCAAGTGCGGAGGCGCCACTCAGGATCAGGCGTTGCATGGCCTCTGATATCGGCATGACCTGATAGATGCCGACACGGCCTTTATAGCCTGTTCCTTTGCAGCGATCACAGCCTCCAGGGCCAAACAATGTCCAGGACCCATCAAGGTCGGCTTCTGTGTAACCCGCGTCAAGAAGCGCTTGCTCGGGAACCGTCATGGGCTTTTTACAATTGCAGAGTCTGCGTGCCAGGCGCTGAGCTGTAATCAACAAAACGCTGGAGGCGATGTTGAACATGGGAACGCCCATGTTCATTAGGCGTGTCAGGGTTTGTGGCGCATCATTGGTATGCAATGTTGAGAGCACGAGGTGGCCGGTCTGAGCCGCCTTGATTGATATCTCGGCGGTTTCGATGTCGCGGATTTCGCCGACCATGATGATGTCCGGGTCCTGACGCAGAAAGGCTTTTAGTGCGACAGGGAATGTTAGGCCGGCTCGGTCGTCGACGTTCACCTGATTGACACCCGGTAGATTGATTTCTGCTGGATCTTCGGCCGTTGAAATGTTAATGCCATCCTTGTTCAGGATGTTGAGGCAGGTGTAGAGCGAGACCGTCTTTCCTGAGCCGGTGGGGCCGGTAACCAGAATCAGCCCGTATGGCCTGTTGATGGCTTCAAGCAATACGGCTTTCTGTTCCGGCTCGTAGCCAAGTGCCTCAATGCCCAACGTTGCCGATGTGGGGTCGAGAATACGCATGACTATCTTCTCGCCCTGCAGTGTGGGCAAGGTGCTGACGCGGAAATCGATGGCGCGAGTTTTGGAGAGCACCAATCGCATGCGCCCATCCTGCGGAACGCGTTTCTCGGCAATATTGAGTCGCGATATCACCTTGATTCGTGAAGCGATCTTTTCCTTGATGGCTAAGGGCGGGGTGGCGACCTCACGCAAGATGCCATCTACGCGAAAGCGAATACGGTAAAACTTTTCGTAAGGCTCGAAATGGATGTCGGATGCCCCGTCGTTGATGGCATCAAGTAGCATTTTCTGGATAAATTTGACGACTGGCGCGTCATCAATCTCCTGCCCCGCGATTTCGTCGCTTTTGGCGCTGGCTTCCTCATCAAGAAAGTCCAGGTTGATATCTTCGCTGGTGAACCCCTTTAGGGCATCAGCGGCTGATTCGGAATACTTTAAGACGAGGGGCGCAAGCTTGGTTTGCTCGACAACGATGGGGTCGACCGCGAGCCCTGTCTGGAATCTGATTTCGTCGAGCGCACGCAGATTGGTCGGGTCGGCGATGGCCACCGACAGGCGGTTTCCCCGTTTGTTGAGCGGTATGACTTTATGGGTCGCTATGAGCTTGCGATCAATCGCGTCCGTAGGAATGTGAGCTTCGTCGAACGCGGCGAGGTCCAGCAGTGGGTAGCCGAAGGTGTCGGCAACGAAACGCGCGATATCCAGTGCGCCGGCCTTATGGCTGGCAATGATCTGTTCGATCAGTGAAGTCTTGCTGCTGTGAGCTTGGGCCAGCAATTGTTCCGCCTCAGCCTCCTTGAGTTGCCCGGCCTGTACGAGCGCTCGCGCCAGACCGCCGAGTGGAGGAATATGAGGTGTTGCTGCCATTGATCGATATGGAATGTCGATTAGATCGTCCGATGATGCTACGCAGGCGACGGTTTGTAAAGGATAGCAGGGCGTTTAGGCAGCTTCCGGTCGAAAGATCCGGACCGTTACGACACTTCTGTCCTGAGTCTGGAGTATTTCGACTGCAACCCCCGCCAATTTTATGCTGGTCCCGGCCTCGGGAATGTCCTGAAAATGTTCAAGGATCAGGCCATTCAGGGTTTTTGGGCCATCGATCGGGAAGTCGAGTTCCAGCATCCGGTTAAGGTCGCGCAGGGCACGGGAGCCTTCGACGATCACATCACCGGCCGGCGACCAGCCCAGTTCGTGACCGAGTCCGGGTAGGGAGGTGGTGAAGTCTCCGACAAACTCTTCGATGATGTCTTCGAGCGTTAGAAGACCGAGAATTTCTCCGTATTCATCCACCACGAAGCCGATACGCTGGCGGTTTTCCTGGAAAAAAGCCAGTTGCGAAAAAACGGGAGTGCCAGGGGCGATGTAATACGGCGACTGCAGTTGTTGCAAAAGCGCGGCTTCGTCAAAATCCGGGTCGCCGAGGTTCGTTAACAGGCGGCGCACCGGCAGGACGCCGATCAATTGGTCGAGCGATTCGCGACAGACAGGCAGGCGGCTGTGATGGCTCGTGGCAAGTTGTGAGCAGACTTCTTGCCATTCCTGCTCGAGATCAAGAATCTCGATAGTGCCGCGAGGGGTCATCACGTCCTCGACCGTAATGCTGCTGAGTTCGAATAGGCTCGAGAGTATGGCGTGGTGTTTCTGAGGCATCAGGTGTGACGACTCGAGGACCAGGCTGCGTAACTCTTCGGATGATAGTTTGGCGGGCCCGTCAGATGCTTTGGGTGTGAGCCGCAGCAGACGGAGAAGGCCGCTGGCAAAGAGGTTGATAAACCATACTGCGGGGTAGAACAGACGCAGCAGGGGGGTCAGTATGTGGCCAAGTCGGATCGCGAGGAGGTCGGCGTGGGTAGCGCCGATAATTTTGGGGGTGATCTCCGAGAATACGAGGATGGCAAAGGTGACGGCGAGCGTGCCTACCGCCAGCGCCCATTTCTCTTCACCGAAAAGCTCGATGGTAATGACGCCGACAAGCGTTGCTGCGGCCGAATTGACGAGGTTGTTGCCGAGCAGGATGACGCCGAGCATCTTGTCGGTTTTGTCGAGCAGGGCAACCGCTTTTTGGGCGCCATGATGGCCGGACTGGGCCATGTGGCGCAGGCGAAAGCGATTGCTGGCCATCATTGCTGTTTCGCTGAGCGAAAAAAAAGCCGACATGGCCAGTAGCAAGACCAGTACTGTCAGCAAGGCCGATAGGGGAATTTCTTCCACGGCTTAGACGCGTCCCACCAAGATGACTTCGGCGACGAAGCGACTGCCCACATAGGCCAGGATCAACAGGGCAAACCCGGCCAGTGTCCAGCGCAGGGCGCGTTTTCCGCGCCAACCCCAGGCGTGACGCCCGACTAGGAGGGTGGCGAAAATGCCCCAGGAGGCAAAGGCAAAGAGGGTTTTGTGATCTACGCTCAGCGGCTTGCCAAAGAGCGCTTCGGAAAAAAAGACGCCGCTGCCGAGGGTGAGCGTCAATAGCACGAAGCCGACGAGCAGCATACGGAAAAGCAGTTTCTCCATGGTCAGCAGCGGTGGAAGGCTGCTCAGGCTGCGTTTCAGGGAGCGCGTGTGCAGTGCATTTTCCGTAAAGCTCATGAAAATGGCGTGCAGCGCGGACAGGGTCAGCAGACTGTAAGCCAGCATGGCGGCTAGAAAGTGGAGCTTGAAGCCAATCGCGTTGGCGTGGGCAACCAGATGAACATTTGGAAAGAATACCGGAAGTGCCGTACAAAGCGCGGCCAAGGGCAGCACCATCGGTTGCATACCCTCCATGCGTGCCATGAAGCTTTCCAGCCAGTAAATGAGGACAGCGAGCCATATCATGAGCGAGAGGGCGAAGCTGAACGAAAAGCGCATGCCGAGTTCAGAAAACAAGGCGTCGTAGAGGCCGGCCGCATGAATGAACAGGGCGACGGCAATTGCGGTACGCTCCCAAGTTTGCATGGGGCAAGCCACGCACTGGTTTTCTCCCTCGCGCCACCGGGTGTTCCAGAAGTGGAAACCGAGTGCACCGTAAATAAGGGCGGCAAGAATGTGCGGCAGAAGCTGAATTACAATATCAACCATCCTTAGATTCTACTAGAAGCCCAAACGACATGCTCGATAACCTGACCAATCGCCTTGCTCGCGTCATGAAGACGCTGAAGGGCGAAGCTCGCCTGACGGAAACCAACATTGCCGATGCGCTACGCGAAGTGCGCATGGCGCTGCTCGAGGCCGACGTGGCCTTGCCGGTGGTCAAGGACTTTATTGCAGCCGTCAAGGAAAAGGCGGTTGGCGAGGCGGTGATTGGTTCGCTGAGCCCAGGCCAGGCGCTGATCGGCGTGGTGCATGCCGAGCTGACCAAGATCATGGGCGATGCCCACGAAGGTATCAGCTTCAACACCCAGCCGCCGGCGATCATCCTGATGGCCGGTTTGCAGGGCGCCGGCAAGACGACAACCGTCGGCAAACTGGGCAAATTCCTCAAGGAAAATCACAAGAAGAAGGTGCTGGTGGTTTCCTGCGACGTTTACCGTCCGGCGGCTATAGAGCAGCTGAAGTCGGTGGCAGGGCAGGCAGGGATCGATTTCTTCCCGTCGACGACGGGTGAGAAGCCGGAAGCGATAGCGCTGGCGGCTATTGATTGGGCCAAGCGCCATTATCACGATGTGCTGCTTGTCGATACGGCGGGGCGCCTGGCCATTGACGAAGAAATGATGGCCGAAATCAAGCGCCTGCATGCGGCGATCAACCCGATTGAAACGCTGTTCGTTGTCGATGCCATGTTGGGCCAGGATGCGGTGAATACGGCCAAGTCCTTCAACGAAGCGTTGCCGCTGACTGGGGTCGTTCTGACCAAACTGGATGGCGACTCGCGCGGTGGTGCCGCGTTGTCGGTACGCCATGTTACCGGCAAGCCGATCAAGTTCTCGGGTGTCGGCGAGAAGCTGACGGGTCTGGAGGCTTTCCATCCCGAGCGCATGGCCTCACGGATTCTGGGTATGGGCGACGTGCTCTCCCTGATCGAGGACGCCAAGAAAGGACTGGACGAAGAGAAGGCGATGGCTTTCGCCAAGAAGCTCAAGTCCGGTAAAGGCTTTGACCTCAACGATTTCAAGGAGCAGATCGCCCAGATGCGCAACATGGGCGGCCTGTCGGCGATGATGGACAAGATGCCGGCACAGATTGCACAGATGGCTGGTCAAATGCCGGCTGGCGCCGAGAACAAGATGGTTGGCCGCGTCGAGGGGATCATCAATTCGATGACGCCGCTTGAGCGTGCCAAGCCGGAACTGATCAAGGCCAGCCGCAAGCGTCGCATCGCGATGGGGGCGGGCGTACAGGTGCAGGAGGTCAATCGCCTGCTCAACCAGTTCGAACAGTCGCAGAAAATGATGAAGATGATGGCCAAGGGCGGCATCGGCAAGCTCATGCGTGGCATGAAGGGCATGATTCCCGGTATGCGCTGATTTGGTTTTCGGGCCTTTTTTCCGGTTGACCGCAGCATTCCACGGTCAACCGGAAAAAAGGCCCAAAATCAATGCGCTGACTGAGCCAGTCGGGCCGGTTTTTCGTAGTGCCACTGGTTCTGCCAGGCGGCGCGAACCATGTTCGGGTATTCCGGCTTGCCCAGGCTGCCGTTGTAGCGGCCCAGCGCGCGGAACAGGTCACCCCTCTCGGTGTCCAGGTAGTGGCGCAGGATGGTGCAGCCGTAGCGCAGGCTGGTGCGCAGGTCGAACAGAGAATCCTCAGGGCGGCCGATGACCTTGACCCAGAATGGCATGACCTGCATGTAGCCGCGGGCGCCAGCAGAGGACACGGCGTATTTGCGGAAACCCGATTCGACCTGCATCAGCCCGAGCACCAGCTGCGGATCCAGCCCGGCGCGCGTAGCCTCGTAATGGACGCTGCGCAGCAGGTCGATGCGGTATTCCCGGTTCGGGATGCGCTTTTCCAGCCGGCGCGACATTTCGCCCAGCCAGTCGGCTGCTTCCATCGGCGTCTTGAACGAACTGACCGACGGGCGTGAATCCGAAACGGCCTTGTGTAACGCTGCCTGGACGCTGGCTGACAGAGGTTCGTACTTCTGTGCGCCGGCAAACGCCGCCGACGCACCGCACAACCAAAGCGCCGTGATCAGCCGGCGCACAGCTTTCCCTGAAGCAGCGCGAGGATTTCGGTCTGAGCAACCATGGTCGGCTCCGCCTCGGCGCGTCCCTTGTACTCGAACTGGCCTTCCTTCAGGCCACGTTCGCCAATGACCACGCGATGCGGGATGCCGATCAGTTCCATGTCGGCGAACATGACACCCGGACGCTCGTTGCGGTCATCGAGTACGACGTCGATACCGGCTTTCTTTAAATCGGCGTAAAGCTGGTCGGCCGCTGCCTTGACGGCCTCACTCTTCTGGTACCCCATGGGCACGATGCACACCGCGAACGGTGCAATGGAAGGCGGCAGGATGATGCCCTTCTCGTCGTTGCCCTGCTCGATGGCAGCGCCAACGATGCGCGACACGCCGATGCCGTAGCAGCCCATTTCCATGATCTGGCTCTTGCCTTGTTCATCGAGGAAGGCGCAGTTCAACGCCTTGGCGTACTTGGTGCGCAACTGGAAAATGTGGCCAACCTCGATGCCGCGCAGGATATCCAGCTTGCCCTGGCCGTCCGGCGAGAGGTCGCCGGCAACAACGTTGCGCATATCGGCCACTTCCGGTTCGGCCACGTCACGGCCGAAATTAACGCCGGTCAGGTGGAAGCCGGCTTCATTGGCGCCACAAACGAAATCGCTCATCGTCGCCACGCTGCGGTCCGCGAAAATGGCCACTTTTTTCCGGTCGACCGTAGCAGGGCCGATGTAACCCGGTTTGCAGCCCAGATGCTCCTCGACCTCGTTCTCGGTGGCGAAGCGGAAAGGCGTGATAGCGGCAATCTTGCTCGCCTTGATCTCGTTCAACTCGTGGTCGCCACGCAGGAGCAGAAGCGCGAAAACCTTGTTGCCGTCTTCCTTCTCGCTCATCACCGCGATGGATTTGACGATCGTTTCCAGCGGCATGCCGAGAAACTCGGCAACATCGGCGCAGGCAGTCTTCCCCGGTGTGGCGACCTTGGTTATCGCCTGGCTTGCCGCACCGCGCGGCGCGCTCGATGCTAACGCCTCCGCCAATTCGATATTGGCTGCGTAATCCGAGGTCGGGCAGTATGCGATGTCGTCCTCGCCGGAGTCGGCCAGCACATGGAATTCATGCGAACCGGTGCCACCAATCGACCCGGTGTCGGCGGCAACGGCACGGAATTTCAGGCCGAGGCGGGTGAAAATACGGCTGTAGGTGTCGTACATATTGCCGTACTCACGCTTCAGGTCGTCAAAAGAGCTGTGGAACGAATAGCCGTCCTTCATCAGGAACTCACGGCCACGCATGACACCGAAACGCGGACGAATCTCGTCGCGGAACTTGCTTTGGATCTGATAGAGATGAATCGGTAGCTGGCGATAGCTCTTTACATCGCGACGCACGACATCGGTGATGACCTCCTCGTGTGTCGGACCGATCACGAAGTTGCGCTGGTGACGGTCCTTGAAACGCAGCAGTTCCGGGCCATAGGCAGGGCCGCGGCCAGACTCTTCCCACAATTCGAAGGGTTGTACAGCTGGCATCAGCAATTCCAGTGCGCCAGCATTGTTCATCTCTTCGCGCACGATATTCTCGACCTTGCGCAACACGCGCAAACCGAGCGGCATCCAGGTGTAGATGCCCGCTGCAACCCGCTTGATGTAACCGGCGCGCAGCATCATTTTTTGGCTGATAACTTCGGCGTCGGCCGGTGCTTCCTTGAGAGTGGTAAAAAAGAACTGCGAAGTGCGCATGGGATGCTCTTGAATTCGTTGGGAAACCCCGATTTTACACGGACCGGCTTCTTTGCATGCGGACGCCCTTTGTGAAAGAATCGGGGTAACTATTAATTTTTGCAGGATATCTATGCTCGACCGTGAAGGCTATCGCCCGAACGTCGGCATCATTCTTTGTAACGCCAAGAACGAGGTTTTCTGGGGTAAACGCATACGGGAGCATTCCTGGCAGTTTCCGCAAGGTGGCATCAAACGCGGCGAAACGCCGGAAGAGGCCATGTTTCGTGAACTGTACGAAGAGGTTGGGCTCCTGCCCGAGCACGTGCGTATCCTTGGACGAACCAAAGGCTGGCTGCGTTATGAAGTGCCGACACTCTGGATCAAGCGCGAATGGCGCGGTTCCTACAAAGGCCAGAAACAGATCTGGTTCCTGCTTCGCCTGGTAGGGCGCGACAATGACGTCAGTTTGCGCGCCACCAGCAAGCCGGAATTTGATGCCTGGCGCTGGAACGACTATTGGATTCCGCTCGACGCCGTCATTGAATTCAAACGTTCGGTCTACGAACAAGCGTTGAAGGAACTCGTTCGCTTCATTGATTTCGACCGAAAAGGGACGAGGCATCGCCGGATTGCAACTGGCTCTGGTGATCCCGATATGCCCACATCGCACGAGGATTGACCATGCCATTGCTTCGCGGTGCTTCGCTCTTGCTGGCAGCCCTGTTCGCCTCAGGTCAGGTATTCGCTGATTTCGAAGACGATTACGAAAACAAGCAGTGGCAGGAAATCGAGGTGCAACTCCCGGTTGCGCCCAAGCAGGAAGCCTTGTTGCCGTTCTACGTCAGCGCATCAACGGAAAACAGGTTTTTCGTGGATGGGGCCACACTCAGTGTCGGCGTTGATGGTGTTGTTCGCTACGTCCTCGTCGTCCTGACCCCGCATGGGGCGCGCAACGTAACCTACGAAGGGATGCGTTGTGAAACACGCGAACGCCGTATCTATGCATCGGGGCGACTGGATGGAACGTGGTCCAAAGCAAGGAAGAATGAGTGGGTTCGCATTCTGGATGCTTGGGCCAATCGTCAGCATGCCGCGCTCTACCTCGAGTATTTCTGTCCGATTGGCACAATAGTCAAAGATGCTGCAGAGGCGCGTGATGCCTTGATCAAGGGCGTACACCCCGATAACAAACGCTAACCCATGTCACCTGATCAACTGATTCTCGAAATAGACCTCGCGTTGCGCACGGTTCTGGCGCCGGCTCGCAGTTCTCGGCCTACGCCGGGTGAAATGTTGCCTGAGGCTGATTTGGATGCCGAACAAAGGCGCCATGTTGTCGGCCTGATGCGCGTAAATCATTGTGGCGAAATTTGCGCCCAGGCCTTGTATCAAGGGCAGGCATTGACGTCCCGGGACCCTGCCATCCGCGACGCCTTGCGCGGTGCTGCAAACGATGAAACCGAGCATCTGGCCTGGACGGAGCGGCGCATCAGCGAATTGGGCGGGCGGAAGAGCCTCCTCAACCCTCTGCTCTATCTTGGCTCACTAGGTTTGGGGCTTACTGCAGGCGCCTTGGGCGATAAATGGAATCTCGGCTTTTTGGCCGAAACCGAGCGGCAGGTCGAAGCACACCTGGATGGGCATTTGCTCAGCTTGCCTGAAAGCGACCAGCGATCACGCGCGATAGTTGATCAGATGCGTGTCGATGAGATTCAGCATGCGGAAACTGCCATCCAGCACGGTGCAGCAGAACTTCCGGCGCCGGTCAAGATTGCCATGAAACTGGCAGCCAAGGTGATGACCAAGGCTGCCTACCGAATCTGATTGGTCATCGAGAAGATCAAGTCTCCTCGATGATTTCAAAGTCGTGCGTGATCTCGGCAGTCTTGCCAATCATGATAGAAGCTGAGCAGTACTTGTCTTTTGACAACTCAATGGCGCGCGCGACCACGTCAGGCTTTAGGTTCTTGCCTTTGACGCGGTAGTGAAAGTGGATGTGAGTAAAAATCTTAGGGTCGCTCTCAGCGCGCTCTGCCTTGAGGCTAACATCGCAGGCGCTTACTGCGTGGCGCCCTTTCTTCAGTATCAATACAACGTCAAAAGCGGTGCAACCGCCGGTGCCAGCCAAAACCATTTCCATGGGACGCAGGCCCAGATTTCTCCCGCCAGCCTCAGGCGCCCCATCCATAACGACAGCGTGACCGCTACCAGTTTCAGCGACAAAAGACATTCCGGCGTCGTTCCCAATCCATCTCACAGTACATTCCATAGCGATCTCCATGCAAGATTACAGATTCTAACGGATGTGCCTTGATCGGACCCGTTCGCGATTATTGCTGCATTGCAGCAAAATGCCTATTCTTTGTTGGTTGCAGTCGAGCATTTTGTGGATTTAATATTGGTAAATAGTGTGTTGTCTATTAATTTTAATGCAATTAAATTAGCAAGTTGGTATCGATAAATGGAAATTATTTATATATATGTTTTAATGTTGTGCATTGCACAAATAATTCTTGTGTTCTGGCTGCGGTTTGTGGAGAATGCAAGGCGTACGAGTTGTGGTGACTTTATAGCGATACGTCCTCCAGCTCAGATTTGTCTCCTCCACCCTCCTCCTTTGGTGTGGATTTAACGCGGCTCAGCGAGCCGCGTTTTTTTTATCCTATTGTTGAAATGGGTGGATAGGCATTGACATCTCTCGATGGTGTCGACTAGAATCCGCGCCTTTCTCCAATCTGCGCCCAAATTTTTCAGGACGGCACACTTATATGAAAACGTTTTCCGCCAAGCCACATGAGGTGAAGCGCGAGTGGTTTGTGGTAGACGCCACAGACAAGGTGCTCGGCCGCCTCGCAACCGAAATTGCTCGTCGCCTCCGCGGCAAGCACAAGGCTATCTATACCCCGCACATTGATACTGGCGATTTCATCGTCGTCACCAATGTCGAAAAGCTGACCGTGACCGGTAACAAGGCCGAAGATAAGAAGTACTACCGCCACTCAGGTTACCCGGGCGGTATTTACGAAACTAATTTCAAGAAGATGCAGCAGCGTTTCCCGGGTCGCGCCCTGGAAACCGCCGTCAAGGGTATGCTGCCGAAGGGTCCGCTGGGCTACGCCATGCTGAAGAAGCTGAAGTGCTACGCCGGCGAACAGCATCCGCACACTGCCCAGCAGCCGAAGGCTCTGGAAATCTAAGGGGTTATCATGGCTGAAGGTTATTTTTACGGTACCGGTCGTCGCAAGAGCGCCGTTGCTCGTGTGTTCATGAAGCGGGGCTCTGGGGCCATTGTTGTCAATGGCAAGCCTGTCGATCAGTTCTTTTCACGCGAAACTGGCCGCATGATCGTGCGTCAGCCGCTGGCACTGGTTGAACAGCTCGGTGGCTTTGATATCAAGGTTAATGTTATCGGTGGTGGCGAATCTGGCCAGGCTGGTGCTGTGCGTCACGGTATTACCCGTGCGCTAATCGAATACGATGCAACTTTGAAGCCGGTGCTTTCCAAGGCTGGTTTTGTTACTCGCGATGCCCGTGAGGTCGAACGTAAGAAAGTCGGTTTCCACAAGGCTCGTCGCCGGAAACAGTTCTCGAAGCGTTAACCCGTTTCGCAGATGCAAGAGGCCACCCAAGGGTGGCCTCTTTGTTTTTGGCGCTGTTTGCGAAACCCGTAGGTTTTCCTATAGTGAAGAGAGGAAGGCCAACGGGAGCGGATCATGGACACGAAATCATTCCGAGGGTGGCTGCATCAGCTTGACGAATTGTCGGCACGGCAGCTTGAGCAGTTGAAGG
>JAEUOG010000048.1 GCA_016790815.1 Dechloromonas sp.
GTGACCACTCGCTATCTGGGTAACTATCTGGGATGGCGACGACTGATCGAGCGATACGACCGGAATATGTCCTCTGCCGATTTCCTACGCGCCGCTTTGGGGATCGGTGGCGTTCAACATGTTACGGGTACATAGCCTTCATTTTTGGCCCTTTTTCCCGGTTGACCGCAGCAATGGCCAAATAGCCAAATCCCTGCACCAGCCTGTTCGCGGAAGCATCGTCGACTGTTAGAATCAAGCGACAAAATCAATGCGGAGAAGACAATGCGGGTTCTCAAGCGACTGGCCGCCGTTGGTGCAATTGCATTTTCCACGATTTGCCTCGCCGAGCCCGGGGTCACCGACACGACCATCACCCTCGGCATGTCGGCCCCCTTGTCCGGTCCGAATGGCGCTTACGGCCTGGACATGAAGCAGACCATTACCGCCTATTTCGAGCAGGTCAACAAAGCCGGGGGTGTCAATGGCCGCAAGCTCGAGCTGATTGCACTTGACGACGGCTACGAAACCGACCGCACCGTCGCCAACACCAAGACCCTGATCAAGGATAAAAACGTCTTCGCGCTGCTTGCCTATTACGGCACCAGCCCGACCACCGAAGCGATGAACGCTGTCTTCGGCCCTGCCAAGGTGCTGCTGGTCGGCACCATTTCCGGCGCGGCCTCCCTGCGCGAACCAATGAATACCAATCCGAATGCACGCTACATGTTCAATGTGCGTGCCAGTTATGCTGACGAGGCGGATGTCATCGTCAGCCAGATGCTTTCGCTCGGTCTCAAGAACATTGCCGTGTTCTACCAGAACGACGGCTTCGGAAAATCCGGGCTGGAAGGCGTGACAGCCGCACTCAAGAAGCACAACCTCGCTCCCTCGTCTGTTGGCACCATCGAGCGAAACTCGTTGGATGTCGCCAAGGCCGTTGAATCCATTTCCAAGACAACGCCACAGGCCGTCGTGATGGTCACGCTGTACAAGCCGACCGCAGCCTTCGTCAGAGCAATGAAAAAAGCCGGCCAGCATCCGATGCTGATGACCCTGTCACCGGTCGGCGCCGAACAACTCGCTGTGGAACTCGGCCCCGACTCGCGGGGCATCGGTGTCTCGCAGGTCGTGCCATATCCCTGGAACAACGTCGTGCCAGTTGTTCGCGACTATCAGAAACTATCCGACAAGGGTGCCTATTCGTACTACGGTATGGAAGGCTACCTGATGGCCAGAACCATGGTCGAAGGCCTCAAGCGGGCCGGCAAGGAGCTCACCCGGGAAAAACTCGGCACTTCGCTTGAAAGCCTGAATGGAACCGACCTCGGCGGCTACCGCATCAATTTCAGCCCGACCAGCCGGCTTGGTTCGCGTTTCGTCGAGCTGACCGTGATTGGACAGGGCGGCAAGATTCTCAAATAGAACAGCTGCTCGCCCAGCGAAAACGGCCCGTTTCAGGGCCGTTTTCGCTGGGATAACCGGTCAAAAAAATCACGCGCGGCGCCAGCTTGTCCCCTGCGGACTGTCATCCAGTACGATACCGGCAGCTTTGAGCTCATCGCGAATGCGATCCGATTCAGCAAAATTCTTCGCCTTCTTGGCCGCTGCGCGTTCGGCGATCATCCGCTCGATAGCAGTCTCGTCAAGACCGCCCGCTGGCGCACTACCCTGCAAGTAAGCCATTGGCTCCCGCTCAAGAAGGCCGATCACGGCCCCGAGCGCCTTGAGTAGGCCGGACAGTTCGCCACTCTTCTGCCGATTGGCCTCGGCAGCAAGTTCATAAAGCACCGAAATGGCGCCATGCGAGTCGAAATCCTCGTTCAGCGCCGCAGCAAAGCGTGCTGCAAAATCGTTGCTCCAGTCGATGGAAACAGGGATCACTGGCACATCGCGCAAGGTGAAATACAGGCTATCCAGACTGCGCTTGGCGTCATCGAGATGAGCATCCGAATAATTGAGCGGACTGCGATAATGCGCGCGCAGGATGAAGAAGCGGACGACTTCAGCATCGAACTGCTCAAGCACCGTACGGATGGTGAAAAAGTTGCCCAATGACTTCGACATCTTTTCGTTGTCGACGCGCACGAAACCGTTGTGCATCCAGTAATTGACGTAGCTGCAGCAGTTGGCACCTTCCGACTGGGCAATTTCGTTCTCATGATGCGGAAATTGCAGATCCTGACCGCCGCCATGGATGTCGAAGTGATTCCCGAGCAAGGATGAGCTCATGGCCGAACATTCGATGTGCCAGCCCGGACGACCATCACCCCAGCGCGACGGCCAGGCCGGCTCACCCGGCTTGGCATGCTTCCAGAGCACGAAATCAAGGGGATCCTGCTTGGCCGAATCAACCTCGACGCGCTCGCCTGCGCGCAGGTCATCCAGCGACTTTCCGGACAATTTTCCATACCCGTCGAACTTGCGCACCGCGTAATTCACGTCGCCGTCCGTTGCCTGGTAGGCCAGACCGTTAGTCTGCAACTTATCGATCAGCGCCAGCATTTCGGGAACAAATTCAGTTGCCCGCGGCTCGAAGTCGGGACGCTGGACGCCAAGCGCATCCGCATCTTCATGCATGAAGACAATGAAACGGTTCGTCAGTTGCTGGATCGTTTCACCGTTCTCGATGGCACGCTTGATGATCTTGTCGTCGATATCGGTAATGTTGCGGACATATGTGACGTCAAAACCGGATGCCTTGAGCCAGCGATACACCATATCGAAGACCACCATGACCCGGGCATGACCAAGGTGGCAGTAATCATAGACCGTCATGCCACAGACATACATGCGAACCTTGTTCGCTTCGATCGGAATAAATACCTGTTTTTCGCGTTTGAGTGAGTTGTAGATCTTGAGCATGCGGGGAGGAAATCGGGGTAGGCCGGCTTGCTAATCCCTATGGAATCACCGGTGTTTTTGGTAGAATCGGAAGATTGTATAACCTCGAAAAGTATAGCATAGCGATGACCACTACTTCCCTGCTCCAGCCCCGTTTTCAGAAGCTAAAGACGTTGCGTGCCATGGCAATTGGCTTGGCTATCAGCTTCGGAGCACCGGCTTTCGCCGACAACCTGCCGGATGTCCAGCGTCTCATCAAGCAGGGACAGTATCCGCAGGCACTCGAGAAAGTTGACGCTTACCTTGTTAGCCGCCCCAAGGATGCCCAGGGTCGTTTCCTGAAGGGCTTGATCTATACCGAGATGAACAAACCGGCCGACGCCATCGGTGTCTTCACCAAGCTGTCCGAGGACTACCCGGAACTGCCTGAACCGTACAACAACCTGGCCGTTCTCTATGCTCAACAGAAACAGTATGACAAGGCCCGCACGGCGCTCGAGATGGCCATAAGGACTCACCCCTCCTACGCCATCGCCTACGAAAATCTTGGCGACGTCTATGCCAAGCTCGCCAGCCAGGCCTATGACAAGGCCCTGCAACTGGACAACTCCAATTCCGCAACCCAAAACAAGCTGGCGTTGATTCGCGACCTCATAACCACCTCGGGCAAGGGGAATGTCAAACCGCAACCGGCCGCTGTTGCATCAGCCCCCGCTGCAGCAGCCCCTGTCGCTCCCATTGCCGCCAAGCCTGCCGCTGTTGCCCCGGCGCCAAGCGCCACCGTCGTAGCCGCGACCCCTGGCGCCGCCGCCGTTACCCCGGCCGCGAAGCCGGCCACGGTCGTCGCTGCCGCCCCCACCACGGTTGTTGTACCGACCGCAGCCCCGGCTCCCGCTCCGACACCTGCACCAACAAAAGTCGTCGCCGCAAGCGACGATGTCGTGAAGGCCATGAATGCCTGGGCAGACGCCTGGTCGCGCAAGGACATGCGCGCCTACTTGGGCTCCTATGCCAACGACTTTGACACACCCAAGGGTATGAGCCGCAAAGGATGGGAACAGGAGCGCGAGCAGCGCATAGCCGGCAAGGGCGGCAAGATCTCAGTCTCCTTCGACACGCCGCAAGTCACGATCAATGGCGACAAGGCTACGGCCAAGTTTCGTCAGCACTACAAGGCAACGGGTCTGAGCAGTTCTACTTCAAAGACCCTCGTCTTCGTCCGGGCCGGTAGCAAGTGGCTGATCAAGGAAGAAAACGCGCGGTGAAGTTAGGCCGTAAATTAGTTCTATCCGGACTGGCGGTCGCTCTGGCCGCCGGGGCGGCAGCCCGGCTCACCGATAAGCCGCCCCCTGCCCCCGTTACCGTCAGCGAGCTCTCGCAGATCGCCTTGGCGAGGACGGCGCCGGCCGCATCAAGTCAAGACTCCGCTCTCCCATTGGTCGTTTCCGACTCCGGCCCGGAAGAGGCGTTGACGCGCATTTTTGCCGAAATCGAAGCAAATCGACTGAGTAATGCACTTCAATTGACTGAGGGCTTGCTCCGGCAACATCCGAACTATCGATTGGCTCACCTTATCAAGGGCGACCTGCTGCTGGCGCGGACCAAGCCGATCCAGTCGTTCGGTGCGCTGAGCGATGCGCCAGCCGACAAGGTTGCCGATTTGCGCGCCGAAGCCATCACGCGTCTGGCTGGCTATCGCGAGAAGCCGCCGGCTGACTTTGTGCCGCGCTACCTCCTTCAGATGCAGCCGGATCAACGCTTCGCCATCGTTGTCGATACCAAGCGTTCGCGCCTATACCTCTACGAAAACGATCAAAAGAACGGCGGCCAGCCGCGCTTTGTTGCCGACTATTACGTCACTCAGGGCAAACTGGGTGCTGAAAAGCTGGTCGAGGGAGACAAAAAGACCCCTGTAGGTGTCTATCACGTCACCGCCAACGTGCCTCGCCAGAAGCTGGCAGATCTTTATGGTAGCGGCGCCTTCCCGCTTAATTACCCGAACGAATGGGACAAGCGTCAGGGCCGTGGCGGCAGCGGAATCTGGCTGCACGGAACGCCGTCCGACACCTTTGCCCGTCCGCCGCGTGCCTCGGATGGCTGCGTCGTACTGACCAACCAGGATCTGGACGTCGTCGCCAAGAATCTGCAGGTGGGCCTGACCCCGGTGATCATCAGCAATTCGGTCGAATGGCTCTCGCTTGACGATTGGGCCAAAGAGCGCAGCGAACTGAACAAATCGATCGACGACTGGCGTGCCGACTGGGAAAGCCGTGACACCGACCGATACCTGAGACATTACTCGACCCGTTTCAAGGCCGGCGATCAGGATTTTGCCGAGTTTTCTGCCCAGAAGAAACAGGTCAACGCTGGCAAGGAATGGATCAAGCTCAAGATCGACAACCTCTCGGTGTTCCGCAACCCGGGCAAGGATGAAGTCGTTGTTGTGACGTTCGACCAGGACTACCGCAGCAACAACCTCAACAACCAGATGAAGAAGCGCCAGTACTGGCTGCGCGAAAGCGGCCAGTGGAAAATCATTTACGAAGGAAGTGCATGATGCTGAAAAAAATCTCCGCGCTCACCGCCGGCCTGCTTGTATCGCTCTCCGTATGGGCCGCCCCAACAGTCGAAATGACCACCAACATGGGCAAGTTCACGCTTGAGCTCTTTCCCGAGAAAGCGCCGAAAACGGTGGAGATGTTTCTCTACAACGCCAAGCATGGTTTCTACGAGGCCACCATTTTCCATCGGATCATCGATGGCTTCATGATCCAGGGCGGCGGCTTCAATCGTGCCATGGAAGAAAAGAAGACGCGAACCCCTGCGCTGCAGAATGAGGCAACCAACGGCTTGAGCAACGACCGCGGCACGGTGGCCATGGCCCGCACGCAGGATCCGCACTCGGCCCGCGTCCAGTTCTTCATCAACCTCAAGAACAACGATTTTCTCAACCACAAGACCACCGGCGACCCCCGTGGCTGGGGCTATGCCGTCTTTGGCAAGGTCACCCAGGGCATGGATGTCATCGACAAGATCGCCAAGGTGCCAACCGGCAACGCTGGCTATTACGAAAACGTTCCGACGACGCCAGTCGTCATCCAGAACGTCAAAATCATCTCCGACAAATAAGGATCCCCAATGTCCAAAATCAAGCTCACCACCAACCACGGCGACATCACGCTCGAACTGAATGCAGAGAAGGCTCCAAAGACGGTTGCCAACTTCCTCGCCTACGTCGAGGCCGGTCACTACAACAACACTGTTTTCCACCGCGTCATCAAGAACTTCATGATCCAGGGTGGCGGCATGGAGCCGGGCATGAACCAGAAGCCGTGCAAGGATCCGGTTGAGAACGAGGCCGCCAACGGCCTGAAGAACAAGCGCGGCTCCGTCGCCATGGCCCGTACCAACGACCCGCACTCGGCTACAGCCCAGTTCTTCATCAACACCGTCGATAACGATTTCCTCGACTTCAAGTCGCCGTCCGGCCAGGGCTGGGGTTACTGCGTGTTCGGTGAAGTCGTCGAAGGCCTCGACGTGGTCGACAAGATCCGCGCCGTCAAGACCGGCAACAAGGGTTTCCATCAGGACGTCCCGGCTGAAGACGTAATCATCGAGAAGGCCGAGATCGTTTGATCTTCTTCATCTCCGATCTGCACCTGTCGCCCCGGTCACCCGGGGCGACGCGTTTGTTCCTGCGCTTTCTAGAAGGTCGCGCCCGGCAGGGCGAGGCGCTGTTCATCCTCGGCGACCTGTTCGAGGTCTGGGTCGGCGACGATATCGACGATCCCTACGCCGCGCAGATCACCGCGGCCCTGCGCGCCGCCAGCGAGGCCGGGCTGAAAATCCATTTCATGCACGGCAACCGCGATTTCGCCATCGGCGAACAATTCACCGCTGCCGCCGGCATGTCGTTGCTGCCCGATCCTTACCAACTGGTCCTGCCCGAGTGGTCCTTCGTGCTCTCGCACGGCGATGCGCTGTGTCTCGACGACCACGCCTACATGGCCTACCGCGCCAAGGTACGCGATCCCGAATGGCAACGCAGGATGCGCGCCAGGCCGCGCTTCCTGCGCGCCCTGCTCGGCCGCTACATCCGCTGGCGCAGCGCCCGTCGCAAGCGCCATCGCGCCTACGTCTACTCCGACCTCAATGGCCCGGCGACCGACGATTTCCTGCGCGACCACGGCTACTGCACCTTCATCCACGGCCACACGCACCGGCCGGAAAAGCACGACCATATCGTCGACGGCATTCATGTCGAACGCTGGGTGCTGGCCGACTGGCACGAAGACCACGGCGAAGCGCTGGTCTGGGACGGCGAGCAGTTGAGCCGCGAAGCAATCGTTTAAGCATTTCAATTTTGAAC
>JAEUOG010000049.1 GCA_016790815.1 Dechloromonas sp.
GCGTCTTCGACGGTCGTGCAGTGAATCCCGCGCGGAACCGTAACGCCGAATTTCTTCAGGAGTTGTTTGCCCTGATATTCGTGAATTTTCATGCGCTTTCCTTGCGTTTAGTTGAGTTGCGAGCAATGAGCGGTAGCCGAAACATCCCCCGACCCCACCCGGTTATACCGGCTTGAACTCAAAATGTTACCACATTCACCTAGAATCGTTGCAGCGTGAAATTCATAATTACGGAGTCGATTCCGTGGCCAGGATCACCTTGCGCAACAAGGGGAGTAGCAGGACTGCGGCCAGCATCAGGCTGATCACGGAAGCCAGCCAGAACCCGGCCACACCGAGCGGAGTAGACCAGCGATAACAGAGCCATGCACCGCCGAGCAAACCGACGCCCCAGAAGCAGAAAATCTGCACCAGCATGGGCACGAAAGTAACTCGGTAGGCCCGCAAAGCGTGCCCGGCGACGGTCTGCAATGCGTCGAAAAACTGATAGATTGCAACGTAAATGATCAGTCCCATGGCGACAGAGCGAACGGCGGGATCGTCGGTGTAGGCAGCGACCACGGGTTCAGCGACGAACCATAGCAGAACTCCGATCGCGGTCGACGAAGCACCCGCCAGGATCAGCCCGACCCGTATCGTCACCCTCGCCCGCAATCCATCGCGGGCGCCAACCGCCTGACCAACAGCAGACATGGTTGCGATGCCGAGCGACAGCGGCAACATGTAAATGAGGGCCGACAGGTTGGCAACAATCCGATGCCCGCCCACCACCGTCGCCCCGAGCGATGCGACGAACAAGGCGATCAAGGTGAATGAAGTGATCTCAACCAGGTTGGACAGCCCCATCGGCACGCCGATACGCAACAATTCGCGCCAGGTTGCCCATTTCGGCAACTGCCAGTTGGAAAATGGGCGATAGCGCGGACCGAGCGGCCCGAAAGCGAGATAGGCTGCTCCGCTGGCACAGGCCAACCAGCCGATCAGAATATTGGACAGCGCACAACCAACCACCCCGAGCGGCTCGCCGAGCCAGCCCTGCAGTGCAAACCCCCAAGCCAGCACAGCATGCAAGGCCAAGCTGAACAACCCTATCCCCATGAGCACACGTGGCTTGCCCAGCGCATTGCAAAAAGCGTAAAACGTCCGATAGAAAAGCGATGCCGGCAACCCCCAGGCCAGCAGCGCCAGATATTGGCGAACCTTGGCTTCGACGGCGGCATCCATGTCCGCCATGCCGAGCACAGCACCGGGATGGGTCAAAAACAGGATACCCGGCACGGCGAGCAGCATGGCCAGCCAGAAACCCTGCCGGAGAACACCGGCGACCTCGTCCTCACGCCCGGCGCCGTGCAGGTGGGCGACGACGGGCGAAACCGCCTGCACGATGCCGACCAGCGCAAAGACTATTGATACATGAATGCCGCCGCCAATCGCTACGGCCGCCAGATCAATCGAGCTGACATGGCCGAGCACGGCGGTATCGACCACCATCATGCCGATAGAGGACAACTGGGCAATGAGAATGGGGAATGCGTGGCCGACAAGGCCACGGGAGACGGTGCGAAACATGGAGCGGGATTGTCGCACACGCCAGCGATCGACTATCCCGCAGCAAACCTGAATGGCAACGATGAGACGACCTGGCCTCAAGCCAATTTGGGCTTGCTACGGTCAACCGGAAAAAATGGCCAGAATCAAAGCGGGCCGCGACGGCATCCTTGATTCAACAAAAGCCAATGTGGTACCGGACCGAAGTTTTCAGCATGCCCGCGCTTACCCGAGAAATTCCGTCTCAGACTATCCGGGCACGCAAGGAAGCAACGCCCTCCACTGCCGCCGCCAGCACATCGCCCCGCACCAGCGGACCAACGCCGGCAGGTGTGCCCGTGTAGATCAGGTCGCCGGCCTCCAGCCGAACCAGCGTGGACAGGTTGGCGATAATCTCGGGCACTTTCCACATCATGGCCGACAGGTCGCCGTCCTGCCGTAGCTGCCCATTCACCATCAGGCTGACTCGGCCACTGGCGGGGTACCCGCAGACGGCCACCGGGCAAATCGCGCCGGACACGGCCGACTGATCGAAACCCTTGCTCATGTCCCAAGGATGGCCCTTTTCCTTGGCCTTCGCCTGCATGTCGCGACGCGTCAGATCGAGGCCGACGGCGTAGCCAAAAATCAGGCTGTTTGCCGCGTCGACCGCAACATTTGCCCCGCCTGCGCCGAGAGCAACGACCATTTCCACCTCATGATGAAGATTGGCCGTCTGCGGCGGATAGATCACACTGACCTCATCATCGCCCCCAACAACCGCATCGCCCGGTTTACTGAAGAAAAATGGCGGCTCGCGCCCCTCCGCCTGTTCCAAAGCCCCCATTTCGCGGGCATGGTCGGCGTAGTTTCGGCCGACGCAAAAAATCCGCCGAACCGGAAAGCGCAGATCACTCCCGGCAATGGGCAGAGTAGCGACGGGATGGGGTTGAAAAACAAGGTTCATCGGATAGCTCCGGAATCGATGGTCAAGACGCAAAGTGTGCAACATTTCGGCCTTCACCGACCAGCCCGGTGTTAAAGTTTTGGCCTCGGGGAACACATTGACATAGAAACAGGATGATCGCTTCACGACTGCTGCGCCACGGACTTCTGAGCGCGGCGATATTTTCAGGTGCTGCCAGCGCCGTCGGACTCGGCGAAATCAGCCTGCATTCACGCATCGGTGAGCCACTGCGCGCCGACATCCCGGTCATTTCGGGCGGCGAATTGCTGGACGCCGCGTGTTTTTCCCTGGCCCCGCTTCCCGGCGCCGACTTTCCAGTTATCACCAGCGCCCGTACCCGGCTGATTCGCATCGGCCAGGACTACCGCCTCATTCTTACCGGCAGCAAGACCATCGATGAACCAGTAGTCGCCATCAACCTGCGCGCTGGATGCGGCATCGACTTGCAGCGTGAATACGTTCTGCTACCGGCGCCACCGCTCACCCCCTCACCCCGCGACATCGAGCCGCCCTTGGTGGCAGGAGATCCCATGCCGCGCGAGGCACCTCCTCCCTGGGTCCGCGCCGAACGTTACAGCGAAAGCAGGGAAGGCGATGGTGGCGTGCAGCATTTCCCGGAAGCAAAACCCCGCCAGCCCGCAACCCGGGCTGTCGGGGCAGCCAAGCCCAAGAAGCCGCTACCGCGCGAAACGCTCGCCGGCATTGCCGACGGCAGGGACCGGATCGTCCTCGGCGCCGCGCTCAACGACTTGCCCCCACCTGCTGCCGGCGATCCGCTTGCCCCCGCCAACGAAATTGGCGAACGCCTGTTGAAGATGGAAACAACGCTGCACCTGCTCAATCAGGAAGTCGACAAGCTGAGTAGCGCAGCCGCGCTGGGTGCCGAATCGCGCGCAATACAGGACAAAATTCAAGATCTGCAAGCCCAGCAGTCTGTGCCCGGCGTTCTGCCCAGCGCCCAGGCTGCCATGCAGCAGGCACCGATCAAAAGCAGTTCAAACACCAGTGGCTGGACCGAGCTGCTGCTCGGCCTTCTGCTCGGCGGCAGTGTTTCAGCCGGCGTCGCCCACCTCGTGAGCCGCCGGCAGGACAAGGCGCGCATGAACCACACATTGGCCCGCCAAATTGCCAAGCCAGCAGAGCGACGCCGCCCGATAACCGGCTAAGGTAGCCCACTACCCCGGAGTGCTCGGCAACACGATCGGCGCTAAACGGGGTTGTCCAGGTCTACGAATTCGCAAGCGATGCCTAACTGCTGCGCCAGATGCGCGGCGAGCGCCTGCACCCCGTAGCGCTCGGTGGCATGATGCCCCGCCGCCAGATAGGCAACCCCGCTCTCGCGGGCAAGGTGCACGGTCTGTTCGGATATCTCGCCAGACACAAAGGCATCAACACCCCGTGCGATCGCCTGCTCGAAATACCCCTGGGCGCCGCCGGAACACCATGCGATTCGCCGAATCCTCCGGGCGCCGTCACCGATCACCATCGGCGTCCGTCCGAGGACAGCCGCGATCTTTGCAGCCAGCGCGTTCAAGTCACAGGGTTCGATAACCGTTCCCAGCCAGGCGATATCCTGCTCGCCGAAACGCCCCTCGGGCGACCAGCCAAGCAATCTGGCCAGCTGCGCGTTGTTGCCTAGCTCGGGATGCGCATCAAGCGGCAGGTGATAGGCCAGCAAATTGATGTCGTTGGCGAGCAGCGTCGACAGCCGCTTGCGCCGCATGCCGGTAACCCGGCCGTCTTCGCCTTTCCAGAAATAGCCATGGTGCACGAGAATGGCATCGGCTTGACGGTCGACCGCAGCATCCAGCAGGGCCTGGCTGGCCGTAACACCTGCGACAATGCTTGTGATCTCGGAACTGCCTTCCACTTGCAGGCCGTTTGGGCAATAATCCCGGAACTTTCCGGGCGTCAACAGCCCATCCAGATACTCCACCAATTCTTCACGCTTCATCGAGACACTTTCCATGCAGAGGTTGTGGCTGATTTTTGCACAAACGGTCACTGTTGCGCTGGCCATTCTGTTCGTCGTCACCACACTGAAACCAGAGTGGCTGCCCTCGCGACAGGCGGTCATTGCCCTGCAGGAAACGTCTGCCGATGGCGAGGACGGCAAGGTCGCGCCAACCGGCTCTTATCGCGACGCCGCCCGCGCCGCCCTGCCTTCGGTGGTGCACATCTACACGACACAGGATATCAAGCAGCAACGCCACCCGTTGTTTGACGATCCGATTTTCCGCCACTTTTTCGGGGAGCGTCCCGAGGGTCAGCCCCAACGCAATTCCGGTCTTGGCTCCGGGGTCATCGTCAGCCCCAACGGCTACATCCTGACTAATTTCCACGTCATTGATGGCGCTGATGACATCCAGGTTTCGCTCAACGACAGCAAGACCTACAAGGCAAAGATCATCGGTAGCGACCCGGAATCAGATCTCGCCATCCTGCAGATCAAGGCTGAAAAACTGCCCGCCGTCACCTTCGGCCAGATGGACAGCCTGCGTGTCGGTGACGTCGTACTCGCCATCGGCAATCCTTTCGGTGTTGGCCAGACTGTGACCATGGGCATCGTTTCGGCGCTCGGCCGCTCGCATCTCGGCATCAACACATTCGAGAATTTCATCCAGACCGACGCTGCAATCAATCCCGGCAATTCCGGTGGCGCGCTGATCGACGTCAATGGCAATCTGGTCGGCATCAACTCCGCCATCTACTCACGGACCGGCGGTTCGCTCGGCATCGGCTTCGCCATTCCGGTCTCCAGCGCCCGCAGCATCATGGAACAGATCATCCGGACCGGCGCCGTGACGCGCGGCTGGATCGGCGTCGAGGCTCAGGAAATCACCCCCGAACTGGCCGAATCCTTCGGACTGCCGGACAACGCAGGCGCCCTGATCGCCGGCGTCGTGCGCGGCAGTCCGGCCGACAGCGCCGGCATCCGACCGGGCGATGTCCTGCTCTCGGTGGGCGGCAAAGCCGTCAAGGACCCGCAGGTCATGCTCGACCTGATTGCCGCACTGACGCCGGAAGAGCGTTCGGCTTTCCGACTGCGCCGCGACAAGACCATCGTCGAAGTCCAGGTCAAGATCGGCAAACGTCCGGCCATGCGCGCCGATAAAGAGTAAGCCATGTGCCAGCTGCTCGGCATGAACTGCAACGTGCCGACCGACATCTGTTTCTCGTTCAGCGGATTCCAGGCCCGCGGCGGCGCCACGGATGTTCATTCGGACGGCTGGGGCATCGCCTTTTTTGAAGGCAAGGGCACCCGCCTCTTTCTCGACCCGCAACCGTCGAGCACCTCGCCGGTGGCCGAACTGGTCCGCCAATACCCGATTCGCTCGAAGAACGTCATTGCCCATATTCGCAAGGCGACGCAGGGCGCCGTCGGGCTGGAAAATACCCATCCGTTCATGCGCGAGCTGTGGGGCCGTTACTGGATTTTCGCCCACAACGGCAATCTCTTCGATTTCATCCCGCAACTCGATGGCAGTTTCGTCCCGGTCGGGCTTACCGACAGCGAACGCGCCTTCTGCTGGTTGTTACAGGAATTACGCTGCCGATTCGGCAACCGTGTGCCGGAACGCGCCGCGCTGTTCGATGCGGTGCATGAACTGACGCTGAAGATTTCGCTTCACGGCGAATTCAATTTTCTGCTCTCGAATGGCGATTGCCTGTTCGCCCACGCCTCGACCAAATTGAGTCATATCGTGCGCAAGGCGCCGTTCACCCAGGCGCATCTCAAGGATCAGGACATCACAGTCGATTTCAGCGATGTCACGTCGCCGGATGATCGCGTGGCCGTCATCGCGACGCTACCGCTGACTGACAACGAAGCGTGGACCGATATGCCGCCGGGAACGCTCTGGTGGTTCGAGGAAGGGACGCCGGTAAAGACCCTGCCGACCCGGCCGGGGCCAGTCAAAAAGACCTGACTGGCTGTTCTACAGCTTGCGGAACTGCTCTTCCGCCTGGTCCATCTCGGATTCCATTTTTGCATCATTTTCCGGGTTAACCGCAGGAGTCGCCTCCACCGGCGCCGGACGCGACACCAGCCGCGAAGCCAGAATACCCAACTCGTACAGCAGGCACATGGGGATGGCCAGAGCCAGTTGCGACACCACGTCGGGCGGCGTCACCACGGCAGCAACGACAAAGGCACCGACGATGAAATAGGAGCGCCACTCTTTGAGCTTTTCGACGGTCACGACGTTCAGCTTGACCAGCATGACGAGCGCCACCGGCACCTCAAAAGACAGGCCGAAAGCGAGGAACATGGTCATCACGAACGAAAGATAGGCCTCGATGTCAGGCGCTGGCGTGATGCTCTTCGGCGCAAAGCTGGCAATGAAGCTGAACACCTGTCCGAACACAAAGAAGTAACAGAAGGCCATGCCGGACATGAACAGCAGCGTGCTGGAAACAATCAGCGGAATTCCCAGGCGCTTTTCATGCGCGTAGAGCCCCGGCGCGACAAAGGACCAGACCTGATAAAGGATGAATGGCAGGGCGAGCACGAAGGCGACCATGGCCGTCACCTTGAGCGGTACCATGAAAGGCGTTATGACGCCGATGGCCACCATCTTGGTGCCTTCCGGCAGGGCCTGGGTCAGCGGTGCAGCGAGAATGTCATAAATCTCGCCGGGGCCAGGATAGATGCAGAGAACACCCAGCACGACTGCAATGGCGATCAGGCTGCGCAACAGGCGGTCGCGCAGTTCGATCAGGTGCGAGATAAAGGAATCTTCCTGGGGTTCGCTCATGCTGCCGGTTTGCCAGTGGGTTCAGCGACCGGCAGGGTTTCGGTCAGCGAGGCCGCAGTCGAATTCAGTTCGGCGACAGCCTCCTGGGCCGGGGCCTCAATGTTGCTGCGCGCCGTTTCGTACTCCTTGCGCACCGAACTTTCCAGTTCGCGAGCCGAATCGGTCACCTGCGTCTGGAGCCTCTTCAGCTCATCGAGCTGCACTTCGCGACTGATGTCCGACTTGACGTCATTGACATAACGCTGTGCGCGGCCGAGCAGATGCCCGAGCGTTCGTGCCACGCGGGGCAGGCGCTCGGGACCAATGACGATCAGCGCCACTATGCCGATCACCATCAATTCGGAAAAGCCGATATCAAACATGATTTGAAAGTCGTATCAATGAACGGGATACCCCGTCCGAGAGATCAGGACTTGGTCTTTTCCTTGACGTCGACATCGATGGTCTGACCGCCCACCTGCTGCGTCGGTTGTGCTGCGTCGGCCGGCTTGTCACCCGCCGTAGCATCCTTCATGCCGTCCTTGAACCCCTTGACGGCGCCACCAAGATCCTGCCCGACGTTACGCAACTTCTTGGTGCCGAAGATAAGCATGACGATGACCAGAACGATCAGCCAGTGCCAAATGGAAAAACTGCCCATGATTTGTCTCCTAAATGCGTTTGAGCATGGGGCCGACCGGGTCAGGTCCGCCCACAATGTGCGCGTGAAGGTGCGGCACTTCCTGCTGCCCTACACGTCCCGTATTGATGATCACCCGGAAACCATCCGGACTACCCTGCGATACCGCAATTTCGTTCGCCTTGGCCAGAATTTTGCCGAGCAACAGCGTGTCGTCCGCACCAGCAGTCGCCAGCGAGGTGATGTGCTTTTTCGGAATTACCAGCACATGCACCGGGCGCGCCGGATTGATGTCGTTGAAAGCGAGGATATCCTCGTCTTCATAGACCTTCTTGGCCGGAATCTTGCCGTCAACGATCTTGCAGAAAATGCAGTCGCTCACTTTGTCCCCCGAGCCGCCTTTTCGTCAATCCCGGAAATACCCTCACGCCGACGCATTTCCTGCGAAACGTCCTCGATGCTCAAGCCGTAAAAGGCGAGCAGAACCAGCACGTGATAAATGACGTCCGTCGATTCCCAGACCACTTTCAGACGCTTGCCTTCCTTGCCGGCCATGATCAGTTCGGCGCACTCCTCGCCGATCTTCTTCAGGATCGAATCCGGCCCCTCGGAGAAGAGCTTTGCGGTATAGGACACTTCCGGATCAGCGTGCCGACGGGAAGCCAGCGTCTCGGAGAGACGGTGCAGAATGTCATGGGTGCTCATTTGTAAATATCCTTCGGGTCTTTCAGAACCGGATCAGCGGGAACCCAGCGGTCCCCATTCAATTCATTGAAAAAGCAGCTTTCACGGCCAGTATGACAGGCTATTCCACCCACTTGTTCAATGCTCAACAACAGCACGTCACCGTCGCAATCAGTGCGGATGGAGCGGATTTTCTGGAAATGCCCGGACTCCTCACCCTTGCGCCAAAGACGCTTTCTGGAACGCGACCAGTATACCGCGTTGCCACACTGAAGCGTTTCCTGCAGCGAATCACGATTCATGTAGGCAAACATCACAACTCGGCCGTTTTGATCTTGGGCGATAGCCGGGATCATGCCATCGACGTCCCACTTCAACGCTTCCAGCCAGTTCAGGGAATTGTCGAGATCGCTCACAGACGGACTTCAATACCGCGTGCCGCCATGTATTCCTTGGCCTGGCGCACGGTGTATTCACCGAAATGGAAGATCGAGGCGGCCAGAACGGCATCTGCTCTTCCTTCGCTGACGCCATCGGCCAAATGCTGCAGATTGCCGACACCGCCCGAGGCGATGACCGGAATCTTCACGGCATCGGAAACGGCACGGGTCAGCGCGAGGTCAAAACCGTTCTTGGTGCCATCACGATCCATGCTGGTCAGCAGGATTTCGCCGGCGCCCAGGGCGTCTACCTTCTTCGCCCACTCAATGGCATCCATGCCCGTATCGTTGCGACCGCCATGGGTGAAAACATGCCACTGGCCGGGTGCAACCTGCTTGGCGTCGATGGCGACGACGATGCATTGCGAACCAACCTTGCTCGACGCATCGAAGATCAGATCGGGGTTCTGCACTGCTGCCGTATTCATCGACACCTTGTCGGCCCCGGCATTGAGCAGGCGACGTACATCCTCAACCTTGCGCACGCCGCCGCCAACGGTCAATGGAATGAAGACCTGCTCGGCACAGGCTTCGATGATGTGCAGGATGATGTCGCGCTGGTCGCTGGAGGCAGTGATGTCAAGGAAGGTGACCTCGTCGGCGCCTTGCTCGTTGTAGCGGCGGGCGATTTCGATCGGATCGCCGGCATCACGCAAGCCGACAAAGTTGGTGCCCTTGACGACGCGGCCAGCCGTGACGTCAAGGCATGGGATGATGCGCTTGGCAAGCATCAAGCGCCCAACTGATCAGCGAGTTCCTGCGCCGCCTTGAAGTCCAGCGAACCGTCGTAAACTGCGCGGCCGGCGATCGTTCCGACAACGCCTTCGCCTTCGACAGCGCACAGGGCGCGGATGTCGTCTAGGTTGGTCAGGCCGCCTGAAGCGATGACCGGAATGGTCAGCGCCTGGGCCAGACGGACGGTCGCGTCGATATTGAGCCCGGAGAGCATGCCGTCACGGCCGATGTCAGTGTAGATGATCGACTCGACGCCGTAGTCTTCATACTTTTTGGCCAGATCGACGACTTCATGGCCGGTCAGCTTGGACCAGCCATCGGTTGCCACTTTGCCATCCTTAGCATCGAGGCCGACGATGATGTGGCCCGGAAAGGCGACACAAGCGTCACGCAGGAAGCCGGGGTTCTTGACCGCAGCCGTGCCGATGATGACGTAGGACAGGCCGCCGTCGATGCATGCTTCGATCGTATCGAGGTCACGAATGCCGCCACCCAGTTGGACCGGAATCTCGTCCCCAACTTCGGCCAGGATGGCCTTGATCGCCGCCGCATTCTTCGGCTTGCCGGCAAAGGCGCCATTCAGGTCGACCAGATGCAGGCGGCGGGCGCCTTGGGCTAGCCAATGACGCGCCTGTTCGGCCGGGCTATCGGAAAAAACAGTGACCTGTTCCATCAGGCCCTGCTTGAGACGGACGCATTGGCCGTCCTTGAGATCAATCGCGGGAATAATCAGCATGGGATTCTAGGAGAGTAAATTCGGCGGATGCGAATCAGGGGTGCCACTCGACGAAGTTTTTCAGGAGTTGCAGGCCGTCACGAGCGCTTTTCTCGGGGTGGAACTGAACCGCGAAGATATTATCCCGCCCCACCGCACAGGTAAAGGGGACGCCATATTCGCAACTCCCCGTGACCAGGGCCGGATCGGCTGGTTCGACAAAGTAGCTGTGCACAAAATAGAAGCGCGCGCCGTCGGCGATGCCACTCCACAGCGCGTGCGGTTTCTGGCGGACTTGGTTCCAGCCCATGTGCGGCACTTTGAGGCGTTCGCCGTTTGGCAGAACCATCTTCTCATCAGGGAAGCGTTTGACGTTGCCGGGAAAAACGCAGAGCGCCGGGACGTCGCCCTCGTCGCTGTGCGCGAAGAGCATTTGCTCACCGACGCAGATGCCGAGGAAAGGCTTGTCCTTGGCGGCCGCCAGCACAGCAGCACGCAGACCGCGTGTTTCGAGTTCGCTCATGCAGTCGGGCATGGCGCCCTGGCCGGGGAAAACGACGCGCTCGGCCGCCGCCACGACGGCCGGATCTGCCGTCACGACGACCGTCTTGCCGCCAGCGACATGCTCCAGCGCCTTCGACACCGAACGCAGGTTGCCCATGCCGTAGTCGATTACGGCGATGGCATTGCCGGTTGCTGTCACAGCGAGCCCTTGGTCGACGGCATGGTACCGGCCATGCGCGGATCGGGCGTCACCGCCATGCGCAGGGCGCGGCCGAAGGCCTTGAAGATGGTTTCGGCCTGATGGTGGGCATTCTTGCCACGCAGGTTGTCGATGTGAAGCGTGACGCCGGCGTGGTTGACCAGGCCGTGGAAGAATTCGCTGACGAGATCGACATCGAAGCTGCCGATGACGGCGCGCGAAAACTCGACATTAAGTTCCAGCCCCGGACGCCCGGAAAGGTCGATGACGACGCGCGACAATGCCTCGTCGAGCGGCACATAGCTGTGGCCGTAGCGGGTCAGGCCCTTCTTGTCGCCCCACGCCCTGGCCAGCGCCTGACCAAAGGTGATGCCGATGTCTTCGACGGTGTGGTGGGCGTCGATGTGCAGGTCGCCCACAGCCTCGATATCGAGGTCGATCAGGCCATGACGGGCAATCTGATCGAGCATGTGGTCAAGAAACGGGACGCCGGTGGCAAATTTGCCCTGGCCGGTGCCATCGAGGTTGAGACGCACGGTGATCTGCGTCTCCAGCGTATTGCGAGTAATTTCGGCTTGCCGCATGGTTGAAGGCTGCAAAAGGCTTTTATCGGAGGGCCATGATACCATTTCAGCCTACTTTTACGCCTTTCGTGAAACCCCATGAGTCGTTTCTGGAGCCAGGTCGTCCGCGACCTCACCCCCTACGTGCCGGGCGAGCAGCCCAAAATCGCCAATCTGATCAAGCTCAATACCAACGAGAACCCGTTTCCGCCATCGCCCAAGGTGCTGGCGGCGATCCAGGCCGAGCTTGGCGACGATGCGGCGCGCCTGCGCCTCTACCCGGACCCGAATGCCGATTTACTCAAGGCTGCAGTGGCCAAGCGGCATGCCGTGACGCCGCAACAGGTCTTCATCGGCAACGGATCGGACGAAGTGCTGGCCCACGTTTTCATGGCCCTGCTCAAGCACGAGGCGCCGATCCTCTTCCCTGACATCACCTACAGCTTCTACCCGGTGTATTGCGGCCTGTACGGCATCGATTACCGCACCGTGGCGCTGGCTGACGACTTTTCGATTGATCCGGCCGATTACTGCGGTCAACCGGAAAAATCGGCCAAAAATGAGATCGGCGGCATCATCTTCCCCAACCCGAACGCACCGACCGGTCGCCTGCTCGGGCTGGCCGCCATCGAGCAGATCCTCCTGGCCAATCCGGATGTCGTTATCGTAGTCGATGAAGCCTACGTTGATTTTGGCGGCGAGACGGCCATTCCGCTCGTCGAACGCTACGACAACCTGCTGGTCGTGTACACGCTGTCCAAGTCGCGTTCGCTGGCCGGCCTGCGCGTCGGCTTCGCCGTCGGCCATCCGGTGCTGATCGAAGCGCTGGAGCGCGTCAAGAACAGCTTCAACTCCTATCCGCTTGACCGCCTGGCCATCGTCGGCGCCGTCGCCGCGATGGAAGACGAGGCATACTTCGAGCAATCTTGCCGCGCCGTGATCGCCACCCGCGACACGCTAACCGCCGACCTGCGCGGCCTCGGCTTCGAAGTCCTTCCTTCGGCCGCCAATTTCATCTTCGCCCGCCACCCGCTGCGCGACGCGGCCGAACTGGCCAAGGCGCTGCGCGACAAGAGCATCATCGTCCGCCACTTCAAGCTGCCGCGCATAGACCAATTTTTGCGCATCACCGTCGGCACCGAGGCACAATGCAAGGCGCTGACGCAAACGCTGCAAGGCATTCTGGCTTAAGAAGGGGCACACCAATGCAAGGTATCGATTTCGACGAAGCCATCCGCCTTCACAACACCTGGCGGCGGCAGTTCATGAACGCCTTCGCCCGGGGCAGCTACGCCGACATGCCGCTGTCCGACCACCAAGGCTGCATGTTCGGCTACGCCATCGCGGCCGCCGACGATGCGTCGCGCGCGCTGCCGCAATTCCAGGCACTGATCAAGGCACACTCGAGCTTCCATGCTCTGGCCAGCGAGATTCAGGAGTTAAGCCGCAACGGCATGGCTGAAGACGCGGACCTCATACTCCCCGAGCTATCCGACGCATCGCACCGCCTCGCCAATCTGTTCGATGAACTGCGCACCATCCAGCGCGGGCGGCGAGGCTAAACCCAGCCGAGCAGCCCCAACCCGGCGCCAACGCCGATAAACCACAGCGGATGCAGCTTGCTCCGCAAGTTGGCCACCACGGTCGCCGCTACCAGCAGCCACGTCGCCCAACCAAAGTTCGCCGCCTGCGCAATAAGGGTCGCACCGGAAAAAATCAACCCGACCGCCAGCGGTGCCACGCCGAGGCTGATCGCCTTCTGCCAGCGCTTGCCGGCGAAGCTTTCCCAGCGGTCGATGAGCAAGTAGATCAGCACGCTCATCGGCAGACACATGGCCAGCGTCGACGCCAGCGCACCGAGCAGTCCGGCAATTTTCCAGCCGATCAGTGTCACAACCAGCACGTTCGGCCCGGGCGCAGCCTGCGCGATGGCGTAAAGATGCGTGAAGGTCTGGTCGTCCAGCCAGTGATGGTTCTCGACCACGACACGATGCATTTCCGGCAGCAGCGCCGTCGCACCACCGAACGCGACGAAAGACAGCAGCCCGAACTCGAGGAAGAGCTCGACGATGATCATTTTCGCCCCAGCTTCCAGTAGGCGACGCCGCCGGACAGAATCAGCCCGGCGACCATGACCATCGGCATCGGCAAGCGCAGGCCGGCAATGGCAATCACGGTCAACGCTGTAAACGGCAGAAAAAACAACTTCTCCTTGATCGCGCCACTCATCCGCCACGCCATGGCAAAGAGCAAACCTACTCCCACAGCGGCAATGCCGCGCAGCATCGACTGGGCCAGCGGCAAACTGCCGTAGCGATCGTAAGCTAACGCGAGCAGCAGGACGATGGCAAGCGGCCCGGCCAGCAACCCGATTGGTGCAACGATCGCACCGGCAAGGCCTCCGTAGCGCTTGCCGACCACGACAGCAAGGTTGACGACATTCGGCCCGGGGAGAAACTGGCAGAGGCCAAGCTGGGCGTTGAACTCCTCGGCTGTCATCCAGCGCCGCTCTTCGACAAGCATGCGCCTTGCGAAGGGCAGGACACCACCAAAACCGGATAGCCCAACCGACGAAAATCCCAAAAAAAGCGCCCGGAGGTCCGGGCGGTTTTGGTTTTTTAAGGCTTCCACGGTCAACCGGAAATTTCGCTCAATTTTGAAGTCGGAATTCCGCCGACTTGGCGTGCGCAGGAAGGCCTTCTCCGTGCGCCAGCGTCGAGGCGATCTTGCCCAGCGTCTGGGAACCGGCCTGCGAGACCTTGATCAGGCTGGTCCGCTTCTGGAAGTCATAGACGCCCAGCGGCGAAGAGAAACGCGCACTGCCTGAGGTCGGCAACACGTGATTCGGACCGGCGCAGTAGTCGCCCAGCGCCTCCGACGTGTAGTGACCGATGAAGATGGCGCCGGCATGGTGAATCTTGCTGACCCAGGGATCGGGATCGGCCAGCGACAATTCGAGGTGCTCCGGCGCAACGCGATTGGCAATGGCCACGGCCTCTTCAAGATCGCGCACGAGAATGAATGCGCCACGATTGGTCAGTGAGGTTTCAATGACCTCACGGCGAGGCATGGTCGACAACAGTTTTTCGATGCTCGCCTGCACCTTTTCGATATACCTGGCGTCAGTACAGATCAGGATCGACTGCGCCAATTCGTCGTGCTCGGCCTGCGAGAAAAGATCCATCGCCACCCAGTCCGGATTGCCGGAGCCATCCGCCAGGACCAGAATTTCCGACGGACCGGCGATCATGTCGATGCCGACGATGCCGAACACCCGACGTTTGGCGCAAGCCACGTAGGCGTTACCAGGGCCGACGATTTTGTCCACCTGCGGAATAGTCGCCGTGCCGTAAGCCAGCGCTCCAACCGCCTGCGCGCCACCGATGGTGAATACGCGGTCAACGCCGGCCAGGCAGGCCGCTGCCAGCACCAGCTGGTTCTTCTCGCCACCCGGCGTGGGCACGACCATGATCAGCTCCTTGACGCCAGCCACCTTGGCCGGAATCGCGTTCATCAACACGGACGACGGATAAGCCGCCTTGCCTCCCGGAACGTAGAGGCCGACGCGGTCGAGCGGCGTGATCATCTGGCCGAGCATGGTGCCGTCGGCTTCGGTGTAGGACCAGCCTTCGAGCTGCTGCTTTTCGTGATAAACACGGACACGATGCGCCGCGGCTTCCAGCGCCTGACGCTGTTCGGCCGGCAGGCTGTCGAGCGCCTTCTGCATTTCGGCCATGGACAGCTCCAGATCGGCCATGCCAGAAACCGACAGCCTGTCGAATTTGTTGCTGTACTCAACAACCGCAGCATCACCGCGCGCCTTCACATCGGCCAGAATGCCGATGACCGTGCGCTCGATGCCTTCATCCTGCGCCGCTTCGAACGCGAGCAACGCATCCATTTTTGCCTTGAAGTCGGCGTCGACCGTGGAAAGACGTTTGATCGCGACCATAAAAATTATTTCTCCACCGCCCGGGCAAAGGCGTCGATGATCGGTTGCAGGGTGTCGCGCTTGACCTTGAGCGAGGCCTGGTTGACCACGAGCCGGCTCGAAATATCGACGACGTGCTCGACCGCGACCAGTTTGTTGGCCTTCAATGTACCTCCGGTCGACACCAGATCGACAATGGCATCGGCCAGGCCAGCCAGCGGCGCCAGTTCCATCGATCCATAGAGTTTGATGAGGTCAACATGAACCCCCTTGCTGGCGAAATGTTCGCGCGCGATCTTGGTGTATTTGCTCGCCACCTTGAGGCGATTGCCCTGACGCACAGCCCTGGCGTAATCGAAGCCTTCCGGCACGGCGACCATCATCCGGCACTTGGCAATCTTGAGGTCGAGCGGCGAATAAAGACCGTCGCAGCCATGCTCGATGAGCACGTCCTTGCCCGCCACGCCGAGATCGGCGGCGCCATACTGGACATAAGTCGGCACGTCGGAAGCACGAACGATCACGACGCGCACATCAGGATTGTTCGTATCGATGATCAGTTTACGGGAAGTTTCGGGATTTTCAGTCGGAACAATGCCGGCAGCGGCGAGCAGCGGCAGGGTCTCATCGAAAATGCGGCCCTTGGAAAGTGCGATGGTGATGCCGTTCACGGGTTATCTCGTGGCAAAAGAAGGATTTTACCGCAAAGCCAGCCTCAAAGCGGCCGGCCACAAAAGCAAAAAGCCCGGCAAGCCGGGCTTTCTTGAGTCAGGCGACTCCGCGGACTTATTCAGCCGGGCGGATGTTTGCAGCCTGCTTGCCCTTCGGGCCGTTCACGACATCGAACGTCACTTTCTGGTTCTCGGCCAGGGTCTTGAAACCATTGCCTTGGATTGCAGAGAAGTGAGCGAAGAGGTCTTCACCACCTTCGGACGGGGAGATGAAACCGAAACCCTTGGAGTCGTTGAACCACTTAACGGTACCGTTTGCCATTTGATAGCTTCCTAAAATAAATATACGGGCTTGCGCCACAAAAACACGAGAACCAAGACCGAGGAGAGCTGACAAACCGTGGTACGGCGCAGGAACAAAACACTGCCTGGAAATCCCGAGGCTCGGAGTATGGGCCAGCAATTGGAATACGCCAAGCATTTTTTGTATTTTTCTGCACGCCCGTGCAGAAAAATACAAATCACCGTCGCCTGGCAATCCCGGATTAGCGAACGCGCCTGACCGAAGCACCCAGTTTCGCGAGTTTCTCTTCAATGCGCTCGTAGCCGCGATCCAGGTGGTAGATCCGATCGATGACCGTCTCTCCTTGCGCCACGAGGCCGGCAATCACCAGTGATGCCGATGCACGCAGGTCAGTGGCCATGACGGTAGCGCCTTCAAGTTTGTCAACGCCGCGCACGATGGCATTGTTGCCCTCGATCTGGATGTTGGCCCCGAGACGCATGAGCTCATTCACATGCATGAACCGATTCTCGAAGATGGTTTCGCGGATCGTTGCGACGCCGTCAGCAATACAGTTGATAGCCATGAACTGCGCCTGCATGTCAGTTGGGAAAGCAGGATACGGGGCCGTCCGCAAGCTCACCGCTTTCAAACGCTTCGGCGCAACGAGGCGCATGGAGTCACGCTCCACGGTGATTTCGCAACCCGCATCCATCAGCTTGTCCACGACCGTATCAAGATAGGCTGCGGAAGTTTTGAGCAGACGGATGTCGCCGCCAGTGATGGCTGCGGCACACAGGTAGGTTCCGGTTTCGATGCGGTCCGGCATGATGGCGTGAGTTGCACCATGCAATTTCTCTACGCCTTGAATGCGAATGACGTCGGTACCGGCACCGGAGATGCGCGCCCCCATTGAAACCAGGCAGTTGGCCAAGTCGACCACCTCCGGTTCGCGCGCTGCGTTTTCGATGATCGTTTCACCATCGGCCAGACAGGCCGCCATCATCAGATTTTCGGTTCCGGTCACGGTCACCATGTCGGTACAGATGCGGGCGCCCTTGAGGCGTGTGGCCTTGGCGTGGACGTACCCCTGCTCGACAGTAACTTCTGCACCCATCGCCTGCAGACCTTTGATGTGCTGATCTACCGGCCGGGCGCCGATAGCACAACCACCGGGCAGTGAAACGCGCGCTTCCCCACAGCGCGCAACGAGCGGACCCAGCACCAGAATCGAGGCGCGCATGGTCTTGACCATCTCGTAGGAGGCCACCGCATTGTTCAGGCCGCCACCGTTCAGCTCCATGCCATCGACGCCGTCCATGGTCACCCCGACGCCCATGTCGCCGAGCAGGCGCAGCATGGTCGAAATGTCGTTAAGGTGCGGCACATTGGTCAGGTGCAGCGGGTCTGAGGTCAACAGCGAAGCACAGAGAATCGGCAATGCAGCGTTCTTGGCACCGGACATGGCAACTTCACCAGAGAGGACCTTACCTCCTTCAATCAACAACTTATCCACGCTGCGTGCTCCATTCTTCCGGGGTCAATGTCTTGAAGGAAAGGGCGTGCAACTCACCTGAGTCGAACTTTTCCTTCAGTATTTTGTTCACATGCTGCTGGCGCTGCACGCGGTTCTTGCCAGCAAATTCATTGCTCACCACAGTCGCCATGAAATGCTGGCCGTCACCATCGAGCTCGAGGTATTCGCATACCATGCCGGCGAGAATGAGTTGCTTGATTTGATCGGGGTGCATCTTGTTCAACCTCTTAGCTTCCAACCCCGCTTCAGCAAGCTCAGGGTCAGTATGGACACAGCAGCGAAGCAGGCAACAACAACCGCCAGACTGGTTTCCGGCGCCACATCGGAGACGCCAAAAAAGCCATAACGGAAGCCATCGATCATGTAAAAAACAGGATTGTAATGCGACAGCGCCTGCCAAAACGTAGGCAGTGTGTAAATCGAGTAGAAAACCCCCGACAACATGGTGAGTGGCATGATCAGGAAATTCTGGAAACCGGCCAGCTGATCGAACTTCTCGGACCAGACCCCAGCGATGATGCCGAGCGCCGCAAAAAGTCCGCCACCGAACAGGGCAAATGCCAATATCCACCACGGCGCAACAACATTAAGTTCGGCGAACCAGAGCGTCGCGAGCAGGACACCGATGCCGACCAGCAGTCCTCGCGCTACGGCAGCGAGCACATAGGCGGCAAAGAACACGCTGTACGGAATGGGGGGAAGGAGTACAAAAACTATTGAGCCAGTGATCTTGGCCTGGATCAGGCTGGAGGAGGAATTGGCGAAGGCGTTCTGCAGAACCTGCATCATGACCAACCCGGGAATGAGGAAGCTCACGTAACGCACGCCGTGAACCCGAACATGCTCGTCTAGCACGTGTCCGAAAATCAACAAATAAAGCAACGCGGTCAGCACAGGCGCTGCAACGGTCTGGAAACTGACCTTCCAGAAGCGGAGAAACTCTTTTTCGAACAGCGTCAGGAATCCGATCATTGCTGCATCGTCCGCACAAAAACCTCTTCAAGCGACGCCCCTGGGTGCGCCGCCATCAGATTGGCCGTCGTATCTAGCGCAATGACCCGCCCCTGCTTCATGAGTGCTATGCGGCTGCACAAGGCCTCGGCCTCTTCGAGATAATGCGTCGTCAGAATGATGGTATGGCCTTCGCCATTCAGTCGGCGGATGAACTGCCAAAGCCCCTGGCGCAACTCGACATCAACACCCGCTGTAGGCTCGTCGAGGACGATCACCGGCGGCTTATGCACCAACGCCTGAGCAACGAGCACGCGTCGTTTCATCCCACCCGACAACCGACGCATATTGACGTCGGCCTTGCTTGTCAGATCGAGGTTTTCAAGGATCTCATCGATCCACTCGTCGTTATTGCGGATGCCAAAATAACCCGACTGGATGCGCAGCGTTTCACGAACATTGAAAAACGGATCGAAGACCAGTTCCTGAGGCACAACGCCAAGCAGGCGACGTGCTTCGCGAAAATCGCGAACGACCTCATGCCCCATCACCTTGATGGTGCCAGCGTCGGGTCGGATCAGGCCAGCCAGCGAGGAAATCAGTGTTGTTTTGCCTGCGCCGTTCGGTCCTAGCAGGCCGAAGAATTCACCTTGCGCGATATCGAGTGACACCCCGGCCAGCGCTTTCAGCGAGCCATAATGCTTGACAACGTCAATGATGGAAACAGCGGGCGGCATGAACATGCCCCCTCAGGCGAGAGGCAGCAATTCAGTAACGCCGTATAGCTCCGCCAGCGACACAACGCCCTCGGGAATATGGGCAAATTTTACGGTTGACCGCGACAGACTGGCTGCTCGCAGCCACCCGAGCATCACCGCAAGCGCGGATGAGTCAGCCTCCTTGACCTCCGAGAAGTCAATGATTTGCTCGCCCGGCTGCAAAGCAGAACGGCCTGCTTCGAGCAGGCCGCGCGCATTGGTCATCACCAGCGGCACCTTGACGACAAGGCACCCCTTTTCACGTTCGATCATTTCTTGGTTTTGGCTTCCAGAGATTTGTTCTTGGCTGCCACAGAGGCGATAAGACCGTCGATGCCACCGTTGCGCACCTCCTGGCCAAACTGGTCACGATAATTGGTCACCAGACTGATACCAGCAACAACAACGTCATAAACCTTCCAGCCCGACTCCAGTTTTTCCAGGCTATAATCAAGCTGAACCGGCTTGCTGCCGGGCTGCTGAACCTCGGTCCGGACCAGAACATCGGTATCGCTCGGTGCCACCTTGGTAGGCTTGTAGACAACCTTCTGATTCTTGTAGCCAGTGAGGGCGTTGGCGTAGGTGCGAACCAGAAGTGTCTTGAATTCCGCAGTCAACTGCTGCTGCTGTTGTGGACTAGCCCTACGCCATTCCTTGCCCAGGGCCAGCGCCGTCATGTGCGCGAAGTTGAAATGCGGCAAAACTTTCTTGTCGACCAATTCGATGACCTTGTTCGTATCGCCGTTCTGAATATCCTTGTCCTTACGGATAATCTCCAGCACGTCATCGGTAACGCGCTGAACCAGCGTATCCGGCGCCTCTTGGGCGTAGGCAGTGCATGCAACAAATCCTGCAAACAACAAGGCAAATAGCTTTTTCATCATCATTGAAAGAAGTAGTTAATCATCAAGCCGCGGCGGGCGGCCATCGAAAATCTGGTTGCGACGGCGCTGCAGATACGCATCGCGAATATAAGCATATTTATCCAGAGCAGCCTCTTCGACCACCTTGTCCGAAGGTAACAAACCTGCCCGGATGTCGACAAATCGCAACGCTGCCATGCTGTTACGCACAGAAACCGGGCGAACGTAGCTCACCGGGTCGGCATAAGTGCCGACAGCAAATCCGATTGTATCGCGCACGTTGCGCGGGCCAAGCACTGGCCAAAATAGATAACCGCCACCGCCCGCCCCCCAGACAGCCATGGTCTGGCCAAAATCCTCCTCATGCCGCTCCAGCCCCAGTTCGCTGGCGACATCAAAGAGCCCGAATATGCCGACCGTCGAATTGATCAGCAGGCGCCCGATATCTACGCCGGCATCACCAAATTTTCCCTGTAGCGCATTATTGACTCCGACCCACAGGTCCCCTGCGTTGCCAAAAAAATTCCCGACGCTAGCCTTAACGGGCAAGGGGACCAGATTGTCATAAACCTGGGCAACGGGCTTAGCTGCATATTTGTCGATAGCCTCATTGACTGCAAACATCGGACGATTGAATGCCTCGTAGGGGTCGTTCGGATTTCCGTCCGCCACTGCCATGGAGCAGGAAAATGCCACTACCAGCGCTCCGAAGCCGAATCGTTGAGCCCCTCGCACAGCCGATGTGCAAAAACTGACCGTCATTTATTTTTCCTGTCCGTCCGCTGCTTTGCTAAATAGAAACTGGCTAATCAATTTTTCGAGCACCACTGCCGACTGCGTCTTGGCAATCGTATCACCCGCAGAAAGCATCTTTTCATCCCCGCCAGCATCCAGGCCAACATACTGTTCGCCAAGCAGACCCGCCGTATTGATTGATGCAAAGGTGTCCTTCGGGAAGCGGTAGCGACCATCGACGGTCATGCTGACCACCGCCTCATACGTCGCCGAATCGAACTGGATATCGACGATTCGCCCAACAACAACCCCAGCACTCTTTACCGGACCACGCACCTTCAGGCCTCCAATATTATCAAACTTGGCCTTCAAAACGTACGTTTCTGACAAATGTGATGACGATAGGTTCCCCACCTTGAGCGACAAAAAGAGCAGGGCGGCAAGGCCCAGAGCAACGAAAAAACCGACCCACAGGTCAAGAACAGTGCGATTCATCAGGCTCCCCGGAACATGAACGAGGTTAGAACAAAGTCCAGCGCGAGAACGGTCAGCACTGAAGTCACCACAGTACGCGTTATCGCGCGCGATACACCTTCGGCAGTCGGCACCGAGTCGTAACCTTCGAAAACCGCGATCAGTGAAACCGCAATGCCGAACACGAAGCTCTTCACAACACCATTCCAGATGTCGTAGCGAAAATCCACACTGGCCTGCATTTGCGACCAGTAGGAACCGTCGTCAACGCCAATGACGATCACGCCGATTAACCAACCACCCAGAACGCCCATGGCGGAAAATATAGCAGCCAGCAAGGGCATCGAAATCACACCACCCCAGAAACGCGGCGCCACGACACGGGCAATCGGATTGACTGCCATCATGTCCATCGCCTTCAATTGTTCAGTTGCCTTCATGAGGCCTATTTCAGCCGTCACCGAAGAACCAGCCCGCGACGCAAAAAAAATGGCAGCCAGAACAGGCCCCAGCTCCCGAGTTAGCGACAAGGCGACGAGCGTCCCAAGCGCCTCAGTTGACCCGAAGCGCTGCAGGATTTCATACCCCTGAAGCCCTAGCACCAGTCCGACAAACAGACCGGAAACCATGATGATCAATAGCGATAGCACGCCACTGAAATAGATTTCGCGTAACGTCAGCGGCAGGCGACGGAAAGACGACCCGGAATGCATCAATACAGCCCACAGGAATCGCGCGGCAAAACCGAGCCGCCAAACGCGGTCAACCGTAGCGTGACCCAGCTTGCGAAATATGGAAACCGGATCAAACATGCGCTACGAAATCTAGAAATTGTTCACGCGCCGACGGCGCAGGATAGTCAAAGTGAACCGGGCCATCCGGGGCGGCATGGACAAACTGATGAACGAAGGGATCAGTCGAGGCACGAATCTCGTCTGGCGTTCCTTCAGCGACCACGCGCCCGCCATTCATGAAATAGATGTAGTCGACGATCAGCAGCGACTCCTGGATATCGTGCGTCACCATGATGGACGTTGCCCCCAAGGCATCGTTCAACTTGCGAATCAATTGACCAATGACGCCCAGCGCTATCGGATCCAAACCAGTAAACGGCTCGTCATACATGACCAGCATGGGATCGAGCGCCAAGGCGCGCGCCAAAGCCACCCGTCGTGCCATTCCGCCCGACAACTCGCCCGGCATCAAATTGTACGCACCGCGCAAACCTACCGCCTCCAGTTTCATCAGCACCAGATCGCGAATCATTTCATCCGACATATCGGTGTGTTCTCGCATCGGGAAAGCGACGTTCTCAAACACGGACATGTCCGTAAACAGCGCGCCAAACTGGAAGAGCATGCCCATCCGGCGACGCAGGCGATACAGCTCAGCCTCTGACATCTCGCATACCTGATGCTTTTCCAGTCGAACGCGCCCGCCGGTCGGCCGCAACTGACCGCCAATACAACGTAGCAGCGTCGTTTTGCCACAACCGGACCCGCCCATGATGGCAACTACCTTGCCGCGCGGAATCTTCATGTTGATTCCCTGCAGCACAGGCCGGCCATCGTAGGCAAACTCAAGATCCTCGATATCGACCAAGACGTCGTCGGACAAAGCATATCCCATTGAAAAAGTCGGACGATTTTAGCAGAAACCCCCACGGTCGCCGGGAAACGACAAGGCTATAATCGAACATATTTCATATGGAATGTTGTGCTCTTGTCATCTGCCAAGCCACTCCTTTTGATCGTCGACGACGATTCGCTCATCAGCGAATCGCTGAGCTTCGCCTTTGCGCAGGAGTATGACGTACTTACCAGCCACTCCCGAGAGCACGCACTGACGCTGCTCAGGCAGCTTCGGAAACCGCCGCAACTCGCCTTGGTTGACCTTGGCCTCCCTCCCATTCCCCACCGCCCTGATGAGGGATTTGCGCTGATAGGCGACCTTCTGGCGCTCTTGCCAGACATGAAGATCATTGTGCTTTCGGGACAAAGCGACGAGACCAACGCACGCCATGCTCGCACACTGGGCGCGGTCGACTTCGTTGCCAAGCCGTGCGACCCCAGCCGCCTGAGCGAACTTTTCCGACAAGCTCTCCGTTTTGACAACACCCCGATGGCCACCCATGCCGGCGGACTGATCGGCGAAAGCCTGCCCATGCAGCGCCTTCGACTGCAACTCGGCCAATACGCCAATCTGGCTTACCCGGTATTGATCGAAGGCGAATCAGGCAGCGGCAAGGACATCGTTGCCAGTCATTACCTCCACCGCCTGACCGAGCGCCAAGACAAGCCTTTCCTTGCGCTGAACTGCGCCGCCATTTCCCCGACATTGCTGGAGCCAACGCTTTTCGGCTACGCCAAAGGGGCCTTTACCGGTGCCACCAGCGCAAAATCCGGCTATTTTGAAGACGCAGACAGCGGAACGCTTTTCCTCGACGAAATCGGCGAGTTGCCGCTCGACTTGCAACCGAAGTTGCTACGCGTTCTCGAAAACGGGGAGTACCAGCGCGTCGGAGAAACACACCCCAGGATTTCCAGCGCACGCATTGTTGCTGCAACCAATCGCGATCTGCGCCAGGAGATGCGTGCAGGGCGTTTTCGCGCGGACCTTTTTCACCGACTTTCGGTGTTTACCGTGGCAGTTCCGCCTTTACGGGAAACCGGCCTTGACCGTCTCCTTCTTCTTGAACATTTTCGCAAGAACTGCGCCGCCAACGTCAACTCCGCGCCGTTCCTCCTGGCACCTTCTGCCCAGTCACTTTGGCTGGACTATGGTTTTCCTGGAAATGTTCGCGAACTGCGCAATATCGTCATCCGCCTGAGCGCACGCTATCCGGGACAGGCGGTGACTGCCGAGCAGTTGCGCGCCGAGCTCGACCAACAGGACGCTTCCGAGCCAGCCCCAGGGGCGAGCGGACTTGCCGCCGACGACCTGAAAGATGCAAAAATGGCTGCATCCAAGCACCTTGAGAAAGCCTCCCGTCTAAATCTCGACGCGACCCTTGAGCTTTGGCAGCGCGGATACATCGAGGCTGCCATCGAACTGAGCGGTGGCAACATGAGCGAAGCTGCTCGCCGCCTCGGGATCAACCGCACGACACTCTATAACCGAATGGAAAGCTGGACCCGCCGATGAGCCTTTACCTCGACCATTTCGGCCTGCGCGAACCACCGTTTCGCATTACCCCGCACACTGACTATTTTTTTACTGGCGCCAACCGTGGGCCGACACTCGACGCACTGATCTATGCCATCACCCAGGACGAAGGCATCGTCAAGGTCACAGGTGAAGTAGGCAGCGGCAAGACCATGCTCTGCAGAATGCTTCTCGAGCGCTTGCCTGAGAACGTCGAGACGCTGTACATGGCGAACCCGTCGCTTTCGAGACACGAAATTCTGGGCGCCATTGCTGACGAACTGGGTATTCCAGCCGAGGGCAAGGCCACCCACTCACTGACCCGTGCGCTACAGGAAGCCTTGATCGAGCGTTACGCCAAGGGCAAGCGTGTCGTACTGCTGATTGACGAGGCGCATGCGATGCCCGCGGAATCCCTCGAAGAAATCCGCTTGCTTTCCAACCTCGAAGCAAAGGCAGCGAAACTGCTGCAAATAGCGCTCTTCGCGCAGCCCGAACTGGATGAGCGCCTTGCAGCCACGGACATGCGCCAACTCCGGGAGCGAATCACCCAGCACTTCAACCTCACGCCACTCAAACAGGATGATGTCGCTGCATACATCGAGTTTCGCCTCCGTGCGGCCGGATACCGCGGACCGAATCCATTCACCGCCGATGCCGTCACAATGATTGCCAAGGCCTCCGAAGGTTTGTCACGACGCATCAACATACTTGCCGACAAGGCGCTGCTGGCGGCGTATTCCCGAGGCATCCACGAAGTTGGCGGAAATGAGGTCAAGGTTGCAGAGCAAGATGCACGGTTTTCGCCGCTGGCGCCAAAATCGGCCTTCAACTCGAAATCGCTGCTCTGGGGAGTCGCCGGGGCCAGCACAGTTGCCCTCGTCACGGCCATGATCTTCGGCTCGCCACCCCGCGCGGTCCACGATACACCGTCCAGCGATTCCGCCCCCCCGCCAATACCTCAGATCGAACCTTCGCCCCAAACCGCGAAACGGGCTCCAGCGCTGCCATTGCGTCCCGACGCGCAAACCCAGATGCCCGCGCAGGACAAAATCCGGTTTGCACCACTGACTCGCCAGCATTTCGGCCAGTACGACCAATGGATTGCGGATGCGAAGAACAATCACTACTTCATTCAACTACTTTCCGCTGACGCGACGCAGACCGGCGAAATCGAAGGCTTTCTCAATCGCGCGACGAGCGTTCTTGACGCGTCACAGCTGCGCGCTTACCGCTCGAGCCTGTCCGGACGAGACCGGGTCGGCGTAATTTTTGGTGACTACGACACCCGTGAAGAGGCTGTTGCAGCCATGCAATTGCTGCCAGGACCAATCAAGGCCGCACAGCCTTTCCCTCGTCAGGTCAGCAAGTTACGCTAGCTTGCCGGCAGCCGCCAAACCGTGCGGGCATGCGTTATTACGTGCTAGCATCGCAAGAATATGCGCTCCCCCCTGAATCACTAGCTTATGACAAGGCAAACAATCCGATGAAAATCGGTTTCATCAGCACAATACTTGCATGCTTACTGCTGGCCGCTTGTGCGGCACCGACGCCGCGCGAGCCATTGAAGGGGCATCTGAATACGGACAGTTCCGCCCCGAACACCCCTGCATCAAGCATTCCCGCCCCGGTGCAGCAGACGCTCGCCTTGCCCAAACCGCGCACATCGCGCAAGGCTGAAACCTACAGCGTAGTCGTCAACAACGTCCCTGTTCGCGACCTGCTTTTTGCATTGGCGCGAGATGCCAAGGTCAACGTCGACATCCACCCCGGCATCACCGGGACGGTAACGCTGAATGCCATAGACCAAACCTTGCCACAACTGCTGAGTCGCGTTTCAAAGCAGGTCGACATGCGCTTCGAGCTGGATGGCCCCAACCTATCCGTGATGCCCGATTCGCCCTTCCTGAAGCACTACAAGGTCGACTATGTGAACATGGCGCGGAACGTCACCGGAACCGTCTCGACTAATACCCAGATCGCAACCGGAACCTCGGGCGGGAGTACTGGCAATCCAAGTGCGCCCGCCACAGGCGGCGGCGGAAACATATCCAACACGCGCATTGAAAACACTTCCCGCAATCAGTTCTGGGAATCGCTGGAAAAGAACATCAAGGACATCCTGCGCGAGACCGACAAGGTCTTTCCTGAAGGATCGAGCGAAACCGTTATCGAGAAATCGAGCGCCCAAACTGCAACGGGTGCTGCAGCGCTTCCGCAAGGGAATGGGCAACGCGCAGCACAATCCGTCGCCAACGCCTTGCAGGCGAACCCCAATCCCAATTCAGCCAGCCAGGCCACAGGCACCTCTATCGAGCGCCGCAGCACCTTCCGCGAAGCAGCCTCCGTCATCATGAACTCCGAAAGCGGTGTCATTACGGTGCGCGCCACCCAACGCCAGCATGAACGAATTCAGGAGTTTGTGGATCGGGTCACCAACTCGGCGCAGCGACAAGTATTGATCGAAGCGACCATCGTCGAAGTCACGCTGAAAGATGGTTACCAGCAGGGTATCAACTGGACCCAATTGGCCGGCGCAGGCTCACTCAACTTCATTGGCGACGCCCTCACGAAGAATGCCTACAACCTCAGTTATGACAGGGGTGGCAATCCGGATGCACTGGTCACGATGCTCAATACATTCGGGACGACCAAGGTACTTTCCAGCCCCCGGGTCTCCGTCATGAACAACCAGACCGCATTGTTGAAGGTTGTTGAGAACTACGTCTATTTCAGCGTCAAAGCAGACACAACCACCACCGCCAACGTCGGCACAACCACCACCTACACCACAACACCACAGTCCGTCTCCGTAGGACTCGTGGTCAGTGTTACCCCGCAAATCAGCAACAGTGATGCCGTAACGCTAAACGTGCGGCCGACGATTACCTCTGTCGCCCGCGAGGTGTTGGACCCCAACCCCGATTTGAAGAGAAACGACATAAGCAATCTTGTTCCAGTGATCCGCACCCGCGAAATCGAATCCGTGATGCGTGTCGCCAGCGGCAATATCGCCATTCTCGGCGGATTGATGGAAGACAAGATCGACTATCAAAATCAGCGCGTACCGTTGCTTGGACAAATTCCGATTGCCGGAGAACTGGTCAACAACCGGAACAATGCGGCCCAAAAAACGGAGCTGGTAATTTTCCTGCGCCCTGTCGTCATCAAGGACGCAAGCCTGGACGGGGATTTCGCCGCACTGCGCGACCACCTTCCCGGACAGAACTTCTTCGCCCAGCCGAATGAAGCCCAGCCCTTCAATATCGTCCCGAGCCGCTGAGGCCTGCGCATGAGCCTGCTGATGGATGCCCTGCGTCGGGCGGAGAATGCGAAGCTGGAGTCAGCCCGTAACCCGCAGGTAGACATTCTGCCAACAGCCGCCGACATGCTCAGCCTCGAGCCGTTTCCACCCGAGCCGGCGAAAGCAGCGCCCAATCCTCTTCCCGATCTCGCAACGCATATTGCAGCGGTCGACGCTGACTTGGCCAAGTCGGCCATACCCGAGCGACGATCTGCGCCACCACCCGCACCTCCCCAACCCGCCAAGGCAGCCGAGCCGCGCGAAGCCGTTCGCAATGCCTTTGCTGCGAAGCAGCCCCCTGCCAAGCCATCGAGACTTCCGCTCTGGCTGGCCTTGGGCACGCTGGGCGTTGCCGGCTTTTCCATCGCCGGATATGTCTGGTATCAGCTGAATGCCATGAACCGCGGATCGTTCACTGCCAGCACTTCTTCGGCAGTGCCGATGGGTCGCCCCTCTCCACCTCCGGCGGCGGTGGCCGTACCGGCGCTGCCAGTATCACCCCCCGCCGATTTTGCCTCCTCTAACCGGTCGACCGCAGCTGCGTCTCCCGAGCCTGCCGGAACATCCGTATTCGCACGCCGGGAAGTTCGCCCCGTCCGGATGCCGACTGCCACAAGCGATCCTTCAGCCACCGCCCCTATTCGCCTGACTCGCACGCGCCCCGAGCCTGACACCAGTATTGCTCGCGGCCACGCCAGCCTGCAGCGCGGTGAGATGGAATTGTCCCGCCGGGAGTTCGAACAGGCGCTGCAACGCGACCCGAACAATACGGATGCCTTGCTCGCTCTGGCAGCCATCGCCCACAGCCAAGGCCGCCCGGCAGACGCCGAAAGCCTCCGCCAGCGAGCACTCATCGCCAACCCGAGCGACCCGGCCGCACAGGCAGCCGTCCTCAACAATCCGTCAGCCAACGCTGACCCGAACACTGCAGAAAGCCGCCTGAAATCATTGCTCTCCAGCCAGCCTGAATCGGCCCCGCTCAATTTCGCACTTGGCAATCTGTACTCTCGTCAGGCACGCTGGGCCGAGGCACAACAGGTCTACTTCAATGCGGTAGCGGCCGATGGCGACAATCCTGACTACCTTTTCAATCTGGCGGTCAGCCTCGATCACCTGCGCCAACCCCGCCTCGCTGCCCAGCATTACCGGCTTGCCCTGGAAGCGTCCACCAAGCGCCCGGCCGGATTCTCCCGTGACAAGGCGCAGCAGCGCCTTGGCGAGCTGCAGCCGGAGCGGTAACACCCATGAGCGCCTCCACCCTCCAGCGCCGCCCTCTCGGCCAGATACTGATTTCCGAAGGCATCCTGTCGGAAGATCAGTTGCGTATCGCGCTGCTGGAGCAAATGAAGCAGAACCAGCCGATCGGCAAGCTGCTGGTTTCGCTGGGCTTCGTCACCGAGGCCACCCTGCGCCAGGCGCTCTCCGAAAACCTCGGCAAACAGAGCATCGACCTGTCGCATGCCGTCGTCGACCCGCAAGCGCTCAAGCTAGTCCCGCGCGACCTCGCCAAACGCCACCACCTGCTGCCGCTTGACTACGACCGTCACAACCGCCGCCTGACGCTGGCCATTTCGGACATCAACGACATCGTTGGTCTCGACCGTGTCCGCGGTCAACTGGAAGAAGGTACCGAAATCGAAACGCTGCTCGGCGGCGAATCCGAAATCGATCACGCCATCGACCAGTATTACGGTCACGAACTGTCGATTGACGGCATCCTGCACGAGATCGAAACCGGCGAAATCGACTGGCAGAGCCTGTCCACAACCGACGATGAGTACAGCCAGCCGGTCGTCCGGCTGATCGACTCGATTCTGACCGACGCAGTCAAGCGCGAAGCCTCGGACATCCATTTCGAACCCGAAGCCAATTTCCTGCGCATACGCTATCGGATCGACGGCATGCTTCGCCAGATCCGCGCGCTGCACAAATCCTACTGGCCGGCAATGACGGTGCGCATGAAAGTGCTTTCCGGCATGAATATCGCCGAGATGCGGGCGCCGCAGGATGGGCGGATCAGCCTCACCGTTTCAGGTCGCCCCATCGACTTCCGGGTCGCCAGTCAGCCGACCATTCACGGCGAAAACATCGTGCTGCGCATTCTCGACCGGCAGAAGGGAATAGTGCCGCTGGACAATCTCGGGCTGGCCGAGGAGCACCTGCACCAGCTCAAACTCATGATCTCGCGGCCCGAAGGCATCATCCTCGTCACCGGCCCGACCGGCAGTGGCAAGACGACGACGCTCTACTCGGTGCTCAACCACATCAACTCCGAGGGCATTCACATCATGACCCTCGAAGATCCGGTCGAATACCCGATGGCGATGGTCCGCCAGACATCGGTTTCGGAAACGGCCAAGCTGGATTTCGCCAACGGCATCCGCTCGATGATGCGCCAGGACCCGGACGTCATCCTGGTCGGCGAAGTACGCGATGCGGAAACCGCCGAAATGGCCTTTCGAGCTGCCATGACCGGTCATCAGGTGTACACCACCTTGCATACGAATTCGGCCATTGGCGCCGTCCCGCGCCTGCTCGACATCGGTGTTCTCCCCGACGTGATGGCTGGCAACATCATCGGCATCGTCGCCCAGCGCCTGATTCGTCGACTGTGCGACCACTGCAAATCGCCCTATCACGCGGAACCCCACGAAATACGCCTGCTCTGTGAGCTGGGTGAGGGTCCGCGCCCTGTTCTGTTCCGCCCTACCGGCTGTGAGGCATGTGATTTCCAGGGTTACCGGGGCCGCATCGCCATCATGGAATTACTGCGTATCGATGCCGGCATCGACGAACTCATTGCGCGTCGCGCGACTACCCATGAGATCCGCTCGCGCGCCCTGCTCCAGGGCTTCACGACGCTGGCCGACGATGGCATGCAGCGCGTACTGAACGGTACGACTTCGCTTGAAGAACTGGCCCGCGTTGTCGACCTGACTGATCGGATGTAGCCGTGCTGTTTGATTACAAAGCGGTCAGTGCGGAAGGTCGGATGACCTACGGACGAATCGACGCGATCAACCAGGTTGATCTCGAAATGCGCCTCAAGCGCATGAATCTCGATCTGGTCACAGGTTCGCCGATCAAGCATCGCGCCCTGTTTGGCGAACAGCGCGTGCCCCGGCCGGAACTGATCAACTTCTGTTTTCACCTCGAACACCTGACCCGAGCCGGCGTTCCCATCCTTGAAGGACTGACCGACCTGCGCGACTCCGTTGACCATCCCCGCTTCCGCGAAGTGATGGCCGGGTTGATCGAAAGCATCGAGGGCGGACAGACACTGTCGCAGGCCATGGGCGCCCATCCTGACATTTTCAGCCAGGTATTCGCCAACCTGATCCGCGCTGGCGAAGGAAGCGGCCGCTTGCCAGAGGTTCTGGCCAGTCTGGCGGAATCCCTGAAATGGGAGGATGAGCTGACTTCGCACACCAAAAAGCTGTTGATGTACCCGGCCTTCGTGGCAACCATCGTGCTTTCCGCCACCGTGTTCCTGATGATTTACATGGTGCCGCAGCTCAAGCTGTTCGTAAAGAACATGGGACAAGCCCTGCCGCCCCATACCCAGCTGCTGTTTTTTGTTTCCGATCTGCTGACCAATTACTGGTACGTATGTCTGGTGCTGCCCATCCTGGCACTCATTACGCTACAGATTGTCCTGCGCAGAAACCCGCTGGCGCGCGTCCGTCTCGATGAGATCAAATTGGGCTTGCCGATATTCGGCCCGATCCTGAAAAAAATCATTCTCTCGCGCTTCGCAAACACCTTCGCCATGCTCTACGCATCGGGCATCCCGGTGCTCGAATCGATCCGGACCACGCAGACCATCGTCGGCAACCATGTCGTGCGCAAGGGGCTCGAGCGTGTCGAGCAATCCATCCGCGAAGGCCAGAACGTGGCCGGCGCCTTCCGTGATGTCGGGATGTTTCCGCCGCTCATCGTACGCATGCTACGCATCGGTGAAAGCACCGGCGGGTTGGACAAGGCGCTGCTCAACGTAAGCTATTTCTACAACCGCGACGTCAAGGAATCGGTCGGCAAGGCACAGGCGCTGATCGAACCGATGCTGACGCTTTTCATGGGTGCCCTGCTTGGCTGGATTATGCTGTCGGTCATTGGCCCCGTTTACGACGTCATTAGCAAGATCAAAACGTGAAACTTCGCCTTCTCTACCTCAATACGCACCGCATGTCGGCCTACACCTGGCATCAAGGAAACCTGCGGGCGGAGGGTGTGTTTGAGAACGATGAGGATGGCCTGACGCAGTTTGCTGAGTACCTCTGCGAGCAGCGCGACAGCCAGTTTTCGCTGCTCGCCAACGTCGCCGAGGAAGGCCATGCGCTGGAAACCATTCCCTACCTGCGGGGAAACGACCGTCAGACCCTTGTAACCCGCAAGCTCGGCCAGCATTTTCTCGGCACGCCATTGTCCACGGCTGTTTCGCTGGGCTATGAAAAAAGCCAGCGCAAGAACGAGAAGCTGCTCCTCTCGGCGTTGACCAACCCGGCGCATTTCGATCCCTGGTTGCGCCGGATCAGCGAGGCAGAGGCGCCACTGGCGGGTATTTACACGGTGGCCCAACTGGGTGGCCAACTGCTCAAGAAGCTCGGCCAGGACAGCAGCCGCTGCCTGCTGCTGACATTGCAGGATCAGTCCATCCGCGAGACCTATCTCGTTGACGGCCACGCCCACTTTTCACGCATGGCACCGCTCTCCGACAGCAGCATTGCCGGCATCGCCAGCGCATTTGCGGCAGAGGCGGGGAAACTGCATCAATACCTGATCGGTCAGCGCCTGATCGGCCGCGACGAGGCCCTGCAAGCCTTCATCGTTGCTCATCCGCTGACCATTCCGGCCATCGAAAAGGCCTGCCCGGAGCACAGTCCTCTGAGCTTCACGCTCCTCGATAGCCATGCGGCGGCAAACAAGCTCAAGTTACAAACCTTGCCAGCCGACAATCGTAGCGAACTGCTGCTTCTGCAACTCCTCGCCACAGCCAGGCCTGCTCAGCAATTTGCGACCGATGCGCATCGCCATCATTTCCGCTTGTCGCAGATCCGCCACGGCTTGATCGCCGCCGGCCTGATCGCCCTCCTCGGCGGCGTGCTCATCGCGGCCAAGGAAACCTACGACGCGCAGAACCTGCGTACGGAAACAGCTGATCTGCTTGCCAGCGAGGCAGACCTCAACCAACGCTATCGCGAAATCTCCGCGACCTTCCCGCAATTGGGCCTGGACAACGACTCGCTACGCGGATTGACCACCCGCTATGGAGAACTGATAGCTCAGCAGCGCCAACCGGCCCCCAGCTACCGCATGGTAAGCCAGGCCCTTGACCGCATGCCGGCCATTTCGCTGGATGCCATCGAATGGAAAAACGGCTGGAATCCGCAGTCGACCGCAGCAGTCACTGCTAGCGCGATGGACATTACGACGGTGCGGGGCACCATCCGCCTTGAGCGCGCAACCCCCAGGCAAACGCTGGCCGTCCTCGATCAATTTGTCGATGCACTACGCGCCGACCCTGCCAATACGGTCAAGGTGGAACAACGACCGTTCGACATTGAATCCGGTCGCGCTCTGCGTGGCGGTGACGGGCTCGACGAAGATTCCAAGCCACGCCAATTCGTCATCGAAATAACCCGGAGCGTCGCGCCATGAATTTGACTCGCCGCGACCTTCCGAAACTGGGGCTGCCACTGTTGGCAACCGTCGTCATGTTCGTTGTTGCCGGCCTGCTCGCCTGGGTCAGCCATATTGACTCCAGCAAAGCGGAGCGTGAGCGTAACGCCGCCGAAGCGGCCAGAAATCAGATCGAACAGCGTTTGCGCCAGGTTCGAACCGAGGAGCAGGATATCAGGGAGCGAATGCAACTCCTGAAGCAACTCCAGGATGCGGGCATCGTTGGTGACGAAAAACGGCTCGACTGGATGGAAATGCTCCGCGATACCCAGCGCGAACTGCGTCTCCCCGGCATGAGCTACGAGTTCGGCGCCCAGACCAGCGTGGACAAAGGAAACGACACGCAGCACACCTGGTTCAGCAGCCCGATGCGCCTGCAACTCCGCCTGCTGCACGAAGAAGACCTGTTAAATTACCTCGCCCGCATCCAGAATAAGGCAAGAGCCATGGTCATCGTAAGCAGCTGCCGGCTGGCCCCAACCCCAAGCCAGGCCGAGGGGCGCGAAGTGATGTCGCAGCTAGGCGCCGAATGCGAAATGCAGTGGCTTACCGCCCGCCAGACAAATAGCACCAAATGAGACAGATTCGACTGATCGTTTTCGTGTTAATCGCTTCTGCCATCGGCCCGAACTTCGCCGCCGAACAGTCTTCTCTAGGGCGCCTTTTCCTTGATCCGCAGCAGCGCGCCAAACTTGATGCCCAGCGCCAGCGCAATCCGGCCTTTCTACCGGATGGGGACGGCGAAGCCAGCATGACGATCAACGGGGAAGTGCGTAGCAGCAACGGCCGTCGCACCCGCTGGATCAATGGCACCCCTGACTGGAACGGCAACGCCCCGCCAGTCCGCGTTCCGGTCGGCGACACGTTCAATCCATCAACCGGCCAGCGCGAAAGTGTGATCGGCGACGGTCGCATTGTCGTCAAGCGAGGCAGCAGCCGGAAATGAGGCGCTGCGCCCCCCCATCCACGCAAAGGGGCGTCGCACTTTGGATGCTCCTCATCCTCGTTACCATTGCGGGTGGCTACGCCTTTTTCCAAAGTGCCAACAGCCAGTTCAACAAGGCGGGACAAGACGCAAAAATCGCGGCTTCACTCTTGCGCGCCAAGGAGGCATTGATTGCCCGAGCTGTCACCGACAGTAACCGTCCGGGCAGTCTTCCCTGCCCGGATCTGGTCACCAATAGTCCAGGGCTGAACAACACGCCAGGCGACGGCAAGGCGGACATGTTCGCCATGACACAATGCCCAAGTTACGTTGGCTGGCTGCCCTGGGTCACCCTTGACCTCCCGGAGTTGACCGACGATGTTGGCGCACGCCTCTGGTATATCCTGTCTCCTGCCTTAAAGGATGACGACAGCGCCCATCCGATCAACAGTGACACAGCAATGGCGCTTGATGTTGACGGCAGCAGCGACATTGCCGCTCTGATCATCGCGCCGCGCACCCCCTTGGTCGGTCAGAACCGGCCATCGAACAACCCGGCTGATTACCTGGATGGCGAGAATGGCAACGGAAACGACCATAAGTACGTCACCGGGCCGCGCAGCGACAGTTTCAACGACATGGTTCTGGTCATCACCCGCCAGGAGCTGATGGCCGCTGTAGAAAAGCGCGTGGCGAACGAGGTCAGCAGTTGCCTCAACCAACACGCCGCCTCCCAGGCGAATACCGACCACCGCTACCCTTGGCCGGCACCGTTCTCATCCAGCGGTTTTCAGGGCAAGGAAAACAGTTTTTTCGGACGGGTACCGAGCACCCAGCCCGGCAGCGGCCCCGAAGCCGCCCTCAAATCAACCATCGCCAGGCTGACTTTGACGGTCAATCAACTGGGGAGCGCCGCCAATGCCGGCCAGCAACTCGTCGCCCTCAACGCTCTTGGGGATACGATCGTCCAGGCCCGCAATCTGTTCAACGCCATATTCCTGGCGGGAAACCAGCTGAAGCAGTTAGCCAATACCGCGACATCCCTGATGACTGGCATTGACGAAGAGGTCGATTCAGCCGCCATTAACGGTCGTATCAGCGTGGTAGAGGGGCGTACGATCCGGGAGCTGACAAGCGTCACCGACTCAGCCCTGGAGAGCCTGCGCGACGCAATGGCCAGTCTCGGCGTAGACGTCATGCCATGGCAGTTGACGCAACTCGCCAGTGCGCTTGGCGCATCGGCCAACAGTATCGACCTTCTCCACAGCACGGAGGCCACGCTTTCCTTGCTGAATGCCACCGTCGCTTCGCATCCATTGGCGCAAGCCTCGTTTTCCTTCGCAAAATCGAGCGCGGAAACAGCCTATCTGGCTGCAGTATCGGCCGTTGCTGCAGCTGGCTCGCCTGCCGAAATCACTTTGCAGAACGCGGCCAAGGCGGCAGCCACCACCCTTTCCAGAAACATCATTGCCTTCGGCAACAGCATCGAAGCCAGCAGGGTGAATGTTCTTGCCAGCGAGGCCATCAGCTACATAGCGCCTCTGGAAAGCGCCGCCACGGCATTGCGAAACACCCCGAACGCAGAAAACATCAGGGAAATGCAGGGTGCGCTGGCCGCCGCCAAGGCATCGGTCACCGGAATCGTCACGGGTGTTCAGGATGTCAGCAACGCGCGATCTACGGCACTGGCTTCCCTGCAGACGGCCGAGAGCGCAGCCACGGCGCCGGTCGCAAACTACGCAGCGGTGGATGCCGGGGTGACCGCAGCCATAGCCGACCTGAACGCCTTGGTCACGACAATCAGCAACAATCAGGCGTTCGACAACAACGTCACCCATACCAGCCTGACCGCCGCCATCAACACCTTTATGCTCAGACGTACGGAGTTCAACCAGCTCGATACCGCCGACCCACGCCCCGTACAAACCACCATCACCCCCTACGCCAATCGTCTCGGCAATGCTGCGGTCGACATCGATATCTGGGCAAAAATCATCTCGGCGAATGCGGCCCTCGTTGCCCCCCTGGCCAAAGCCAGTCCTGTCGCCGCCAATGTTGATCCCGGCACCGCTGTTACCCTTGACGCCTCTGCCTACGCGCTGGCCGGCAATACCCTGTCCAGCATTACCGGCAAAAACGCATCGATCTCTCTGCTCCAGGCCTACATCGACAATCCGAGCGCCAGCAATCAGGCCAAAGCAATCGCCGCACTGTCCCAAACTACAGCCTTGGCAAACTCGCTGCTCGCCGCCGCCAATACGCTGGACACCCCGTTATCGGGCACGACCGCCACCGCTTTCCCCATTGTCTGGAACGCCAGTCGTTGCGATTTCATGCTGCCGACAGCCAATTGGTGGACAAGCAACCAGTGGTCCAACACCGTTTTCTACCAGATCAGCAGCCCCACCACGAACCAGCCCGGAAAGCTGACCATCAACGGCGCGGGAAACCACCGTGTCGTAGTACTAGCGGCAGGCCGCCTACTCGCCGGCCAGACTCGCGGCCCGATGAATGCCGCCGCCTTCTTCGAAGGCATCAACGCCGACCCGTCGCGTAACGGAAATGCAAACTCCCCGGCAACCGCCTTTACGTCAGCCCCGCCATCGGCTACCTTCAACGATCGCCTGGCTAACTGAAATACCGATGCCCCCCAAGCACCACCGAATCCAACAAGGTTTCTCTCTGATCGAACTGACCGTTGTACTGGTCATTGTTGCCCTGCTCTCGGGTGGTTTGATGCTTGGCCTCGCGGCGCAACGCGAGGCCAACAGCTATCAGGAAGCACAGCGCCAACTCGACAGTGCCAAGGAAGCCCTGCTTGGATTCGCCATCAGCAATGGCCGACTCCCCTGCCCCGCAACTGCGAATCTGGCCAACACGGACGCCAACGCCGGCAGGGAAAATTGCGCCTCAGCCCACGGCGTGCTGCCTTGGGCAACGCTAGGCCTCCCAGAGTCTGACCCCTGGGGCCGACGCCTAACCTACTACGCACAAGCCGCGTTCACGGCAACCGTCGCCGCGGGCGCGCTGGCCAGCTTCACACTCGACACGCAGGGCAATGCCAATGTCAAGGATGCCGCAGCTTCAGGGTACGACATCGCCTCTGGGCTACCAGCGGTCATTGTCAGCCACGGTAGCCGGGGATTTGGAGGCTATCAGAGTTCAGGTGCCCAACTGCTTGGCGCGGCCGGCGAAGAAGCAGAAAACAGCAATGCGAACCTGACCTTCATCGCCCACACACCAACGGACAGTTTCGACGATCTGGTTACCTGGATCATCCCTACCGTGCTCAAATCCCGGATGGTTGCCGTCGGCAAACTTCCCTAGGCAATATCCCCGCAAGCCTTTTGGCATATTGACCGGAGCACTGGTGACTGCCAAACTGAACCGGTTATTCCAACCTTAAGCCAGCAACATCCCTTGAGCCAGCAACCCTTCCTCGTTGCATTGCGTACTGGTGGCGTCCTCCCCGACGATGATGCCGAGACGCGACTGAAGAAATCGCTACTGGTCTTTGCCACCGGTCTGGTTTGTACCGGCTCCATGCTTTGGCTATTTCTGTATGGCCAGATGGGGCCGCAGTTTTCGGCGACTGCACCCTTCGTTTTTCAGCTGCTGCTGGTTGGAAACTTGCTGTACTACTTCCGTAGCGGCAATTTCGACCTTTTTCGCTATTCGCAACTCGCACTTTTCCTGTTTGCCCCGTTTGCGGTCCAGTGGAGCATCGGCAACTTCATCACAGCCAGCGGAACCAGCCTCTGGGGACTGCTCGCCCCAATCGGCGCAGTACTCTTCTTCGGCGCAAGGGAGTCACTGGCCTGGTTTATCGCCTACATCTTCCTGACCGCGTTGTCCGGGTTTTTCGACTATTTCCTGGCCGACAGCATGGCCAGCAGCGCCCCAAAGATTTCAATTCGGACCAGCGTCTTTTTCTTTGCACTCAATTTCGCCGCCATTTCCAGCATCGTCTACCTCTTGGTGCGCTACGCCGTACTGGAAAAAGCCAAGACTCAAGCCAGCCTCGAAGAAACCCATCTACTCTTGCAGGAAGAACAGAACAAATCCGAACGGCTGCTTCTCAATATTCTGCCCGGCCCAATCGCCGAGCGCCTGAAGCATGACAGCCAAGCCATTGCCGACGGTTTTGCTGACGTCACTGTGATGTTCGTAGACATCGTCAATTTCACCAGAATTGCCGAAGGCATGACCCCTCAACAGGTTTTCTCGATGCTAAACCGAATATTCTCATCGTTCGACGAGTTGGCAGAACAACACAGTATGGAGAAGATCAAAACCATCGGTGACGCCTATATGGTTGCCGGAGGCCTGAACAACGAGCTGACCAATTACACCCGCTCCATCGCTGAACTGGCCATCGCCATGCGTGACCTGCTGCATCGCGACTTCACGGTCAACGACATGCTGCTCGACGTTCGCATCGGTATCGGCACGGGGCCCGTCGTTGCCGGGGTTGTCGGAAAGAAAAAATTCATTTACGACCTGTGGGGCGACACCGTGAATCTTGCCAGCCGGATCACCAGCGAGGGCACTCCGGGCATGATCCATGTCGATGCAACCACCCACAACCGCCTGGCCCCACTGTTTTCGTTCGACGAGCCGAAAACGCTGTACCTCAAGGGCAAGGGAAATACCGTGGTCTATCGCCTAAACGGCTTGCGGCAATAGCCCTACGCAAGTTGTGCCAGCGTAAAGGCAACGCACCCCGCTCGATTCTCAGTCAGCGCCAAGCTGTAGCCCACCCCGCTGGCCTGACGAGCGGCGTGATACAAACCGATGCCAAGGCCGTCTTCCGAACTGACCGGTTCGTTGAACAGAGCTGCCGCTAAAGCAGGTGCGATGGGCAGGCCATCGTCGGATACCGTCAGGCTACCGCCCTCAAAATTCACGTGAATTCCCAGACCTGGTTGCCGCAAGCGTTTTGCCAGCGCATTTTGCAAGAGGTTTTCCGCTACGCTATCGAACAATGGGGCAGGCAAAGAATGGCCAGCTGTAGCATCTCCCAGCCATTCGACCAGCAGATGACCATTCCGCTCCTTGAACTGGCGCCACCAAAGTCTGGCCTCTACGTGTTCCAGACTCGCGATCTGGGGTGATTGCAGCTTATCCAGCGTTGATTTCAATCGCTCCGCAATTTGCGGCAGTTGCCGTCCAAGCAAAGCAGTCACCTGAGCCGGATCGCCTGGCTGATTAGCGGCATAGCAAAGCGCCTGCAAGGATTGGAGCAGGTTTTTCACGTCATGCGTCACCCGCGCACCCGTTTCGTAAATGGCCTGCACATAGCCCATGCGCTGGAGTTGGTGCGTCTGGAGTTTAACCAGATAGAACTCGATGACCAGTCGTAGCAACCACTCTACGTGCCAGCGCATCGCTGGCGAAGGAAGATGCCGAAAGTGTGCGGTCAGCGCCAATTGATTGGCCTGACAAGTATGTACGTGCGCGGATTGTTCGCCGGACTGCCCGACACGTTGTTCGGCCTGCCAGGAGGCTCCAACAACCCAAGGGATGCCTTGGAGTCGGCGCATGACCGCATCGAGAAATAAGGCGGGCTCAGCGTAGAGCTCACTCTCCTCCGAAAGCTCTAGCAGCCATTTTTCAAGCGGCATGCCAAGGGAAAGCATGTAACGGGAAATGGCCGAGCCGATGCCGGCAAATCCGCCACGAGGGTTCCATGCCCATGCCACCACAAGCAATGCACCAGCAACAGCCAACGACGTCTTGAACAACGCCTCGACATAGCCCGCTCCGCCGAGGAGCATGTATGCCAGCGCTCCAAGCACAAAAACGGATAGCACCAGAAAGACCATCACGCCATAGAAAAAATCGAATGCTTCGCGGGATTTCCGCTCCGGCGCGCGAGCCGGGAATATCAGCAAGAATGGCAGCACAAGGGGCATGAAGCGGGCTAGCACCCCACGCAGGACCGGATCAATGGCGACAACAGGCGAGACCTCCGGAACCACGCCCAGAACGGCAATGCCCACCAGATACCCGAACGCCAGGAGATATCCAGTTCGCTCGCGGGGTGTATCCGTCCCTAGAACCCGCCCGCCAATGGCTGCTGCCAAGGCACCGCACCAGATCAACAGCAGCCACGGACCCAGCAGTAGCGTCGACACCACAACGACACCGAGCAAGATCACCCCCTGCCGCAACTCGATACGGCGCTCTCCGGCAACAAAGGGCTGCCAGAGCAGGAATAATCCGATGGCCACCACCCACAACAATCGAATAGCAGGGATTTTCCAGCCTCCAAATGCCAGCGTGTGGAGCATCAGCAAATGCGAGGCCAACAACAAATGCGGCCAGTCCGCCAAGCGGCTGGCAATGTTGCCAACTATTCTAGTGTTCATATTTCAGACACACTGTCCATATTCCGACATCACCCCCCCAACCGCCTGCAAAAGTTGTCAAATTCACGCACATATATATCGGCACGAAAATTGCCTACGGATATCCGAAAAACATTCGGAGCATGCCATGAAAAACCACCAAAAGGGCTTTACCCTTGTCGAAATTGCCATAGTCCTGGTCATTATCGGCCTGTTGCTGGGCGGCGTACTGAAGGGGCAGGAACTGATCAACAGCGCCAAGGTAAAAAACCTGGCAAATGACTTCAAGAATGCCCCGTTGGCGATCTACGGCTATCAGGACCGCTTCCGCGCCGTTCCGGGAGATGACCTTCGCGCCCAAACCAATATTCCCGGCGGCGCAGCATCGGACAATGGCAACGGAAACGGCCGCATAGACGGCGAGTGGAATTCCCAAACAGCCACCGATGAATCCGCAAAATACTGGCGCGCGGTCCGCCTCACCAATTTCCTGGCCGGACCGACCGACATGAACCAGACCGAGTACTACCCCATCAATGTCGAAGGCGGGCGGATCGGACTTACCGGTGCGATCACCACACAAATCCCCATTTCCGGCATGACAGGCACTTACGTTTTTTGTTCCAGTGGCATCCTGGGCAAGTACGCTCGCCAGCTTGATGCCACCATAGACGATAACAACACCGCGACCGGATCGCTTCGCGTGCGCGCACTGGTGACGGGTTCGACAGTTGCAGCACCTGCTGCTGCAATCGCCTCCACGACGGCCGACTTTGACACTACCGGCTATACCGTCTGCATGACCTTCTGATTTCGAACTCCCCTTGACCAAGCCCGCCAAGGCGGGCTTTTTCATTTCTGCAGCAGGCGCTCCTCTGCTGCGGTGACCGCTTCCGGCAAACCAAGAACAACCACCACGTCGCCCTCCTCCAGCAGGGTCTCCGGAGCAGGTTCGAGGGCACGGATTCCCCGCCGACGAATTGCGCTGACTTCGCAACCGAGATCATCCAGATTTAGGCTATCCAGCGTCTGTCCGATACCGGCTGCGCCGGACACCAACAACACCGAGTGAAGGCGCGGATGATGCTCATCGTCGTCGTCGTGGTCACGGTCGGAAATGCCCCGATAGAAGCCGCGCAGCAAACTGTAGCGCTGAGAACGGGTCTGGCGGATGCGCTTGAGCACGCGGTTCACCGGCACCCCAACCAGCACCAGGGCATGCGAGGCGAGCATCAGACTGGCCTCCAGTGCTTCCGGTACAACTTCGGCAGCACCCGCCCTTGTCAGGCGCTCCATGTCCCTCTCGTCAAAAGTGCGGACAACTACCGGCAAGTCAGGACGTGACTCCTGAACATGGTGCAGGACTTTCTCTGCCAGCAAAGTATCGCCCATGGTAACGATGACGACACTAGCCCGCATCAGCCCAGCGGCCATCAACGCTTCTTTTCTGCCGACGTCACCGTAAACCACATTTTCACCGCCGGCGGCAGCCTCTCTTACCCGATCCGGATCAAGGTCGAGGGCCACGTAGGCAATGCTTTCCTGGCTCAGAAAGCGGGCGAGGTACTGACCGCTGCGTCCGAAGCCACATAGAATCACATGCTTCTCGGCCCCCATCGAATGCGCAGCGATTTTGGTCAGCTGCATGGATCGCATCATCCATTCGCTGGCGACAAAGCGCACCACGATCCGCTCGCTGTACTGAACGATAAATGGCGCGATGAGCATCGAGAGAACGAGCACGGTCAACGAGACCTGCTGGATTTCCCGGGGCATGTTGACGATTTCACCGAGCAGCACGAAGCCGAATTCACCACCGGCACACAGCCACAAACCAGAACGGATGGCATTACCCTGCGAGGCGCCCAGACGCCATGAGATCAACCCGACAATCAGTGATTTGATCAGCAACAAGGCGATCAAGGCCAGCAAGACCTGCCACCACAGGCCGACAAGAATATGCAGGTCAAGCTTGACACCGATGGTCACAAAAAACAGACCCATGAGCACATCACGGAAGGGTTTGATGTCCTCTTCCACCTGCATTTTGTATTCGGTTTCCGAAATCAGCATGCCGGCGACAAAAGCCCCCAGCGCCAGCGAGAGCCCGGCCAGTTCGGTGATCGTGGCGAGGCTCAGCGTAATCAGCAGCACGTTGAGCACAAACACTTCAGAGGATTTTGCGCGGGCAACGAAGTGGAACCATTTGCGCATCAATTTCTGGCCGAAGACAAGAATGACCGCCAACACGATCACCGCCTTGACCAGCGCGACGCCAAGCAGCATGGCCAGCTTCTCGGGCGGCTGGGTCAATGAGGGGATGATCACCAGCAGCGGAACCACGGCCAGATCCTGGAAGAGCAGGACGCCCATGATCTCGCGCCCGTGCGCCGAATCGAGCTGCTGGCGTTCGACCAGCAGCTTGGTCAGAACCGCTGTCGAGGACATGGCGAAGACGCCGCCGAGGGCAATGCCCAGTTGCCAGCTGACGCCGAAAAACATAATCAGTCCGGAAATAAGGATCATGCTCAGGAGAACCTGAAGCATGCCGAGGCCAAATACGATGCGTTTCATCGCATAGAGTTTGGGCAACGAGAACTCGAGGCCTATCGAGAACATCAGGAAGACGACGCCGAATTCGGCCAGATACTCGGCTCGATGAACGTCGTTCATCAGGTTCAGCGCATGCGGCCCGATGACGCTGCCGACAAACAGGTAGCCAAGAACGGGGGGCAAATTGAAACGCCGAAATACGACCACGGCCATAACCGAGGCACCGAGCAGAAGAAGGACGAGGGAGAGTGCGCTCAAGGCCGTGTCTGAAGTCAGGTATACTTCGGCCATCATAACCTTAGCCAGCCCATGAACCCAAGCCAATCTACCGCCCGATTTTCGCCGGAACGCGCTCTGGAACTGGGCCGTCAGACTCTGAGCATCGAGGCTGCTGCGGTCGACGCACTAAAAGAACGAATAAACGGCGACTTTGCCCAGGCCGTTGAACTGATCATCAACAGCCACGGCCGCCTGATCGTCAGCGGCATGGGCAAATCGGGCCACATCGCCCGCAAGATCGCCGCCACCATGGCGAGCACCGGCACCCCGGCCTATTTCGTTCATCCAGCCGAGGCAAGCCACGGCGACCTCGGCATGATCACCCGTGATGACGTTCTGCTTGCCCTCTCCAACTCCGGCGAATCAGGTGAACTGCTCAGCATCCTTCCGGCACTCAAGCGCCAGGGCGCCAAGATCATCGCGATGACTGGCGTGCCGACGTCGACCCTGGCGCGCGAGGCCGACGTTCATCTGGATGCTGGCGTTGCTCAGGAAGCCTGCCCGCACAACCTTGCCCCGACGGCCAGCACGACGGCAGCCTTGGCGCTGGGCGATGCCCTGGCCGTTGCCCTGCTCGACGCCCGCGGGTTCGGGCCGGATGATTTCGCCCGCTCGCACCCGGGAGGTTCGCTCGGTCGCCGCCTGCTCACTCACGTCCGCGACGTCATGCGCGCGGACGACAAGGTGCCGGCCGTTGCCCCCGACACCCCGATCACCGATGCCATCATCGCCATGTCGCGTGGCGGCTTGGGGCTGGTTGCCATCACCAATCCTGCCAACTCCGTTCTCGGCATTTTCACCGACGGCGACCTGCGCCGGGCCTTCCAGAAACGCGTTGACCTGCAGCAAGGTGACATAGCATCCGTCATGCATGCCGCTCCGTGCACCATCGGCCCCGACCGCCTTGCCGTCGAGGCCGTTGAAATGATGGAGCGCCTGCGCATCAACGCGCTGCTCGTCGTCGATGCCGATAACCGTCTGATCGGCGCGCTCAACATGCACGATCTATTCACAGCCAAGGTCATCTGATGGACATCAACACCCGTGCCGCCAATATCAAGCTCGTCGCCTTCGACATCGACGGCGTGATGACCGACGGCGGCCTGCATTACACCGACGACGGCCACGAACTGAAAACTTTCAACGTCCAGGATGGCCTTGGTGTCGTGCTGCTACGCCGTGCCGGCATCAAGGTCGCCATCATCACGGGGCGCACGTCGAACGTGGTCAACTGCCGAGCCAAGGATCTGGGCGTCGAACATGTTTTCCACGGCGTCGGCAACAAGGGGGCCGTTTCCGGCCAACTGCTTGAACAGCTGGGTTTTCAATGGTCGGAACTTGCCTTCATGGGAGATGACCTGATCGATCTGCCGGCGATGACCCGGTGCGGTCTGGCCATTGCCCCCGCCAATGCCCGCCAGATCGTCAAGGAGCGCGCCCACATGGTGACCGAAGCGGGTGGCGGCAAGGGCGCGGTGCGCGAAGCCGTCGAATTCATTTTGGCCGCGCAAGGCAAGCTCGACGCGGCTTTTGCACCCTACCTCGAGGCTTGATGAAGCACTGGCCCAGCCAACTCTTCCCGGTCATCGTTCTGATGATCCTGGCCGGGCTCAGTTTCTGGCTGCAAAGTACGGTCGACCGTGGCGAAACGAAAAGCGACGGCAAATTCCGCCACGATCCTGATGCGACAGCCGAAAACTTCACGGTGCGCCGTTTCGGCGAGAACGGTCAAGTCAAGTATCGCCTCACTGCCCCCTACCTCGTGCACTATCCTGACGACGACACCTCGGAGGTGAAGTCGCCAACATTGATCAGCTATCGCCCGGATGGGGCGACTGTCACCGTGACAGGCGATCAGGCCAAGGTCACCGCCAAGGGCGAAACCATCTTCCTTTGGGACAACGTCAGCGTTACCCGTGCGGCAACGCCTGGTCGCCAGGAAATGGTGGCTCGCATGCCTGACCTGACCGCTCAGCCCGAAGCCGGCCTTGCCTTCACCGGCAGCCCGGTTGAAATCACTCAGGGGCAGTCCTGGGTCAAGGGCGTTGGCATTCATATCGACAACAACAATTCGACCCTCGTCCTGCAATCGCAGGTTCGTGGACAATACATTCGACCCAGGGCCGCGCCATGAATACTCGTCTAGCCACGCTCACCCTCTGCCTCCTGATCAGCCTTTCCGCCCACGCCGAGCGGGCCGATCGCAACAAGCCGATGCTGCTTGAGGCCAACCGCGTCTCCATCGACGATGCCAAGAAGATCCAGATCCTTGAAGGAGACGTCCTCATCACCAAGGGCACCATGACACTGAAAGCCGACCGCGTGGTAATCAGGGAAGACCAGTACGGCTTCCAGAAAGGTACCGCCTTCGGCGGAAAGAGCGGCCTCGCCCGTTTCCGCCAGAAGCGCGACGGCAAGGAGGAATACGTCGAGGGCGAAAGCGAGCGCATCGAGTACAACACCAACAGCGAAGTCGTCGAGCTCTTCCATCGTGCTTGGGTCAAGAGCGGCGAAGATCAGGTTCGCGGCGATTACATCTGGTATGACGCAGTCAGCGAAAAATATCTGGTCACTGCCGGCGAGACGCGTGACCCGAAGGCACCACCTGGGCGTGTTCGCGTCGTCATTCAACCGAAGGGCAAGGAGAGCGATGCCAAGCCAGCCCCTCGCGGGGAACACCTGGAGCTCAAGGGCTCCGGCAACCTGGGAACGCAGAACGCACAATAGCAGTGCATCACGGGCTTGCGCCCCTGCCAAGCCCTGCGCCCGCCGAGCCTAAAATGCCAGCCAAGCCAATGATTTACATGAGTTTATTTATTTTTGTGCACCGCACAAAAATTTTGTTGACAATCCGTCACCCATCTCTATAATAAAGCTCATGGTGCAGTGCAACATCGCTTAAAGGGATCGCGCTGCAACGGCTCAGAACTGTTCTGCATAACCTTTTGATACTGGAGATCACCCATGACGTTCAACTTCGCCACCCCCGAGCAATTCGCCTCTGCCAACAAGGCCACCGTTGATTCCCTGCTGTCGCTGGCCAACACCGCCCTGGCATCTGCCGAGCGCATCGCTGCCCTGAACCTGAACACCGCCCGTTCGCTGGTTGAAGATTCCGTTTCCGGCGCCAAGGCCATGATGGGTGCCAAGGACGTTCAGGAAGCCCTGTCCATCCAGGCATCCCTGGCCCAGCCGAATGTTGAGAAAGCCGTTGCCTACTCGCGCTCCGTGTATGAAATCTCGGCCCAGACCCAGGAAGAACTGTCCAAGATGGTTGAAGGCCAGTTCGGCGATTTCCAGAAGACCGTTGCCAGCCTGCTCGACAAGGCTGCCAAGTCCGCTCCGGCTGGTTCTGACGTTGCCGTTGCCGCCGTCAAGTCGGCCATCGCTGCTGCCACCTCGGCATTCGACAACATGAACAAGGCTGCCAAGCAGGTTGCCGAGATCACCGAAGCCAACGTTGCTGCTGCAACCAACGCTACCGTCAAGGCTGTCAGCGCAACCGCCAAGGCTGCCAAGAAGTAATTCGTTTGCCTCCCCTGCTTCGGCAGGGGAGGGTTTCGCTTCATCTGAACCACCAAAATCAAACTGGAGATGACCATGAGCAACCCGAATTTCGACCAACTGACTGCCGCCCAAAAAGCCAACGCCGAAGTCATGACGACCCTGCTGCGCACCGCCTTCGATGGCGTCGAGCGCCTGACCGCCCTGAACATGGCAGCTTCGCGTGAGTTCTTCAACAACACCATGGCCGGCACCCAGCAGATGCTGAGCGCCAAGGATCCGCAAGCCCTTGCCAAGCTGAACGCCGAACTGGCCCAGCCGAACGCCGCCAAGTGGATGGACTACTCGCGTAGCGTCTATGAACTGGTTTCCGAAATGCAGAAGGAAGTCACTTCGGTCATGGAAAACCAGTACGGCAGCTTCACCAAGAACATCAATACCGCCGTTGAAAAGGCCAAGACCTCTGCACCGGTTGGTGGTGACGTTTTCGCCGCCACCATGCAGTCGATGCTGAGCGCCTCGACCAAGGCTTTCGACAACATGACCGGCATGGCCAAGCAACTGTCCGACATCGCTGAAGCCAACATGGCCGCTGCCAGCAAGGTTGCCACCCCGGCCAAGAGCGCCACGGCTGCTGCTGCCAAGAAGGCTGCCAAGTAATTCCAGCATTTCATTGCTGACAAAAAACCCGCGAGCTTCGCGGGTTTTTTTACGTCTGGCGATTCAAGAATTTTGAATTTCGGCCCGTTTTTCCGGTTGACCGTGGAAGCCTGAAAAAAATGCTCAGGGCCGCCAGACCCAGGTGATTCCACGGCTTTCCACTTCGCTGCGGATTTCTTCCATCGCCTTGTCTACCAGGTCGGGCGCCCCCTCGACCCCAAGCTCCAGATGCTTGCGCTCCTTGCCGACCAGTGACGGCAGCGAGAACAGGCGTAGCGTCGGGTAGTCGGCGACGATGCGCTCCATCAAATCAAGCAGCGCACTTTCGTAGGCCGTCGGGCCGGTGAGCAGGAAGGCTTTTTCAACCATGCCGCCGACGGCCTTGAACTGATCCCGATAGAACGTATCGAGCGCCCATTCGATCATCGGGTGCGCCATCTGCGGAAAGCCGGGTACGAAGTAATGGTCGTTGGCCATGAAGCCGGGAATGCGGTTGAAGGGGTTGGGGATAATCTGGACGCCGGCCGGAAAAGTGACGAGCAGCTTGCGTTTGTCGGTGATTTCTTCGCCGGCGAAACGGACTTTGAGCTCCTCGAAGCCTTCCGGGTGCAAGGCCAGATCGACGCCCAGCGCCGCCGCCACGGCCTGCCGCGTGTGGTCGTCCGGCGTGTTGCCGATACCGCCACAGGAAAACACCACGTCACCAGCCGCCATCGTGCGCCTGAAGGTGGCAGCAAGGCGTTCGCGGTCGTCCGCCAGATATTCGACCCAGCTCAGGCGCAGACCGCGCGCGGCCAGCAGCTCGGCAATTTTGGCGAAATGCTTGTCCTGCCGTTTGCCCGACAAAATTTCGTCGCCAATGATGACGGCGCCAAAGGTACGGCTCATAGTCTCTCTCCCTCGATGGTGACGACCGCCCCGCCGCGTGAGCGGCGCAAGGCTTCCAGGCCGTAATGAACAAATGATAGCGCGGCCAGCGCCGGCACCAGCAGCCCGACAAAGGGTACGTGAGCGAGCAGGGACATGGTCAGGCCGAGCATGAACAACGGCGTCTTCTGGCCGCTGCGAACCTCCTGCCACTCGCCAGCCGTTGCGTGCATGGACAGCGCATCGTAGGCAAACGTCCGGCGATTCAGCCAGCCCATCAGCAGCAGCGGAATGAGCAGCGAGAAGCCGGGGATCAGCCACAGCGGGATGGTAATCAGCCAGCCGAAAATGAACAAAATTGAGGCAAAAATGCTGTTGACCGCAGCAGCGACGAAACTGTCCTTGCCCATCGCTGCCACATCGCGATATTCGGTCGCCGAAAGGTGCTTGAGCATCAGCGGCATGATGACAATGGCCGCCAGCAACGAGGCTGTCAGGTAGGCGACGGCGAAGATCGCCATCCAGCCGCCGAGGTAGGCCAGGATATGCGCCAGCCAGACCAGCCCCCAGCCGACGAGCAGGGTCATCGGCGGGAAGTCCATCATTTGCTGCACCATCCAGCCCAGGCCCCAGATGGCCAGCGCGATGGTCAGCAGAAGCGAGAACAGCGCCGGGGTGAGGACATAGAGCCAGACCTTGCCATTTTTGAGGTTGGCGAAGGTTCGCGCCAACGCGAGCATGACTTCATTCATTCTCGTCACCCATTCTTGATCCCTTCCCATTGTTTCTGCAGCCGCTTGCTCGACACCGGCACCGGCGTCCGCAACTCCTGCGCGTAGAGGCCGACGCGCAGTTCTTCGAGCAGCCAGCGGAACTGCTCGACCTGCGGATCGAGCGCCCCGAGCTTGGCGAGTTGGATGGCGCGGCGTTCGTAGTTGGTCCATAGCGGGCCGTATTCGGCCATCAGCTGTGCATCGCGAGCCGGGTTGGCTTTCAGTTTATCGAGGCGCACGACAATCGCCTTGAAGTAACGCGGGTAGTGCTGCAGGCGCTCGAAAGGCGTGTCGATCAGGAAATTCTTGCCCATCAGCCGCTTGAGTTGCGCCTCGATGTCAGCCACCGCCGTGCCGTGCGCCTTGAAGGCCGGCAGCTTTTTGATAACGGCCTGCCATTCAGTCAGCACGGTGCCGACCAGCCGGCAGACTTCCTGCATGATCAGTCCGAGCCGCGCCTTGCTGTCACCGCAACGGCTCTTGAAAGCGTTCGGCGTCGTCGGCAGCGGTTCGGTCAGGCAGGCGCGTTCGAAGGTCAATTCGACGATCTGCTTTTTCAGGTCGTCGGCGCCGCCCAGCGCCATGTACTGCATGGCCATCTGGCTCAGGCCGGGGATGTTCTTGTCGAAATACTTCACCTGATCGCGGAATTGCAGCATGAACAGGCGCAGCAGGCCGGCGCGATGGGCGGCGGCGGCTTCCTCGGCAGAATCGAAAACCTTGAGACTGACGCTCTCGCCGTCGTCGGTCAGGCCCGGGTAGCCGAGCACGGTTTGCCCGGCCACCGGGACTTCCATGAGCTCGGGCAACTCGCCGAAAGTCCAGTCGGTCAGTTTGGTGAATTCGGATGGCGTTTCGTGCAGTTCGGCGAATTCCTGCTTGGCCTCGCGCCCCCACTCGGCGCGCAGGGCGACGAGGCTGCGGTTCATGTCGAGTTGGCGGCCATGCTCGTCGATCAGCTTGTAGTTCATCGAGAAGTGGGCGGGCAGCGCGTCGGGCCGGAAGGAATCGGGCGTCACGGCCCAGCCACGCGCATTGAGGCCGCGCGCTTCGAGGATGTGGTCGATCAGCGGCGTGATCAGGCCCTGATTCATCTTCCGATCTGCACCCGCTTGGTTGCCTGCCACGGTCGACAGGAATTCTTCGACAAATTCGGGCACCGGCACCACTTTCGCCCGAATCTTCTGCGGCAGCGTCTTGATGAGCTGGACGAGCTTTTCCTTGAGCAGCCCGGGCACCAGCCACTCCATGCGGAGCACGGGAATCTGGTTGAGCTGGGCCAGCGGCAGGGTCAGCGTCACGCCATCGCGCGGCGAACCGGGCTCGAAGTGGTAGCTCAACGTGTAATCGACGCCACCGACTTTCAGGTGATGCGGAAAAGCCTCGGTCGTCACGCCGGCCGCCGAGTGACGCATGAGGTCGTCTTTCGACAGGTAGAGCAGCTTCGGCGTCTCGCGCTCGGCTTCCTTGCGCCAGTGGTCGAAGGTGGCGCCGTTGTGGATGCCCTCGGGGATGATCGAGTCGTAGAAGGCGAAAATCAGTTCGTCGTCGACCAGCACGTCCTGCCGGCGCTGCTTGTGTTCGAGGTGTTCGATCTCGCGAATCAGCTTCTGGTTGTGCTGGAAGAACGGCCAGCGCTTGGCGAAAGCCTCGTCGATTTCCTCGCTGACCAGGCCCTGGCGGATGAAGATTTCACGCGATTCGGCTGGCGCCATCGGGCCGTAATGAATGCGCCGTTTCGGGTTGATGACCACGCCGTAAAGTGTCGTGCGCTCCCAGCCCGAGACCTGCATCGACTTCTTTTCCCAGTGGGCATCGAAGTACTGGCGCTTGACAAGGTGAGCGCCCACTTTCTCCAGCCAGTCCGGTTCGATTCGGGCAACGCAGCGGCCGAACAGGCGCGTCGTCTCGGTGATCTCGGCCGCCATGATCCACTTGCCGGCCTTTTTTTGCAGCGGTGACGAGGGGTGGATCAGGTAGCGGATGCCACGCGCGCCGAGGTAAAAACCGGATTCGTCGGCCTTGCAGCCGAGGTTGCCGAGCAGGCCGGCGAGCAGCGCCTGGTGGATGGCGTCGTAGGTGCCGGGCAGATCGTTTTCCTTCCAGCCGCCGTCTTTCTGTCCCATTTCGGTGACCATCGCGTGCAACTGGCCATGCACCTCACGCCATTCGCGCATCCGCAGGTAGGAGAGGAAATGGGCATGGCAGTTGTCGATCAGCTGCTTGTTGGATTTTTTGTGCTCGACGGCGTTCTGGAACCAGTTCCACAGCTTCCACCAGCTTAAGAATTCCGATTTCTCGTCGGCGAACAATTTGTGTTTTTCGTCGGCCGCCTGCTGGCGGTCCTGCGGCCGTTCGCGCGGGTCCTGCGCCGAGAGGCCGGCGGCGATGACCATGACTTCCTTGAGGCAACCCAGATCGCGCGCAGCGACGAGCATGCGGCCGATGCGCGGGTCGAGCGGCAGCTTGGCCAGCGACGCGCCGATCGGCGTCAGCACGTTGTCGTCGTCGAGCGCGCCGAGTTCCTGCAGCAGCGCGTAACCGTCGGCAATGGCCTTGGCTGGCGGTGGCTCGATGAACGGGAAGCTCTCGACATCGGTCAGGCGCAGCGACTTCATGCGCAGGATGACGCCGGCCAGGCTGGAACGGAGGATTTCCGGATCGGTGAACGGTGGGCGGGCGTTGAAATCCGGCTCGTCGTACAGTCGGATGCAGACACCCGCCGCCACCCGGCCGCAACGCCCGGCCCGCTGCCGCGCCGCCGCCTGCGAGACCTTTTCGATCTGCAACTGCTCGACCTTGTTGCGGTAGGAATAACGCTTGACGCGGGCCAGCCCGGTGTCGATGACGTAGCGGATGCCCGGCACGGTGAGCGAGGTTTCGGCCACGTTGGTGGCCAGCACGATGCGCCGCTGCCCACCCGAGGGCTTGAAAATTCGATCCTGATCACCCGCCGACAGACGCGAAAAAAGCGGCAGGATTTCCGGGGCGTGGGCCGACGATAAACCGGGGCGAGCCAGCGCGTGCTTGCGCAAGGCTTCGGCCGCTTCGCGTATTTCCCGCTCGCCGGGCAGGAAGACGAGGATGTCGCCGCTGCCCAGCCGTGCTACCTCGTCGGCCGCATCGACGATGGCGTCGTAGAGGTCGCGCTCGTCGTCCTTCTTTTCGAGATCCTCGACCGGCCGGTAACGCACTTCGACCGGGTAGAGGCGACCGGAAACTTCAATAATTGGCGCTTTTTTCCCGTTGACCGTGAAATGCGTCGAAAACCGGTCGGCATCGATGGTCGCCGACGTAATGATCACCTTCAAATCCGGCCGTTTGAGCAGCAACTGCTTGAGGTAGCCAAGAAGGAAATCGATGTTCAGGCTGCGCTCGTGCGCCTCGTCGATGATGATCGCCTCGTAGGCGTTCAAATACGGGTCGGATTGCGATTCGGCGAGCAGGATGCCGTCGGTCATCAGCTTGACCCAGCTCTCCGGGCTGGAGCGATCCTGAAAGCGAATCTTGACGCCGACACCGGCGCCAACCTGCGTCTTCAACTCCTGCGCCAAACGCGTCGCCACGGAACGCGCGGCCAGCCGGCGCGGTTGGGTGTGGCCGATCAGCCCACGCGCGCCGAGCCCGAGATCGAGACAAATCTTCGGCAGCTGCGTCGTCTTGCCTGAGCCGGTTTCGCCGCAGACGATGACGACCTGATTTTTAACGATCAATTCTGCGATGTCGGCCCGCCGCTCATTGACCGGCAGGTCGCTCTGAAACTCAGGCTTCGGCAGCCGTGCCCGGCGTTCGGCCACCGCCGCGCGCGAACGCTCGAGCAAGGCAGCCAGATCGGCTTGCAGTTTTTCGCGTTTATTTCCGGTTGACCGTAGCAATTCGCGCTGCATGCCGCGCAGGCGCTTCTGGTCACTGCTCAAACAAGGGTTTTCGGCGAGTTCGGCGGCGCGGGCGGGTTTCTCTTGTTTCATTCATCGGTACAGCAAATCGGAATGCCGATTTTACCGCGCCAAAGCAATGCGCCGCTGCCCGCCATCCGGATTACCACGGTCAACCGGAAATTTTGGCCAAATCTGAAGGCTATGTACCCGTAACATGTTGAACGCCACCGATCCCCAAAGCGGCGCGTAGGAAATCGGCAGAGGACATATTCCGGTCGTATCGCTCGATCAGTCGTCGCCATCCCAGATAGTTACCCAGATAGCGAGTGGTCAC
>JAEUOG010000062.1 GCA_016790815.1 Dechloromonas sp.
GTCGCAATCTCATTGAAAGATTCTTTGCTCGCTTGAAGCAGTTTCGCCGTATCGCTACGCGCTACGACAAACTCGATATCCGGTTCGAGGCATTCATTTCAATTGCCGCCGCACTGATTTGGCTCGCTTGATTGTCCACACGCCCTAGTTAAACCATGGAGATGATGGATGTCGTCTCGGTAGCTATAGGCCGCCTTGTCGCAAACGCGACAGCGTCCTTGTGTGCAGGCGAGGTGCAAGCATTTCCGGGAATAAATTGCCCATCCAACCGTACGCCATTTCTTTTACCGGCGCTGGTCTGTACACTGCGCGCATCTATCACACCACCAATCTGGAGAACGAAGCATGCGAGGTACGTTTGAGTACAAGCTCGACGGTAGCGGTGATGCCGTCAATTTGAACATCAACCTGGATGCGGTCAGTGCCAATGCGCTCTTTCGACTGGACCGCTACATCAACTGGGGCGATGTCCTGAAGTTGACTGAAAACGACCCGGAAGCCGCCTACGTGGCCGAGCGCCTGCATACGGTTTTGCAGCACATGGGCAAATAGAGCGATTTATCGGCAATTTACGGCTGGTTTCTTCGCGAACCGCAGGCAAAGGAGCCTTGGCATTGAGTCTCGGGCTCCTTTTTTTGTTTCAGACCGGGCGAAAACTCAATTCATGAACGAGTGCTTCAGTTTGCTGCTACCAAGCCCAGCGGTTCAGGAATCCAACTGCTTTACGTAGTCGGAATAGTGCATATCGGACAGGAGAATGTGGTTTACCCACCACCTGCCAAGGAAGCCTTCCAGAGTATCCCTGTCGACTTTTCCATTAATTGCGTCGTAAAGAAAATTCACCAGAGTCTCATTGTATTCAGCGTGCTCCGTCTGCTGTTTTTCAAGAGCTGGGTAGCCAACACGACGTAAAAGTGCTTCCTCTGCTTCGAAGTGTCTGGTTGCGTAGAACGCCAGGTCGTTCAGGATTGAGTGATAGTCAAGAACGCTGTTCTTGGATCCATCACACCGAAAATCCGAAACGTGCTTGCATATTTTAAGTAGTTGCTTGTGCTGGGTGTCCAGCGTTTCGTCGCCGACGGAATACTCTGGCTTCCATTCGTATGAATTAATCATTTTTTTCCGCAAAATGAGGAGCGATATGGCCTCAAGTGTCGCTAAATTTAACGTTTAGGGTGCTGACGTCAATCAAAAATTGACTTGGCAGAATACCCAATATTTTGTGAAGAATACAAATATCGCAACAGGTACTGGCTTGGCTACCTTGGCAACGTAATCAAGACAGGTGTCCAGGGTCAAGCCACAGACCCGTTAGCGCCTCGCCAACCATTCCAACATGGTGTCGTAGAGTTTTCCTGGCAAGACCGGCTTTGCGATATGGTCATTCATGCCGGCGGCGAGGCAGGCTTCCCGGTCCTCGTCAAAGGCATTCGCCGTCATGGCCACGATGGGGGTAGTCAGGTTTTGCGAGTCCGTCCGGATCGCCTCGGCGGCTTCCACTCCGTTCATGTTCGGCATCTGCATGTCCATCAGGATCAGGGCATAGGCATTCCGTTTGGCCAGTTCAAGCGCCTGTCGGCCATCTGCTGCGATATCCACCACCAGCCCCGCATATTCCAGCAGGCCACGAGATACTTCCTGGCTGACCGGGTCGTCTTCCGCCAGCAGGACGTGCGTGCCTGAATATTCAGCTTGCATGCGCGCTCCGGATGTGAGGGGCGCGACAGTCGGCGCTGGCGACACTGCATTTTTTTCGCGCTTCATGATAGAAACGACGAACCAGAACGTGCTGCCCTGGCCTACGCGGCTCTCAAGGGTTATTTTGCCGCCCATGAGTTGCACCAAGCTTTTGCTGATGGCCAGGCCAAGGCCGCTGCCACCATACTTGCGGGTCATGCTGCTGTCTGCCTGTTCAAAGGACTGGAACAGGCGAGTCTGCGCTTCGGGATCGATGCCGATGCCGGTGTCTCTGACCTCGAAGCGCACTTGCGCAGTGCTTGGGGTTTCGTCAACTAATCGGACACGCAAGGTGACTTCGCCCCGTTCGGTGAACTTGATGGCGTTGCCGACGAGGTTGAAGAGGATCTGGCCAAGCCGCAGTGGATCGCCCTTCAGGGGTGCGTTGGCAATGTCGGCAGGGGCGTCGATGAGCAGTTGGATGCTTTTCTCGGTGGCTTTGTGGCCCAAGGTGTTGCAGAGATTTTCGATGACGGCGGAGAGTTGCATGGGAATGCTCTCAAACACCATGCGCTCTGCTTCAATCTGGGACGTGTCGAGTATGTCGTTGAGAAGACGGAGCAGGCGTTCGGCGGAGAGTTTCGCTGTGTCGAGTTGTTCCCGCCCTTTGGCATCGGTCATCCGCCGCTTGGCTATGTCGATCATGCCCATGACGCCGTTCATTGGCGTGCGCAGTTCGTGGCTCATGGTGGCGAGGAAGGCGCTCTTCGCCCGGTTGGCCGACTCGGCTGCATCCCTGGCGCGCGCCAGTTCCGCAGTGCGCTCGCGCACCAACCCTTCCAGATCACGCTGGTGGCGATCCAGTTCGCGCTCTACCCGGCGCGCCGTAAACCAGAGCGCAGCAAACATCAGCGAGAATATCGCCAACACCACCAGACCAATGTACAGGCTGCGTTCGCGGACACGCTGATAGACGGGCGTCAGGTCCGAGTAGGTCTCGAACACGCCGACGACGCGTCCATCAAGCTTCAAGGGCAGATAGGCGGCAATGATTCGGCGGTTCTCGAGGTCGCCTCCCGGCGCTTTGAAGACTTTCCGGAATTCCTCGACGTGGCTGGTTTCTCCGGTGAAGGCATTCTCCAGTCCCTGTTTGTTGCTGCCGATGACCCCTATTTCATCGTGACGGGAGGAATAGATCGTCACGCGGGCAGGGTTGAACAACTTTACCTTGGCCAGCGGAGGGGCCAAATGGGGCGCAAGGGCTGCATCCATTCGCGCCACGTAGCCAGGCATGGCCTCCCCCGGCGCGCCTTGCACGCCATTGGCCAGCGCATCGTCGAGCAAGCCGCGGAAGTTCGAAGCCAGCGCGGTTACGGCTTGCTGGTTGGCAGCATGTGCCTGCTGGGTATGTTCATCCACCTGATCGAAATGATAGAGCGCGGCAAGAATGAAGGTCGTGGCCATCATGGCTACCAGACTTGCCCAGGACAGACGTCGCGTCAGAGAGGCAGGGGGATGGTTGGGCAAAATATTGTTTGAGGGATAGCTCATGGCTGTATTCCTCGGCGCTGGCTGGCCGGCGTATCCAGCCACCCCGTCGAAGTCTGCGGACTGACCGGTTTACCGGTGTGGTTATTCAGGCCGGAGGCGAGGCAGGCGTCGTGATTTCCATCGAAGGGATTGGGGGTCATGGTGAGAATCGGCGTGGTCTTGTTCAGCGAATCGGCTCTATTAATTTGTGCGGCTTCGAAGCCATTCAGGTGCGGCAACTGCTTGTCCATCAGGGACGGGGAGGAAGGTTTCTGACTGGCAGGTTCCGGTTACTGTGGTCCCATATCGGCGACATTGACGGACAAGCCGATATTCGCATGAATCCGGTATGCGTCTGACTGAAATTTCATCGTCAAAGCGTCTGATCCAGAGCGGTTGCCCACGGAAACGCCAAGGGATGATTCTCGACCCGGGAAAGTACGGTGCAGGGGCAGATTGGCTTGGCGGCAGATCCGGAAAATACAACGGTCGTTCATCAGATGTTTTTGTGAAACTGGAGACTGGCAGGTCGTGGCCGATCTCTTCCGAATGCCGGTTTCGTCGTTGCTCTGCCGATAAATTGTTGCTGGTCAGCATTCGTGAGAATTCATGGTCAATTCGCGTGATACTCCGCAATTTCCACGGTCAACCGGGAAAAATGGCCAAAACTGAAATGCTGCCTTAACGCCGTGAGAATAGTACGCGCATCATGCACAGCGCAGTCGTGGTGTCGAGGCTCGGATAGGGTAAGGAGGGTAGTGCTTCGACGTCCTTGCTGGCGATTTTCATGGGGCTATTTGGGGAGTAGATCTGGGGCAGTAAACCCGTAGCGATTCATTGTGCTACGGACGCCCGGCGTCTTGAAGAAATTGGCAAATGCGTCGGCCAGTGGCTTGTCCTTGGCACCTTTTAGCACAACGAAGCCTTGTTCAAGCGACGAGTGCATTTCCGCCGGAATCAAGGTGTAGCGCCCGGTAGCTGTGAACTCGGGCGTAATGGCCAGGGACAGCGCAATTATTCCAACATCGGCGTTGCCGGTTTGTGCAAATTGAGCGGCCTGCGAAATGTTCTCCCCGAAAACCAACCGGTTTTCCACAGCGCCCCAGAGCTTGGCTGTTTTCAGCACTTCAACGGCGCGCATCCCGTAGGGGGCATGTTTGGGGTTGGCAATGGCGATGCGCGATATCTCTGGACGCGACAGATCGGCAAGCGTAAAGGGCGGGGCGTCAAGTCTGGGGCGCCATAGGACGAGGCGTCCGATCGCATAAGGCTGGACCTCTCCGCCGGCCAGTCCGGCCCGGACCAGATTGCGGGGAAGGGCGATGTCGGCCGAGAAAAAAAGATCGAACGGAGCCCCGTTCTGAATCTGGGTCTGAAATTTTCCCGATGAACCATAGCTGACTTCGATTCGGTCGTTCGGGTGTTGCGCCTTGAACTGGTCGACGATCTCGTTCATGGCAAAACGCAGGTCAGCCGCTGCGGCGATGCGGATTTCTTCGGCGCCTGCGGGGGCAGCGACCAAGCCTAGGGTCAGAAAGAGTGCGCGAATTAGCATGGCGGGAGATATACCATTCAGGCGTCGAAGTGCATAGCCGGGCACCAAAATCCAAATGTGGCGATGGCTTGCGGCTGTCACGTTTGTGAATTTGAATGCAACTGATATTTCTGGAGTTTTTTGCCAGATGGTGTAGAGTTAGGCTAGCAATTCTTGTGTAGAGGTGAAGAAATGGACATCCAATCAGTAGCTTCCAGCATCAGTGCTTATACGAACTCAAGCACTCAGGCGACTCAGGCACAGCAGGTTCAGCAAGCCGAGCGGCGTCAGCCGCCTCCCCAAGAGCGTGTTGAACGTACGGAAGAGCCGCAGCGTCCGGTCAAGAACGCAGAGGGTCAGGAGACCGGCACCGTGATCAATGTGACGGCCTGATTATTGGCGGATTCGAAATAGTCGATTGGTGACGAAATGGCAGTAACGTCGGCATCAGGGGCTCAATCGGCCAGTAGTGGGCTTTGGGCGCAGCTTCAGTTGCAACAGGCGCGGCGCAATGCTGATCAGGCCGAGCAGCAGGCTTCGGCCTTGCAGGCTCAGGCGCGCTCGGCGCAGAGTGTTGCCGATCGTGCTCAGGAAAATGCCCGTTCGTTGCAGGTCCAGTCAAGGCAGGCGCAGGGTGATGCCAGTCAGGCTCGCCTTGATCTCGCTAACCGGAGTGCTGTTGGTGAGGTGCAGAGTCAGTTGAGCGATCTGCAAACGCAGATCGGCAAGGTGCTTCAGTCCGACACGCCTGCAGTTTCGGCAAGCACTTCTGCTCCTGTAATCAATACGTCCGGTCAGCAGACGGGAACGATGGTAAACGTTACGGCCTGACGGATTCTCTCGTTTTCACGCAATGAGGCGCTACGGCGCCTTTTTTTTGTCTGCCGATCGGCATCGGCTTTGGTATCGTTTCACCTTGCTCCTATTGCATGACATAAAAGGAATCTGATTCGTGCTCGAAAATCACTGGTGCGCTTCTGTGGATGCGACCATTCAACTCCGCACAGGCTGCAATCCGCTCGAAAAACACGGGCCTCAGGCCGTGCTCGTCCATGCCGATGCCTGGGCGCCCATGGACGCCGTGGCCGATCCGCATGACATCCGTCAGGTGGTCGACTATGAGGTGATCTTTCTCGCCATTCGCAGACTGGAAGGCAATGCACATTGCGAATGCCTGGAGTCGAGCATTCTGGAGGTGATGGACGCGATTTTTGGAATGGCTATCGTGACATCGGCTCATGTCTCCATCCATAAACCCCATGTTTATAACGGGCAGGGAACGCCGGCCATTTCGCTTTCCCTGACGCGCGAACAATGGGCGAAGCACAAACGGTGATCTCGGCCATCGGTGCCGTGGCCAGCAACGGCATGCTTGGGCTGAACGGGTGGTTGCCTTGGGATATCCCAGAGGAACTGGCCTATTTCGAGAAAATGGTGGAAGGCGCGGCGCTGGTGATTGGTCGCCTGACCTACGAGTCGATGGATGTGGTGCCCGTCGATTCGTTTGTGGTCAGCAGCCAACCCGATCTGGCAGTACGTCCGGGATGTATGCGCGTCGCCTCGGTGGAAGAGGGCTTGCAGGCTGCACTGGCAACCGGCAAGCCGGTTTTTGTCATTGGTGGAGCATCGATTTATGCTACAGCATGGCCATATTGCCATCGCTTCTATCTGACCCGAATCGAGCGCGCGTTCTCAGGCGATTCGCTGTTTCCGGCGGATATACCGCTCGATCAATGGCCCATCCACGAAGAGTCGAGCCGCGTTTATCGCGAACGGCACAGCAACACGGATGTGTGTTGCCGCTTCCTGCAATATCGTCAACCTGATCCTCGGCCGCTGGCGGAGCGCTAGCCCACCATGGGCTGGATGTTTCGGGCAGCGTTACCGGCCCGGGGACTGCCACAAACCCTGCGAAGACCCTCACTCGCAAAAATAACTTGCGCAGGCCCACTGTTTTTCTTATGATTAAAACGAACGTATGAATCATAAGAAAAAGGAGGGCGCCCAATGGAAAACCGTACTGTCGATACGCGCGAAAGAATTCTCGATGCTGGCGAGCGCCTGTTCATGGCGCATGGCTATGAGGGAACATCGATGCGCCAGATTACCAGCGAGGCTTGCGTCAACCTTGCGGCCGTAAATTATCACTTCGGCTCGAAGGAGTCGCTGATGCAGGAGGTTTTCCGGCGACGTCTTGACTGGCTCAACGAGGAGCGCATGCGGGTGCTTGATGTGCTGGAGGCTGAGGCGAATGGCGAGCCGGTCAAGCCGTCTGCCATCGTCGATGCCTTTTTCGGCACCCTGCTGCGCATGGCGGGCGACGAAAATCGTGGCGGGATGACCTTTCTTCGCTTGCTGGGCCGGACGCTGACCGAGCCCTCCGAGTTCATTCGTGCCTTCCTGGCGCATGAATACAAGACGGTGATGGATCGCTACAAGGAGGCGCTGTTCAAGGCATTGCCCGAGGTGCCCAAGGCCGAGATCGTCTGGCGCTTTCATTTCATGCTCGGTGCCACGTCCTATGCCATCGCCGGTACCGATGCCCTGCGTCTGGTGACTGACTGGCAGATCGAGGATGAAGATTCGACAGACCGGCTGGATCGTCTGGTGCCGCGCCTGATGTCCTTCCTGCTTGGCGGCTTGCGCGCCCAGTTGCCCCAGTTTTCCGATGCTGCGGTCGACAGCAAATAAACGGCCAAAACCAAAAAAGACATACAAGGAGACTACAGCATGTTCAACAACCTCATCCCTCTGCTCGGGTTATTCACCCTGGTGGCTTTGGCCGGGCTGGTTCTGATTCGGCCCTTGCGCCGAAGCATCATCACCCGGCCCATTTTTTCCACCTATCGCAAGGTGTTGCCGCAGATGTCGGACACCGAGCGCGACGCGCTGGAAGCCGGCACCGTCTGGTGGGAAGGAGAGTTGTTCCGCGGCGCGCCCGACTGGCAAAAGCTGCACGGCTACCCGCAGCCGAAACTGACGCCGGCCGAACAGTCCTTTCTCGACAACGAATGCGAGGAGGCCTGCCGTCTGGTCAATGACTGGCAGGTGACGCAGGAACTCTATGACCTGCCGGCCGACGCTTGGCGCTACATCAAGGACAAGGGCTTCCTCGGCATGATCATCCCGAAGAAATACGGCGGCCTGGAGTTCTCTGCCTACGCCCATTCGCAGGTCGTGACCAAGCTGTCGACGCGTTCTTCTGCGCTGTCGGTATCGGTCATGGTGCCCAACTCGCTCGGCCCGGCCGAACTGCTACTGCACTACGGCACGGAGGCGCAAAAAAACCATTACCTCCCGCGCCTGGCCAAGGGGGTCGAAGTGCCGGCGTTTGCGCTGACCAGCCCGTGGGCCGGCTCCGATGCGGCGTCCATTCCCGATAGTGGTGTCGTCTGCAAGGGCATGTATCAGGGCAAGGAAGTGCTCGGCATGCGCGTTTCGTGGGACAAGCGCTACATCACGCTGGCCCCGGTGTGTACCGTGTTCGGTCTGGCCTTCCACCTCTACGACCCGGATGGCCTGCTTGGCGACAAGAAGCACGTCGGCATCACCTGCGCCCTGGTGCCGTACAACCATCCCGGCGTCGAAACCGGTCGTCGTCACTTCCCGCTCAACGCCATGTTCATGAACGGCCCGACGCGCGGCAAGGACGTTTTCATGCCGCTTGATTTCATTATCGGCGGCCCGGAAAAGGCCGGCCACGGCTGGCGCATGTTGATGGAGTGTCTGGCGGCGGGCCGCTCGATTTCGCTGCCTTCGTCGAATACCGGCATGGCCCAGATGACCGCACGCGCCGTGGGCGGTTATGCCCGCGTGCGCAGCCAGTTCAAGATGGCCGTCGGCAAGTTCGAGGGCGTTGAGGAGGCGCTGACCCGGATCGGCGCCTACACCTACATGATGGACGCCGTGCGCAAGATGACGGCGGGCGCCGTCGATCTTGGCGAGAAGCCCTCGGTCGTTTCGGCCATCGCCAAGTACCACGTCACAGAGCGCGCCCGCCAGGTGGTCAATGACGGCATGGACGTCATCGGCGGCAAGGGCATCTGCCTGGGCCCCAACAATTTCATGGGCCGCGCCTACCAGCAAGTGCCGATCGGCATCACCGTCGAAGGCGCCAATATTTTGACGCGCTCACTGATCATCTTCGGCCAGGGCGCCATCCGTTGCCATCCGTATTTGCTGCCGGAAATGCAGGCGGCGCAGAACCCGGACCAGAAACAGGGTCTGGCCGATTTCGACAGGGCGCTGTTTGGCCATGTCGGTTTCACCATCAAGAACGGTTTCCGCGCCCTGTGGCTGGGCATGACGGGTTCGCACTTTGCTGCGGTCAACGTCGATACGGCACCCGAAATGCGGCGTTATTACCAGCAGCTGACGCGCTTCTCCGCCGCTTTTGCCTTCATGGCCGACATCTCGTTGCTGGTGCTCGGCGGCAGCGTCAAGCGGCGCGAAAAGCTGTCGGCGCGCCTCGGCGACATCCTGGCCCAGATGTACCTGATTTCATGCACGCTCAAGCGTTACGAAGAAGAAGGCCGCAAGGCCGACGATGCACCGCTCGCTCACTGGGCGATCTGGGATGCGATGTACAAGGCGCAGCAGGCGTTTGACGGCGTGATCGCCAACTTCCCGATCCGTTTCATCGCCGCCTTCCTGCACCGCTCGATCTTCCCGTGGGGCCACCCCTACGTCGTGCCATCCGACGATGTCGGCCATCAGGTGGCCAAGGCGCTGATTGCGCCGTCGGCAACCCGCGACCGGCTGACTGCCGAGTGCTATGTGCCGCTGGCCGAGACCGAGCCAGTTGGTGCCATCGAAATGGCTTTGAAGGCAACGCTGCTCGCCGAGCCAATCGAAGCGAGAATCCGCGAAGCTGAAAAGGCGGGGCGCTTCGACGACAACCCGCTGGCCAACGTGCGCGACATTGCCATCGTCGCCTTCGAGGCTGGCGTTATCTCGGTGGCCGATTTCGAAATCATGAAGGCACGCAATCACCTGCGCGACATCGTGGTTCATGTTGACGATTTCCCGTTCGACTACGGTGTGGCTACAGCCAACAAACCGGCTGAATCAAGGATGGCTGCTTGAGCATGAGCAAGACGATTTATGTGGTCGACGGCGCCCGTACGCCGTTTTTGAAGGCACAGAAAGGGCCGGGCGTCTTCGCCGCTTCTGACCTCGCCACGCAGGCAGGCCGGGCGTTGCTCTTGCGCCAGCCGTTCGCGCCGAGCGATCTCGACGAAGTCATCCTTGGCTGTGCCGCGCCTTCACCGGATGAAACCAACATCGGCCGCATGGTCGCGTTGCGCCTCGGCTGCGGCCGCAAGGTGCCGGGCTGGACGGTGATGCGCAACTGCGCTTCGGGCATGCAGGCCATCGACTCGGCCATCGCCAACATCCAGTGCGGCCGTTCCGAACTGGTGCTGGCCGGTGGTGTCGATGCGCTGTCGCGGGCGCCGCTGCTCTATTCGGACGCCATGGTGCGCTGGTTTGCCGGCATGATGTCGATGCGCTCGGTGAGCGAGAAGATCAGCCACTTTCTGCGACTGCCGGTGGGCGAGTTGCTCAAGCCGGTCATCGGTCTCATGAAAGGCCTGACCGACCCCGTCGTCGGCCTGTTGATGGGCCAGACGGCCGAAAACCTGGCGTGGAAATTCGGCATCAACCGCCAGCAGATGGACGAATTCGCCGTCAAAAGCCACTTGAAAGCGATGTCGGCGCGCGCCGCCGGCTATTTCGGCGAGATCGTGCCGGTCGTCGATTCGCAGGGCAAGGTCTACGCCGACGATGATGGTGTGCGCGCCGATGCCAGCATGGCCGGCATGGCCAAGCTCAAGCCGTTTTTCGACAAGAAATACGGCAACATCACGGCGGCCAACAGTTCGCAGATCACTGACGGTGCCGCCTGGCTGATTCTCGCTTCGGAAGAGGCAGTGCAGAAGTGGGGCCTCAAGCCCATCGGCAAGATCATCGACAGCGAGTGGGCCGGCCTCGACCCCGCGCAGATGGGCCTCGGCCCGGTGCATGCGGCGACGCCGATTCTGCAGCGCCACGGCCTGGGGCTGAGCGACATCGATTACTGGGAACTCAACGAAGCCTTCGCGGCGCAGGTGCTCGGCTGTAAGGCGGCGTGGCAATCCGACGAATACTGCCGCGAGCAGCTCGACCTGCCCGGCGCCTTCGGCAGCATTGACGAGGACAGGCTCAACGTCGATGGCGGCGCTGTTTCCATCGGTCACCCGGTTGGTGCTTCCGGGGCGCGCATCGTGTTGCATCTGCTGCATGTGTTGAGGCGCAACCAGGCCCGGCGTGGGGTTGCGACCATTTGCATTGGCGGCGGTCTGGGTGGCGCCATGCTGGTGGAGGCGACGACATGAGCAGGAAGCAGGGGCCCCGCGCAGCGGGGATGCGCACGGCCGCGAATGTCGTCCTCAGCCAACTGGCAGGCCTGGTCACCAGCATCCGAACTTTGAGGTTGGCTGACATGAACACCGATTTCAATTTCGGGCATTTTTTCCGGTTGACCGCAGCAATCGGCCAGCAGGAGCAAAACGCATGAAGCACTGGCAACTGATCAATGAAGAGAGCGGCATCGTGGTCGCCGTTCTCGACAAAGCCGGCGAATCGGCCAACTCGCTGTCGGCCGAGGTGATGGCCGAATTCGGCGAAATTCTCGATCAACTCGACAAGCAGCCACCCAAGGGTCTGATTGTCCGTTCCGGCAAGGAGGCTGGCTTCATCGCCGGCGCCGACATTCAGGAATTCTCGCAACTCGATTCCGCTGAAAAAGGCCGGGCGCTCGTCACGCGCGGCTGGAACCTGTTAAACCGGCTGGCCGCCGTGTCCTATCCGACGCTGGCGCTGGTTCGTGGCCACTGCCTGGGTGGCGGCCTGGAGATGGCGCTGGCCTGTCGCTACCTGCTGGCGGTCGACGAATCCGGCACCAAGATGGGCCTGCCTGAAGTCATGCTCGGCATCTTCCCCGGCTGGGGCGGCATGCTGCGGCTACCCAAGCGTGTCGGCCCGGCAGCCGCACTCGACATGATGCTCACCGGCAAGACCATCGACGCCAAGCGCGCCAAGATGATGGGCCTGGCCGACGACTGCGTCCCGCCGCGCGTCATGGAGATGGCAGCCCGCCAACTGCTCGTGTCAGGCCAGCCGCGCCGGCCGTTGCCCTTCATGCAGCGGTTGATGGCCGGCCCTTTGAAATCCATCGTCGCCAACGGCGCGCGCAAGCAGGTGGCCAAAAAAGCGCGGCCGGAACACTACCCGGCGCCCTACGCCATCATCGACCTGTGGCAGAAGCACGACGGCAATGCCCTGGCGGCGCCGGAGGTCGTCGACCGCATCATCACCTCGCCGACAGCGCGCAATCTGGTTCGCGTCTATCACCTGCAGGAACGGCTCAAGGGCTTCGGCAAGGCGTCTGACTTCAAGGCCAATCGCGTGCACGTCATCGGCGCCGGTGTCATGGGTGGTGACATCGCCGCCTGGTGCGCCCTGCGCGGGATGACGGTCACGCTGCAGGACCAGACGCTCGAGCGAATCGCCCCGGCGCTCAAGCGCGCCCACGCCCTGTTCACCAAACGCCTGCGCGAGCCGCTCAAGATCCGCGACGCCTTCGACCGCCTGATCCCAGACCCGAACGGCGATGGCGTCGCCCACGCCGAGGTGGTCATCGAAGCTATCTTCGAAAACGTCGAGGCCAAGCACGCGCTGCTCAAATCGCTCGAACCGCGCATGAAGCCGGGTGCCGTACTCGCTACCAACACCTCCAGCCTCAGGCTCGAAGATCTGCGCACGGTGCTGAGCAAGCCGGAACGCCTAGTCGGCATCCACTTCTTCAACCCGGTGGCGATGATGCCGCTGGTCGAGGTGGTCGAAGCCGAGGGCGCGGACCCGGCCGCCGTGCAGGCCGCCTGTGCCTTTGTAAAACAGATCGACAAACTGCCGCTGCCGGTAAAGAGCGAGCCGGGCTTCCTGGTCAATGCCGTGCTGGCTCCCTACATGTTGGCAGCCATGCGAGCGGTCGACGAGGGTATTTCGCCGGAAACGGTCGACGAAGCCATGCTCGCCTTCGGCATGCCGATGGGGCCGATTGAGCTGGTCGACACCGTCGGCCTCGACATCGCCATGGCCGCCGGCAAGCAACTGGCCGGCGGGGCCGATGCGCCGCGTTGCCTGATCGAGCGCGTCGAGAAAGGTCAGCTTGGCAAGAAGAGCGGGCAGGGCTTTTACGACTGGTCCTCCGGCAATGCTGCAAAGGCGGCAGCGGGCAGCATTCCTGCAGGATTGGCCGACCGGCTGGTCACGCCGCTTATCGACCGCGTTGAAAAACTGGTTGCCGATAGTGTGGTTGCAGACCCGGAACTGGCTGACGCCGGGGTGATCTTCGGAACCGGCTTCGCCCCTTTCACCGGCGGGCCGATTCACTTTCGGCAGACCGCAGGGTAATAGTGTTGTTTATTTCCAACGAACGTTTGAAATATTTTATTTCAAACAGTGTTTCACACGCATGTTTGAGATTTAATCGTAGTAGCAGTAGTGGGTGCTTATTTACCCATATAACAAAACAGGAGACGAACCAATGAATAGAGCAATTACCCTGCGCCTCATACCGGCGCTCATTACCATCGCATTTTCCGGCAGCGCCGCTGCAGCGGGCTTCCAGTTGCAAAACCAGACAGGTTCCGGCAACGGCAATGCGTTTGCAGGCGCTGCCGCAGCGGCAGAGGATGCCGGTACAGTCATGTGGAACCCGGCTGGTATGACCTATCTGCCGAAGGGACACAACGTCGCGCTGGGTGGAACGATCCTGCATCGCTCGATCAAGTTTTCGAACAACGGTTCAACTCCTTCAGCCGGCTTCCCGTTGGGAACGACGGATGGTGGCGATGCCGGGGGAACATCGTTGATCCCGTTTGGTTACTGGGCTTATTCGGTGAGCGACAAACTGTGGCTTGGCATGGGCATTTCGCCGACTTTCGGCAATGTCACTGAATACGATTTCAGCTTTGTCGGACGGAATGCCGGTTTTTACGCCAACATCGAGCAGATCAACTTCAATCCGTCGGTCGCCTACAAGGTCAACGACATGATTTCGCTCGGTGGTGGTGTCAATGTTGCGTATAACGCAACCCACTTCAAGCAGGGCCTGGCTTTTGCTTCTGCGCCTGCGATTGCTGGAAACAATCAACTGGATCTAGAAGGCGATGACTGGGCCTTTGGTTACAACCTTGGCGTGATGCTCCAGGTCACCCCGACGACCCGTATCGGCCTAAGCTATCGCTCCGAGCTTGAGTTTAACCTGCAGGGTGATCAACGAACTACCGTGACCGGCTTTGGCAGCCCGCTGCTGGCAAACGTCGAAATCGAGGCTGTGTTGAAGACGCCGGCCAATGCATCGCTGGCCTTGTCGCAGAAAGTGGGCGACCGCCTGGAAGTATTGGCCGATTTCACTTGGACCAACTGGAGCGTCATCGATCAGATTCAGCTGAAGAACAAGGCTACGGGTGCAAACCTCAGTGCCTTAAGCTACAACTTCCAGGACACGTGGCGTATTGGTCTGGGCGGAAACTACCAGCTAAATGAAGCCTGGAAACTGAAGTTCGGTGTTGCCTACGACAAGTCGCCGGTCAAGTCGGCGGCTGACCGAACCATGACGCTGCCTGACTCGGATCGCACCTGGCTGTCCGTTGGCGCACGATATCAGCTTTCCAAGACGGCCTCGATCGACATGGGTTACACCCACATCTTCTTTGCCAGTGCCGATACTGCGCGTGCAGTTCAATTCCCTGCGGGCAACACGGTCCAGGTTATACGCGGCGATTTCAAGACCAGCGTCGACAGTCTGGGTATGCAACTGAACTACAACTTCTGACTCAGCGCTTACCAACAATATTTAATCCCCGGCCAGTCCGGGGATTTTTTTGTAAATTTGCCCAAAATTCCGGTTGACCGCAGAAGTGGCTGACCTATAATTCATACGTTCGTTTTAATTTGAAGAAGCGGAAAATAAGAGACTAAAAGGAGATGCAATTGAACAAGCTGATCGTGAAGAAGGCGGCCGTTCTGGGCGCTGGCGTGATGGGGGCGCAGATTGCTGCGCACCTCGCCAACGCCAACGTGCCGGTCGTGCTGTTCGACCTGCCGGCCAAGGAGGGCGACAAGAACGGAATCGTCAACAAGGCCCTTGATGGCTTAAAAAAGCTGGATCCGGCGCCACTGGCCAGCAAGGGCAAGCTGCAGTTCATTGACGCCGCGAATTACGACGAGCACCTGCCGCTGCTCGCCGGGTGCGATCTGGTCATCGAGGCCATCGCCGAGCGCATGGACTGGAAGAACGACCTCTACGCCAAGATTGCGCCGCATCTCGCGCCGAACGCCATCGTCGCCTCCAATACCTCCGGCCTGTCGATGAATGCGCTGGCGCAGGGGCTGCCGGAGGCGGTTCGGCCGCGCTTCTGCGGCATTCACTTTTTCAATCCGCCGCGCTACATGCATCTGGTCGAGATCATCGGTACGCAGAGCACCGACAGCAGCACGCTCGATGCGCTGGAAACCTGGCTGACCTCGCGTCTGGGCAAGGGCGTCATCCGCGCACTGGATACGCCGAATTTCGTCGCCAACCGCATCGGCGTGTTTTCGATTTTGGCGGTCATGCATCACACGCAGGCTTTCGGTCTCGGCTTCGATGAAGTCGACGCGCTGACCGGACCGAAGATCGGCCGTCCCAAGAGCGCCACCTATCGCACCGCTGATGTCGTCGGCCTCGATACGCTGGCTCATGTCGTCAAGACCATGCAGGACACGCTGCCGAATGATCCTTGGCATGCCTATTTCACCAATCCGGCCTGGCTGCAGGCGTTGATCGCCCAGGGCGCGCTCGGCCAGAAAACCCGTTGCGGCATCTTCCGTAAGCAAGGCAAGGAAATTCAGGTACTTGACCTGAAGGCGCAGGATTACCGCAAGTCGGCTGGCGAAGTGGCAGAGGAGGTCGACGCCATCCTCAAGATGAAAAATCCGGCCGAGAAGTTCGCTGCTCTGCGCGCTTCGGCGCACCCGCAAGCCCAATTCCTGTGGGCCATTTTCCGCGACATTTTCCACTACGCCGCCGTGCAGCTGGAGAATGTTGCCGATAACGCGCGTGACCTCGACCTGGCCATGCGCTGGGGCTTCGGCTGGTCGCAGGGGCCGTTCGAAACCTGGCAGGCCGCTGGCTGGAGCGACATCGCGCAGGCCATCGCTGCCGACATCGCAGCCGGTAAGGCCATGAGCGCCACGCCCCTGCCGGCCTGGGTGCTGGATGCCGGACGTAGCGGCGTGCATACCGCACAGGGTTCGTATTCGGCCAGCAAGAATGCCTACGTTGCCCGCTCGGCATTGCCTGTCTATCAGCGTCAGCTCTTTCCGGAGCGCGTGCTCGGTGAGGCTGGCGCAACGCCCCAGAAATCCGGTGAAACGCTGTACGAAAACGACGGTGTGCGTTTGTGGACGCTGCCTGCGGTCGACGGGAAAATCGGCATCATTTCTGTCAAGTCGAAGATGCATACCATTGGCAACGAGGTGCTCGATGGCGTCATCGCCGCCGTGCGCCATGCCGAAACGACGCTCGATGGCGTGGTGATCTGGCACGAAGCGCCGTTCGCCGTTGGCGCCAATCTGGCGCAAGTGACGGAAGCTATTGCTGCCGGCCAGTTCGATCTGCTCGAACAGACCGTCGAGAAATTCCAGCGTGCCTCGCAGACGCTCAAATACGCGCAGGTGCCGACCGTGGCCGCGGTACAGGGTATGGCGCTGGGCGGCGGTTGCGAGTTTGTCATGCATGCCGGCAAGCGCGTCATGGCGCTTGAAAGCTACATTGGTCTGGTCGAAGCCGGTGTCGGCCTGATTCCGGCTGGTGGCGGCTGCAAGGAATTTGCCGTGCGCGCGGCTGACTGGGCAGCACAGTCGAATGTGCCGGGCGAAGTCTTCAACTATCTGCAAAATGCTTTCATGACCATCGCCATGGCCAAGGTGGCGACGAGCGCGGTCGAGGCTGTGGATTTTGGCTTTGCCAAGCCGTCCGACACCATCCTGTTCAACGCCAACGAATTGCTTTTCGTGGCCATCCGCGAAGCCCGCGCCATGGCCGACGCCGGTTACGCCCCGCCGCCGATGCCGCGCGCCATTCCGGTTGCCGGCAAGAACGGCATCGCCACATTCGAGATGATGCTCGTGAACATGAAGGAAGGCGACATGATTTCCCCCCACGACTACAAGGTCGCCAAATCGGCCGCCATTGCCCTGTGCGGTGGCGAGGTCGAGACGGGCAGCCTGGTCGATGAGGAATGGCTGATCACCGTCGAGCGCCGTCTGTTCGTCGAACTGCTGAAAGACCCCATGACCCAGGCCCGGATCAAGCACATGCTCGATACCGGCAAACCACTGCGTAACTAATTCCATGTCCTCGCCGCGCCATGACTTTGTCGCCGCCGCTTGCCGTGCGAATCGCACTGTCTGCGCGCAGGCTTCGCGTTCTGGCGCAGCGCCGACATGGAATCCCTCTCTTCGAGGAGACATAGAAAAATGAGCAAACAGATTCAAGACGCTTACATCGTCGCCGCCACCCGTCTGCCGGTGGCCAAGAAAAACGGCGTGTTCAAAAACGTTCGGCCGGACGACATGCTGGCCCATGCCATCAAATCGGTCGTCGCTCAGGTGCCGGGTATCGATCCCGCGCTGATCGGCGATGTCATTGTCGGCTGCGCCATGCCGGAAGGCGAGCAGGGCATGAACGTCGCCCGCATCGGCCTCTTGCTGGCCGGGCTGCCGATCACCGTGCCGGGCATCACCATCAACCGCTTCTGCTCCTCCGGGGTGCAGGCGGTGGCCGATGCCGCCAATCAGATTCGCCTCGGCCTGGCCGATGTGATGATCGCCGGCGGCACCGAGTCGATGAGTGTCATGCCGCAGATCATGGGCAACAAGACGTCGATGAACCCGGCCATTTTCGCGAAAGAGGAAAACCTCGGGATCGCCTTCGGTATGGGCCTGACCGCCGAAAAGGTGGCCAACCAGTGGAAGGTGAGTCGCGAGGCACAGGACGCCTTTGCCGTCGAGTCGCATCGCCGGGCCTGTGCGGCGATTGCCGCCGGTCACTTCAAGGCCGAGATTTCACCCTACACGGTTCGCGAAAGCTTGCCCGATCTGGCCTCCGGCGAAATCCGCATCCGCGAGCGCATCGTCGATACCGACGAAGGTCCGCGCCCGGATTCGGCGCTCGACAAGCTGGCCAAGCTCAAGCCGGTTTTCCATGCGCGCGGTTCCGTCACGGCGGGTAATTCATCGCAGATGTCCGATGGTGCCGGCGCGGTCATGCTGGTTTCCGAGAAGATCCTGCGCGAACACAACCTGACGCCGCTGGCCCGCTTTGCCGGTTACGCCGTGGGTGGCGTGGCGCCCGAGATCATGGGCATCGGGCCAATCGCAGCGATCCCCAAGGTGCTGGCGCAGGTCGGCATCACTCAGGATCAACTGGACTGGATCGAGCTCAACGAAGCCTTCGCCGCGCAGTCGATCGCGGTGATGCAGGAACTTGGCATCGATCCGACCAAGGTGAACCCGCTCGGTGGCGCTATCGCCCTCGGCCACCCGCTCGGGGCTACCGGCGCCATCCGCATCGCCACCGTCGTGCATGGCCTGCAGCGCACCGGCGGCAAGTACGGCATGGTGACGATGTGCATTGGCACCGGCATGGGTGCCGCCGGCATCATCGAGCGGATTTAAGGAAATCCGCGAATGCCACGGTCAACCCGAAAAAATGGCCAAAATTGACATCATGAAACCCGCCTGGCTGGCCAAACTTTCGCCGACCTGGCGGGCACGCATGGTGCGTCTGGGCTTCAATTTTCATCCGGCCTTTCGCGGTACGGGTGGCTGGGTGACCCATGTCGCGCAGGATTTGCGCCACATCCGGGTTTCCCTGCCGTTGAACTGGAAAACGAAAAACATCGTCGGTTCGCTCTACGGTGGTTCGCTGTTCGCGATCACCGACGGGGCGCACCCGATGATGCTCATGGCGGCGCTGGGCGACGGGTATATCGTCTGGGACAAGGCGGCGAGCATCCGGTATCGCAAGCCGGGCTTCTCCACGCTATATGCCGATTTTGTGCTGAGTGATCACGAAGTGGCTGCAATCCGCTCAGAACTCGCGAAAAACCCGGAGCTTGAGCGGACTTATGAGGTCGAATTGAAAGACAGGCATGGCACCGTGCATACCGTCGTCGAACGCACGGTATACATCGCCGATAAACATTACTACCGACAAAAGAGCGGTGGAGGAGACAAATGATGATGGCTACAACAACAATCTGCCGGGCGGCACTGGTGGTCGCCCTGCTAGCTGCGCCTGGCCTGCACGCAGCCGAAGTTGCCGGCGTGAAGGTGGACGACAGGGTCCGCGTCGGCAACAGCGATCTGGTGCTCAATGGTGCCGGGCTGCGCAGCAAGGTTTTCATCAAGGTCTATGTCGGTGCGCTCTATGTCGGCCAGAAGGCGACCACGCCGGCGGCGATCTATGACAGCACGCAGCCGCGCCGCATGGTCATGCGCATGATGCGTGACCTCGATGCCGATTCGCTGAACTCGGCGCTTGATGAAGGGCTGAAAAACAACCACACGCCTGCCGAGCTGGCCGAGATGAAACCGCAAGCCGATGCGCTGGCGGCGATCATGAAGGCTATCGGCAAGGCCCGCGAAGGCGATACCATCACTATTGATTTCTCCGTAGACGGCGTAGTGGTCGGCCTCAACGGGGAAACACGCGGCAAGGTGGCCGGCGCTGGCTTCGCGAAGGCGCTGCTCAAGGTCTGGTTGGGTGACAAACCGGCGGATGCTTCGTTGAAGAAGGCATTGCTCGGCAGTTAAGTCGGCAAACTGAGGAGACAATCATGGAAAGAATCTGGCTACAAAGCTATCCGAATGGCGTGCCGGCGGTCATCGACATCGATCACATTCCGTCGCTCGTCGCGCTCTTTGAAAAGGCATGCGCGACCTTCGCCGACAAGGTTGCCTATATCAGCATGGACAAGGCGATGACCTATCGCCAGCTCGATGAAGAGAGCAAGGCCTTCGCCGGCTGGCTGCAGGCCAAGGGCCTGAAGAAGGGCGACCGCGTCGCGCTCATGATGCCCAACCTGCTGCAATACCCGGTGGCGCTGTTCGGTACCCTGCGCGCCGGTTGCGTCGTCGTCAATTGCAACCCGCTCTACACGCCGCGCGAACTCGAACATCAGCTCAAGGATTCGGGCTCGGTGGCCATCGTCATCGTCGAGAATTTCGCGCATACGCTGGAGCAGGTCATTGCCCACACGGCGATCAAGCACGTCATCGTCACGCCCATGGGTGAGATGCTCGGTCTCAAGGGCATCATCGTCAATTTTGTCGTGCGTCACGTGAAAAAACTCGTACCGGCCTGGAAACTGCCCGGTTCCATCGGCTTCAACAGTGCCCTGTCCTCCGGCCGTAGCCATGGCTGGCAACCGGTGACGCTGAACCAGGACGATATCGCCTTCCTGCAATACACGGGCGGCACGACGGGCGTGTCCAAGGGGGCCATGTTGACCCACGCCAACATCGCCTCGAACGTGACCCAGGCCTACAGCTGGATCAAGCCAGTCGTGCGCGAAGGCGAGGAGTTCATCATCACCGCCTTGCCGCTGTACCACATCTTCGCGCTGACGGCGAACTGCCTGACCTTCCTGATGATCGGCGCGCGCAACTTGCTGATCGCCAATCCGCGTGACATTCCGGGCTTTGTCAAGGAATGGGGCAAGTATCCGGTGACCGTGGTGACCGGCGTCAATACGCTGTTCAATGCCTTGCTCAACAACGACGATTTCACCAAGCTGGATTTCTCGACCATGCGTGTCACCCTCGGTGGCGGCATGGCGGTGCAGGGACCGGTTGCCGAACGCTGGAAGAAGGTCACCGGAACCCCGCTGCTGCAGGCCTACGGCTTGACCGAAACATCGCCGGCAGCCACCATCAACCCGCTCGATATGGGTGATTTCAACGGTTCCATCGGCCTGCCGATTTCCTCGACTGAAGTCTCCATCCGTGACGACTACGGTGCCGAGGTCCCGCAAGGGCAGATCGGTGAAATCTGCATCCGTGGGCCGCAAGTCATGAAAGGCTACTGGCAGCGGCAGGACGAAACCGACTTAGCCTTCTACCCGGATCGTTTTTTACGTACCGGCGACATGGGCTACGTCGACAAGAAAGGCTTCGTTTTCCTGGTCGACCGCAAGAAGGACATGATTTTGGTGTCCGGCTTCAACGTGTATCCGAACGAGGTCGAGGAAGTCGTTGCCATGCACCCCGGTGTCAGCGATGTGGCGGCAATCGGCGTGGCTGACGAGAACTCCGGCGAAGCGGTCAAGATCTTCGTAGTCCGCAAGGACCCGAAGGTGACCGAACGCATGCTCATCGAGCACTGCCGTGGCTTGCTCACCGGCTACAAGATTCCGAAGCACGTCGAATTCCGCGACGACCTGCCGCGCACCAACGTCGGCAAGATCCTGCGTCGCGCGCTGAAAGAGGGGGCCTGATGCCGATTCCGGAATCACTGAACAGGAACCTCGCGCTGCCTGTCATTTGCGCGCCGATGTTCATCGTCTCCAACCCCGACCTTGTCATCGCCCAGTGCAAGGCCGGCCTGATCGGCTCGTTTCCGGCGCTCAACGCGCGGCCGATGGAGGTGCTCGACGATTGGCTGACCCGTATCAAGGCCGAGTTGGCGGTCGACCCGAATGCCGCACCGTTTGCCGTCAATCAGATCATCCATCCGTCCAACGAGCGTCTGGAACACGACATGGCGCTCTGCGTGAAGCACGAGGTGCCGCTCATCATCACCAGCCTGTCGGCACCGACGCAGATCGTGCCGCCCGTGCATGCCTACGGCGGCAAGGTCTTTCATGACGTGATCAGCGTGCGCCATGCCGAAAAGGCACTCGAGGCCGGCGTCGATGGGCTCATCCTGGTCTGCGCCGGGGCTGGCGGGCATGCCGGCATGCTCAGCCCATTTGCGCTGGTCGGCGAGATCCGCAAGTTTTACGACGGCCCGATTGCGCTCTCCGGGGCCATTACCAACGGCAGCGCCATTCTCGCCGCGCAGGCGATGGGCGCCGATTTTGCTTACATCGGCACGCGTTTCATTGCCACCGCCGAAGCACATGCGCTTGATGCCTACAAACAGGCGATCGTCGATTCTGCTGCGGTCGACGTGGTTTACACCCCGTATTTCACCGGCGTGCATGGCAACTATCTGAAAAAGAGCATCGTCGCCGCCGGCCTCGACCCCGCCAATCTGCCGGAAAAGGACAAGACGTCGATGAACTTCGGTGGCGCGACGGCCGCCAAGGCCTGGAAAGACATCTGGGGCGCCGGGCAGGGCGTTGGCACCATTGATGACGTGATGCCGACCGCCGACCTGGCTGCTCGCCTCAAGCAGGAATACAAGGCCGCCAAAGCGGCGCTGTGCAGCAATCCATTCTGAAAAAATAAAAAGGAGAGAGACACAATGAGCGACTACCGTGCGCCCGTAAAAGACATGCGTTTCGTCATGGACGAACTGGCCGGCTTCAAGGAGCTGAGCCAGATGCCCGGCTACGAGGACGCCACGCCCGATCTCGCCGATGCCATTCTCGACGAGGCCGCCAGGTTCACCGGCGAAGTCCTCGCGCCCCTCAATCGCATCGGCGACAAGGAAGGCTGCAAGCTGACGCCCAATGGCGTCACCACGCCGGCGGGCTGGAAGGAAGCCTACAAGGCCTTCTGCGAGGCAGGCTGGAACGGCGTCTCGTCGCCGGCCGATTTTGGCGGACAGGGACTGCCCGACTCGCTGGGCGTCGCCGTCAAGGAGATGGTCTGCTCAGCCAACCTGTCGTTCTCGCTCGGCCCCTTGCTCACCACGGGCGCCGTCGAAGCGCTCATCACCTGTGCCAGCGACGAGCTGAAGGCGATCTACCTCGAAAAGATGATCACCGGCCAATGGACCGGCACGATGAACCTGACCGAGCCGCAAGCCGGGTCCGACCTCGCGCTGATCCGCTCCCGCGCCGAACCGCAGGCTGACGGTAGCTACCGTGTTTTCGGACAGAAGATTTTCATCACCTACGGCGACCACGACATGACGGACAACATCGTCCACCTCGTGCTCGCCCGTCTGCCCGATGCGCCGGCCGGCGTGAAGGGCATTTCGATGTTCCTGGTGCCCAAGTTCCTCGTGAACGGCGACGGCTCGCTCGGCGCCCGCAACGATGCGCATTGCGTTTCCATCGAACACAAGCTCGGCATCCACGCCAGCCCGACCTGTGTCATGGCCTATGGCGACAATGGCGGCGCTGTCGGCTACCTGCTCGGCGAAGCCAATCGCGGCCTCGAATACATGTTCATCATGATGAACGAAGCCCGCCTCGGCGTCGGCCTGCAGGGCATCGCGCTCGGCGAGCGTGCCTACCAGCAGGCCCTTGGCTACGCCCGTGAACGCAAGCAGGGCCGCGATGCGGTCACTGGCGAAGCGCTGGTCACGCTCGACAAGCACCCGGACATACGTCGCATGCTGATGCTCATGAAATGCCGTGTCGAAGCCTGCCGCGCCATGGCCTACTACGCCTCCGGCCTGCTCGACCGGGCCCATGCAGCAGGGCACACTGAAGAAGGCAAGCGCCAGCTGTGGCTCGCCGAGTTCATGATCCCCATCGTCAAGGGCGGCGGCACCGAAATGGGTATCGAGGTTACCTCGCTGGGCATCCAGATCTACGGCGGCATGGGCTTCATCGAAGAAACCGGCGCCGCCCAGCACTGGCGCGACTCGCGCATCACCACCATTTACGAAGGTACCACCGGCATCCAGGCCAATGACCTGCTGTTCCGCAAGCTGATGCGCGATCAGGGTGCGACCGCCAAGATCGTTTTCGGGGAAGTTCATGCCACGGCCAAGGCCCTGGGTGCCAGCGGCAAACCGGAACTGCAGGCCATCGGCCAGCGGCTCGGCAGCGCCCTCAAGGCCTGGACGGACGCCACCGAATGGCTGGCCGCCAATGCCAAGAGCGGTCTGTCGGGCGTGCTCACCGCCGCCGTGCCCTATCTGCATCTGGCGGTGACCGTGACCGGCGGCTGGATGATGGGCAAGGCCGCACTGGCTGCCAGCGGCTATCTCGACAAGGGCGAGGGCGATCTGCCCTTCTACCGCGCCAAGGTCGCCACCGCCCGCTTCTACGCCGACCAGCTGCTGCCGCAGGCCGCTGCGTATGCCGAGACGGTCAAGGCCGGCGATGCGGCCATCGCCGGCATGAGTGGCGACGAACTGTTCTGAGCGACAACAATCTTCTCTGCGGGTTCGGCATACGGAAACACCTCGGGCAACAGGATTCCTGCGTCAACCCTTTGGCGGACCTTCGGGTCCGTTTTTTTCGCGGTTCTTTTTTGCAAGAAAAAAGCGGCCACGCGGGCCGCCTTGGGGTGTGCGGGGTGACGGATCAGAAATTGACGCCGACCTTGGCCAGCCAGGTCCAGTTTTCGAACTGGACGCGGTCGCGTTCGTTGGTGTTCAGGTAGCGGATGTCGGTACCGGCGTAGAACATGCCGGCGCGGAAGTTGAGGCCGGCGACGGCGCCGTAGCCGAAGAGGTTGCGGTCGGTGTTGCCGTTGTCCATGAGGACCATCGCCAGCGCCGGGCCCGCGCCGATGGAGAAGCCAGCGCCGAGCGGC